>BCRI01000053.1 GCA_001552515.1 Sphaerimonospora mesophila NBRC 14179 = JCM 3151
CGAGGTCCGCATCGACGCGGACCTCGCGCTCGGTCGGCACCGAGAGGTGACCGCCCGGCTGCGGCGTCTCGTGAGCCGGTATCCGCTCAGGGAGCGGTTCTACGGCCAGCTCATGGTCGCTCTGTACCGCTCGCAGCGGGGCAGCGAGGCTCTTCAGGTTTTCACCGATCTGGAAGAGCGCTTGCGGGAGGAACTGGGCGTCGACCCCGGCCCCGAGCTTCAGGAGATCAGGCTCCAGGTGCTGCGTCAGGACGCCGCGCTCGAACTCTCGCCGCCTCCGGCGGCCACGCCCAAGCAGCTTCCTCCTCTTCCCGGCGCCCTTTTCGGTCGTGATACCGAGCTCGCACGGATCGTCACCCTGCTGGAGCAATGCGAACGGTCGCGACCCCGCGCGGTGGTCGTCGCAGGCCCCGGCGGAGCGGGCAAGACGAGCCTGTGCATCGCGGCCGCGCATCACCTGGCCGGCGGCTACCCGGATGGGCAGTTGTTCGCCGATTGCAGCGATCCGCACGCGGCATTGCCGGGATTCCTGACCGCGCTCGGCGTGCCCGATCCGGAGCTTCCCGAGGGGGCTGACGCGTGTGCGAAACTGCTGCGCCGCATGATCTCCTCCCGACGGATGCTGATGGTGCTGGACGACGTGCGGGATCCCGAGCTGATCCGGCGTCTGTTGCCCGATGGCTCCGGTTGCACGATCATCGCGAACAGCCGAGCAGTGCGCGTACAACTGCCTGGCGTCATGAACATGACGATTTCCGCTCTGGCGCCGGAAGATGCCAGAGCATTGCTGGCAGCGAGGCTGGGGGAGCCTCGGATGGCGGCGGAGCCCGAGGCGATCGATCGCGTCGTCGAACTGTGCGGCGGGCTGCCGACCGCGCTGCACGCGGCCGCCGCCAAACTGGAGGCCCGGCGTCATTGGCCGGTCAGCCGCTTGGTCGAACGGCTGACCGACCCGACGCTGATCCTCGACGAACTGGCCATGCGTCCGACGTTGCAGCACGACTACGGGGTTCTGCCCGCCCGGCAGCGTGCGGTGATTCGCAAGATGGGCTTCCTGGGACTGCCCATGGTCTCGGTCGAGACCGTCGCCGCGCTCGAAGACCTCTCTCCGAGTGCGACGGAGAACCTCATGGAGGAGATGGTCGAGGCGCATCTGCTGAGCACGGACGACGGGCAGGAGTTCGGCTGTCATCCGTGGTTGTTGTCCTTCGGTGCGGAACGCGCCGCAGCCGAGGACCATCCGGATGAACTGTCCGCTGCGCTGGAAAGGGCACTGGGCGCCTGGCTGGTGCGGACGGATTCCGCCCGCGTTGGCCTGCTTGGCAGGGGCCATTCCCTTCCACAGGGTAGCGCTTTGCGCTACATCCCACCCGGTCAGACCGATATGTCGCTGACAGGTTCCGCCTGGCTCGCGAAGAATCTCGGCATGATCATGCTCCTGGTGCGGCGGGCGGCCGCGGCCGGTCTGCATGAGAGCTGCTGGGAGCTGGCCATCGCACCACTTGAACTCTTTCAATCAGGCGGCTATTTCGAGGAGTGGTCGCAATCCCACGAAATCGCGCTGACCAGCGTGTGCACGGCGGACAACGTGCGCGGCCAGGCCACGTTGTACCACTCCCTCGGACAGCGGTCACTGCTCCTCGGCGATTATGTCAGGGCAGGCGAACTGCTCACCCGGGCACGTGAGCTGTTCGCGCGGCTTCACGACGATCACGGGCATGGGCTGGCTCTGTGTCTGCTCGGCCATCTGGCCCGGGTCTGCCTGGATGCGATCGAGGCTCGCCGGATCTATGAGAACGCCATCGATCTGCTGAGGGCCGGCGACGACCGGGTGGCCGAGGCCGATGCCCTGGGCGGGTTGGCGATCGTGCTCCATCACATGGATGAGCCGGATGCCTCTCATGCGGCGCTCGACCGGGCCCTGGCGCTGTGCCGGGAAGGCGGCAGCCTCCGCAGCGAGGCCCAGATCAGACAGCACATGGCCGTCCATGTGGCCAAGACCGGCAGGCCGCAGGACGCCCATCCGGAGCTCCTCCGGGCTCTGGAGATCGCCCGGTACATCGAGGACCGGGTGATGCAGTCCAAGATTCTGCTGGCTCTGGGCACCACGCAGATCCTGCTGGGCGATCCCGAAGCCGCCACGCGCCGCCTGGCGGAGGCGGAGAAGATCGCGATGGCGGCCGGGGTGTCAAGGGTCGCGGTGCGGGCCAGAATGGCGCAGGCCTTCCTCGGCGGAAACCCGACGTCCCTGCACTCCGTACTGACCTGACCCGCCGCAGGCGGTCCGGTGGATCTCGGTGGGCAGGGAGGTCCGGGTCAGCGCGGGCCGGGGCGACCTGCCGTTCGGCCGCTTCGGCTCAGTCGCTCTCGGGGAGATCCGGGGGATATCCCAGTGAGAAGCCGATCAGACCGGCCGTGTCCCAACCGTCGACGCCGATCGCCTCACGCAGAGCCGGCTGCAGCAGCCCCGCGAACATGGAACCGACAAGGCCTCGCCTGCACGCGGTGAGCCATGATCGGTACGCGGCCGCGCCGCCATTGACGAGGAGCCGCCGGTAGCCGTGAGATCCCCCGGAAAGCGAGGCCGCACCGATACTGCCGGAAATCACGATCACAGCGGGAGATGCCGTGAACTCGAGCTGCAGAAACCAGCCCTCCCGCTCTCTGCTGTCGACGGGCACCTCTTTAAGGCAGGTCAGCGAACCGGTGTCGTCGCGGTAGAGGTGCAGTCCCGGTGTGACGCCCTCGACGTTCCGCACGGCGACGAGTACGCCGATGCTCCTGTCCTTCGCGGCTGCCGCGCACACCGCGTGGAGATCACCCGTCTGGATGGGAGTGGACGAGTAGAACCGCTGGGCTCTGCGCTGCCGGAGCACATCAGCGAGTGAGTGAACCGGCGGCGTGGGGTCGGACAGGGCGACCGTCGCCGTGCCGGTATCCGCTCCGAGCAGAAGCTCGTCGTCCCACTCCGGCAGCGGCCGGCCGCTCCGGCCGTCCAGATCCGTGATGAGCCGTGAAGCGATCAGGTGACGCATGACGAGGTTCATCGTGCCGCCTCCGTGTCGGATTGGTGGAGCGTGACGACGGCGGTCACCGGATTGCCCTCACGGCTCAGATCGAAAGCCGAGAGCAGCTCGTCGTCGTCCCACGCATCGAGGATCGAAGCGCGGATTCCCGCGTCAGCGGCGATCGCCTCCAACTGGGCGCAGGCCACACCCGCGTCGAGGCAGCAGATGCGGAAGGCGAGCTGCTGGTACTTGTGCGCGACTCGGCTCAGGGCCGAATGGATCGAGACGACGACCGCGGCGTCGCGCTCCACCGGATCCGGTTCCTCGCCGAGCACCGAAAGGCAATGCTCGAAGGGGTTGTAGTAATACCGGCCGGCGGCTATGCCGGCCACGTCATTGACGATCAGGAACGCCTGCGGGGAGCCGAGGTTTCCACCGGTCGGTGCGTAACGGCGGACCTGGGGGTTGTGGGGCTCGGGCTTGAGCCCGAAGGCGCCGCGCAGCAACGCGCCGAGCGTCTCCACATCGAGTCGTCCCGCTCGGCCCGCCACGGCGGCGGGCTCGACGACGGGCAGGGATATCTTCGGGCTGCTGTCATAACTGCGGTGATCGTGCTGGATCATCAGGTTGTCCATGCGATAGTGCACCTGATGCCCCTTGGGGCTGATCTTGTCGCGTGGCGGAAAGGCGACGCCCTGGTCGTAGATGAAGGCGGGCGTCGCCGTACCACCCAATTTCGATCGTCCACAGCGCTCGCACTCGGGACGGCGTGCGAACGATTCCTGGCGCGCGGTCCAGCGTCGCAGATCGATGGTGGCGAGCGCGGTCGAGGCCAGCGACGTGCCGATGCGGGCGCGTTGGTTGAAGACCTCTCCGGCCGCCATGGCCCAGGCCAGATCGTCGAATATGTCGCCGTCCGCCGCGACGTCCTCGCGATCTCCGGTACCGCGAGCGGCGAGGAAACAGGCGAAGCACGGGGTGTGCCGCCGGTCGAAGAGCGGACCCATTTCGAGAATGCCGTTCCTGTGGTGGAGCCGAAGCCATGTCGCGCCGGCCTCGGCGCTTCGTCGATCGAGCGCGTCGAGCAGGTCGGTGTCCTCCTCACCGCTCGACGCGACGATGATGAACTGACCGGTGTCCGGTGTGTGATCGATTGGGATGCTCCTGACCTCGTCCCCCGATGCGGCCAGGAGCGAGGCGAGCCGCGCGGCGGGCCGCCCGGTATCCACGATCAGGGCGGGCGCATTGTGCAGCGCGTGGAAGGCGGACTCGACGTTGGGCCACACCCGAGTGGTGTCCAACAGCCTGCCCACGGTCTCCGCCGCGCCCGTGGACACGCCTGCCGGCAGCCCGAGATCGGTGTCGGCTTCCTGAACGTGGCCGGAGGTGTACAGGAGGGCCAGGGCGGCGGAGACGTCGTCCGCACGGTCGGCTCCGATGACGCCGATGAGATCGGCCAGGGTACGCGTACCGTCCAGCAGAGGCAGTAGCCGGGGCAGGAGCGAACGGGCCGCCGCGCCCCCGAAGACCCTCCGTTCCGCCGTCCCTTCCAGAAGGAGACCGCGCTCGAACGGCACCGCGACCACCCCGGCATGCAGTCGCGGCCTGCGCGGCATGGAGAACTGCGGATCCTCGTTCACCGCGTGCAGCATCATGTCCGCGTAGACCCGGTGCGGCTCCATCGAGGAGTTGTCAGCGCGCCCGGCCGCCATGACCGCTTGGGGTTCCTTCATCGTGATCCCATCCACTGTTCGGCCAGATTCTCGGCGACGCCCTGCAAGCGCGCCACAGAAAGGAGATGCGGTGCGACCTCGAGCGGTCCCGAGCACACCCGGCACCGGTGTACGGGCACGACCTGCGTCTCCATCGGAACGTGGGACAGCAGGTCGAGGTGCCGTACCTTCCTGCTCTCGGCTTCCGGGTGCGCGTCGAGATTCGCCAGAGCGAGGCGGACCATCCCCGCGGCGATGCTCGGCCAATGTCCCAGGAAGCCCCGGTTCAAGACGTCGTCACTTTGTTGGATGTGACGCTCGAACGCGTCGAGAGCCGGCACCTCCCGCGAATGCTGGCGCGTCCGGGCACGGTAACAGGAAGAGCAGCCTCGGACCTCCGTCCGCGACACCGGTCCCACCCGCAGGCGAGGGAGGTCGAGGATGACGGGCAGGAATCGGCTCCGCCACCTGTGGGCCGCCTGGGAGAGCGGAAGCTCGACCTGCGGAACCGGCGCGGAACCCACCAGCAGTATGGTCCGGGCGGTCGGAAGGAATGCCAGGTCGGCCCCTGTGGGGGCGGCCTGGACTACCTGGCTGCCCTGCTCGGCGAAGAGCTGGGCGACGGCGGCGCCGAAGGCGCCCACGGCTATGACGAGATCGGGATCAGACATTGTCGTCCTCGCGGCTTAGGCGAACGGCTGTGGCCAGGGATTGAGGTCGGCTTCCTCGTGCACCGGGTATCCCATGGCCTGGGGAGCGGTGTAGAGCCGGGGAGTGCCTCGGTACTGTGCCGCCCCGATGAAGGACAGCGGCATCAACTCCGGCACGATGACGCGCACGACCCACACCCCTGCATCGCGTGCCTCATCACTGGTCAGGTCGACGGCGAATGCTTCCATTCCACATGCCCGCAGGCGTTCCAGAATCCAGACCAGAGCTTCCTCTCCCTCGGCCGGCCCCGGACCGGGCAGTTCGGAGAGCTTGGTGTGGTTGGGCGACTCCAGGAGGAAGTCGAAGGCGTGGGCGCGCTCCGGAGCGCCCATGTACAGCGCGCCGTCGTAGACGCTGTAAAAAGTCTTGGGATCGGTGCGCTCCATCGGACGGTTCCGCAGGCCGATACGACCGGCCGCCGCCTCCCTGAACACCTTGGCCACCGCCGCGGTCGGGTCGGGGTCGGTGGCGCACATGACCACAGTGCGAAGAGTCGGGTGGTGCGGGGTGACCTCCACCGAATAGATCGTCGGTACTCCGACGTCGGTGGTGGCGTCGAACAGATGCGTGGACACCCGCTGGGAATCCGCCCGCGCCAGGAACGGCGCCAGTTCCTCAGGCACCTGGTCCAGGTGCAGATGGGGCAGCGGAAGTCGCTGCAGCCAGGTCAGCGCGATCGCGTCTCTTTCGATCACCTCGCACAGTGCCTTGGTCAACGCGGTGTGGACGTCGGTATGTGCCGCGCACCCCGTGGAAATCGGCCCGGTCAGCCGCTCACCCCGGCTGGTGAAGGGAATGTGGAGGTAAACGTAGGAGACCGGGATCCAGGTGAGCCTGGCCGTCATCAGGGAGATGCCGCGCACCCAGCGCATGGGAGCCGTCTTGTCGGGCGGCACGATCAGGCAGCGCGGGTTGGCCGCCTCCGTGTGAGAGATGCGGGGAACCCGATCCAGATCGAGGGCGTCTGCGCCGAGTTCCTGCCCGGTCGCCCAGATGAACTGGTCCTCGCTGTACACGCAGCAGGAGTAACGCTCCAGCGCCTCGGCGATGCTGAGCCAGCGGGCCTCCGTTTCGTCGATCGACCCGCCTGCTCCGTCGATGGTGCCGGTGGTCGACTTGCCCTGAGTGGAGTGTGCCACCTGCGGTAGCACCTGCGTCAGGTCGCCCAGGGCGGCCGTGTAGACGGGAAACTGGGGATCGCCGGCAGGATTGCGGAGCCGAGTTGTGCTACCCACAAGTCCACCAAGGGGTGACACCATCGCTTCGAGCCGATCGGCTACGGGGGGTCTGACTCGCATCATGCGTCTCTTTCGTCCCAACGGAAGGTGGCGAGGGTGAGTACGACGAGCACCGCGCAGCTGCCCAACAGCACCGCGCTGCTCACTGTGACGGAGAACTCCGCGGGCACTCCCGCGATCGCATGCCGCAGCAGGTCGCCCATGTAGGTGAAGGGCAGGAACTCGGCGATCGTCTTCAGGACCGGAGGGAAGATCCCCAACGGCAGGATGACCCCGCTCAGTATCAGCACGGCCGGCACGAGGACGCCGCTCAGACCTCCCACGAGCTGGGAGGACTTCATGAGGCCACCGAGGAAGCAGCCGAGCGCCATGTTGACGGCGAAGGTCAGCAGGAACGCCCACAGCAACAGGAGCGGGTCGGCGATGCTCATCACGCCCGCCAGCGCGGACAGAATCAGGATCAGCACACCTTCCAGCAGGCACACCACCAGCCGGGCCGGTAGCAGGGCCGCCAGGAAGGTCAACTTGTCCACCGGCGTCAGCCCGAGCGCCCGCAGCACACCCTTCTCGCGGAGCGTGGTCAGCGGCGCGCTGGTTCCCGTGAGCGCCAGGGACATGATCCCCATCAGCCACACCGCGGGCAGCCCGAAGGTCAGCGCGCTCACCTCCGGCTCGCCTGGCGCCAGACTCACGTCCGGCAGGAACGCGAACATCGCCACAAAGCAGAGCGGGAAGACAATGGACAACCCCACCACGAGCGGCTCGCGGATCACCTCACGCCAGGCCGTCCAGGCCAGCTCCCGGTACGGCGAGAGCCGGGTCGTCATCGCTCCACCTCCTTCAACTCGGTGCCGGTGAGCGTCACGAAGACGGTGTGGAGCGAGTTGGGGGCGACATGCACGTCCTTGGCCGTCGCGCCGTACCGGGCGCGTACCTTCTCACTGGTGCGGGCGGGGTCGTCGGTCACCAGCCGCGCGAGAGCGCCGCCGCCGTGATTGCGCAGGAGGACGGCCTTGACCCCGGGGAACCGCCGCAGCACCGCCTCGTCCGGCGGCTGCGGCAGCCGGAAGGATACGGTCTGCCCGCCATGCTGATCCATCAACGCGGACGGCGTACCGTCCGCGACGACCCGGCCGCGGTCGATGATGACCACTCGGTCGCAGAGTTGCTCCGCCTCCTCCATGGAGTGTGTGGTCACCACCACGGTCTGCTCGTCGCCACGGGCGCGGATGGCACTCCACGCGTCCTCCCTGGCGTTGGGATCCAGCGCCCCGGTGGGTTCGTCGAGCAGGAGGATCTCGCAGGATCCCGCCAGCGCCAGTACGAGCCGCAGACGCTGATACTGGCCGCCGGAGAGCCTCTTCACGCGCGCGTCGGCCTTCTCCGTGAGCCCCACCGCAGCGATGAGATCATCGACGTCTCTCGGCTGGGGATAGAAGGAGCACCACAGCCGCACGCTCTCCCGGACGGTCAGGTTGCCGAACAGGGCACCGGCCTGAGGCTGCAGGGAGACGCGCCGGGTGAACTGCTTGCGGTCGTGCAGCGGATCCAGGCCCAGCACGCGGATGACGCCGGAGTCCGGTCGGCGGATGCCTGCGACGCACTCCAGCATGGTGGTCTTTCCCGCGCCGTTGGGGCCGACCACGCCCACGATCTCGCCGCGCCGTAGGGTGAGGTCCACCCCGTCCACGGCCCGGACCGACCCGTAGGCTTTTCGGAGCGCACTCACCTCGATCACCGCGTCCATCACACCGCCGTCCGGTCCGCTATCGCGGAGACGAGGTCGGGATGTCGTTGCAATATCTCCATGAGCAGGGCTTCCTCCCGCGGGTTGATGCCGAGGCGATTGTTGGTGAGATGAAGGTGGTGGAACAGGAGGTGCGCCGAGGTCCTTCCGGAGGCCGCCGTGGCCCGGTCGCCGATCGATTCACTCAGCACCCGCAGATATCGGCCGAGATGCTCGATCCGCCGGGGCTCGTCGATGAGATTCCTGGTCCCCTCGACGATCCGGGCCGCCGTGCGGTCGGCTGAGCCGCGGATCGCGTCCAGAACGGGTTTCGGGTCGGTTCTCCCGCCTCCGCACCAGTACCACACGTACTGGTAGGCGAAGCCGGACCTGGCGGTGTGCGGGAGGAGGGCCAGCGACGCCGCCATCGTCATGAGCGCGACCAGTGGCCGGCCGGTCCATGACCCTTCGTCCACGGATTCGATCGCGAAGCGGCTGGAAGCCTCGAAACAACGGTGGGCGAATTCCAATCCTGATTCGCCGCCCCATTTCACGTACTCCGGCTCGTAAATGGTTTTGACGTACCCTCGCCGGTCCTGTGCCCCCCACTGAACGCGTATCCGCGCCTCGCCCGTGACCGGAGTGGACAGCGCGCCGGTGTCGAAAAGCTCGTCGAGGGCGGCGTCGATTCGACTTTCCAGCGCGCTGATCCTGTCCTCGGTGCCCAGAAAACGCAGTCTCACGTGCAGGCCGCTGGGATCCAGATATCGGAGGAAGAACCAGTTGCCTTCGCCCGATTGCGCGGTGAAATCTTCCGACAGCGGCCGGACGACCTCCTCGAGGATCACCTGGGTGCGCTGATAGGAGTCCAGGTAGATGCGGTAGTACAGCCAGTCGGCCTGCGGCCACTCCATCATGCGTCGATGTCTCCCAGGCTAAGGAAGGCGGCGAACTCCGTCGTCCTCGGCAGACCGTCGCCACCGAGCCAGCAGTGCTCACCGGCATCGGGCAGCGCCTCGGTGATCTCCAAGGTGGTCGCGCCGGACGACTCGCCGGCCAGGGCGCTCAACGACCACGGGTCCATGAAATCGATCCACTGAGGTTTCGACCCGACCGGATCGGAGGTGGTGAACACTCGTGCGTAACCACGCTCCGGCAGCGAGAGTGCGCCTCGCCATTCCGTCACGCGCTCAAGCAGATCGAGCCATGATTCATCGGGCGCGCGAAGGGGCAGGGCGTCGGCCGGCAGTCGCCAGACCGCACGTTTCATGACGAGCCTGCCAACGGCATGTCTCGGCTCGGATGTCGGTTCCGGTACGGGTCGCTGCCTGCGGAACCCCTCGCTTCCGAGGCCGGCCCAGAGCGGGGGGACCCATGGATCGCTGAGGGCCAGCAGGATCCGTCGCGGCCCATTGATCAGATGCTGGGGGATCACGCCGAGATAGGCGAACGCGACGCCCTGACCGGTGTCTCTGACGAAGGCCTGCAGCGTGTCCGACTCCGGGTCGTGCCGCAACGCCATGCCGGTCAATTCCACGGTCCGCTCCGGGGGAGGACCTCCCGGCACCCGGGAGGGCCAGCCGAGCACCGGCAGGATCTCGGGATACACCCGCTGCACCGGCGCCCAGTCCTCGGCGGCGCTGACCTGAAGCACCAGGCACTCCGGATGAAGACGCGAGAACCAACCGCCGAGAGCATCGTGGATGTGGTCGCGCAAGGACGGCAGGTTCGACCAGCGTGCCAGCATGCCACCCGATCCGATGTTGATGCGATTCACCACCGTGTGATGCGCGCCCTGTCGCACCGCCTCGACGCTGGGCGCTGCGACCTGGAAGGACACGCTCACCGTCGGCGGCCCGAGCGTGCCGTGTCCACGAAGATCCTGTGGTTGCGCCGGAGGGCGGACGTCGTGGACGCGTATCTCTTCCAGAACTCGCCCGAATCTGTCGTCCTTCACGAAGGTTGTCAGATAGCTCAGCAGATCGGGACAGGTGCCGCCCCTGCCGTACCGGGAGACGAAATCGGCGACCAGCCCGGAGTACAGACGGCTTCGCTGTGTCGTGCGGGCCAACTGCCGTCGCAGGATTTCAAGATCTTCCATCACCGGGCGCGGCAGCGTGATCGCCGGACCGTCATGGCTCACGCACTCATGGAAGAACGGGGCGTTCTCGATCCAATGCGGCGGCAGCACACTCAGGTGGCGGAACGCCTTTCTCGCCCGTGCCCGTCCGGTCTCGTTGGCCGCGACCCGAGCCCGCCAGTCGGAAGTCCGTGCCTGTGAGACGACCCGGTCGAGCTCCTCGAACGTCTCCGCCATCTCGGCAGCGTCATGCGCTCGGCGGGCCAATCCGGCGAGCGCGCGGAAGGCGTCCTCCGGGGCGGTCCAGGGAGCCACGGGGAGCAGCAGGCCGGTGGCGACGAGCCGGCGGACGACCGTCGCGGGGACGCCGAGCCATGCGCGCCAGTCCACCGCCTTCCCCACGCGGCCTCCGTGCCTCAGCAGGGCCTCGCCACGGCCACCGCAGTCGACGATTTCGTCTTCCGTGAAGAAGAATCCGTTCTGGCACAGTCGAGACGAGATCAGTGCACGCGTGCCACCGTCACCGGTGCGGTGGAGGCTGGGATTCGGCAACAACGAGACGACATGCTCGAACCGCCGGTCCATGGCACAGCAGTGCAGGAGGTCCACCGCGACGCTGAGCGGGCCCGAGACAGACCGTTCCACCGCCGTGTCCGCGCCCGACGAGGCGGGCGAGCCTTCGATGCCGGCCAGCCCCAGAGAGGTGAACGTGCTGAACGGGCTCGTCTTCATCGCGATGCGTGTCACGTAGGAGAACAAGGTTCTGGCGAACCTGCTGCCCGGAGCACCCGGTTCCGCTCGCTTGGCCAGTTCCCGTGCGTAATCGGGGCTCGCCAGGGCGAGACCCGACCACAGCTCGGCGGTCTTGAGCGCGGAGAACATGGCCTGGCCGCGCGCCCTGATCACTTCATCGATGAGCCCCTCCACCGTCTCGCGTTCGTCAGCGATGCGGCGGCTGATGGCAAGCCACTGGTCGAGCCGGGCGGCGGCATCCGCGGACAGGACCGGCCGGAGCGACTCGGCATCTCGGACGGTGCGTGTGGACAGGCGGTTGTTGTGCACGTCGCGTCGGAGGCGGACGGCCGCCCTGCGGCGATCGCGATCGGCGATTCGCGGCACCAGCGTGTAGATCTCGTCGCTGATCCCTTCGGCGGACGCCACGGTCTCCTCACGCAGGACGGCCAGCTTCGTCATGGCCGCATCGATGACGTGGAGATCGACGTGATCGGCGATGCCGGGTGGAAGTGCCGCCCGCCGGACCAGAACAAGGGGAAGAATCTGTGATGACATCGCGCAGACACCTAGCCGACCGGGCCGTACGGGATTCGCGTGAAGCCGAGGAAGGAGCCGAGCAGGTACACCGCGACCGCGACCAGATACAGCACGGACAGCGTGCCGTAGGCGATGTAGATGACCCGCCGCCTGAGGCTCAGTCCGATCAGGTAGCTCGGCAGCGAGGCGCGGAGCACGATGTGCCCCAGGTAGCGCATCGCCCTGTTCCTGAGATTGATCTCTCCGGTCAGCCCCTCCAGCACCTGCTGGCCGTCGGTCGGCAGCAGGGGGTTGAGGTTGACCACCAGCAGGACGAGTTCGAGGAACACGAACACGTACGCGGTGTTCGCGAGCAGGCCATCGGCGCGCCAGACCAGGACGGCGGCCACGCCTGCCACGATCATGTCGGCGCCGGGACCCGCTACCGAGATCATGAATCTGGGGCGCCGCCGGACCAGCCGATAGGCGTCGGTGCGATCGACATAGGCGACCGGGATGAACCAGTACCACAGCGCGACGCCGAGGGATCTGACCGTGACCCCGTACCGGTGGCACACGAGGGCATGCGACAGCTCGTGGAAGACCGTCTGCACCAGCACCGCCGCCACGGCTAACACGGCGGGCAGCCCGAACATCATCGGCACGCCCAGCCGGCCGATCGTGAACACGCAGAGCGCCAGACCGAGCAGCGCGCAGGAGCCGGCCACGAAGCTGGGCAGGCCGGGGGGGAGCGGTCGCAGGATGGCCAGGGCCGGATGTACCAGCCGCTTCACCGCCGATTCGGACAGCAGCGGGAACCTGCCCATCGCGAGGCGACCGGCCCTGGCGGCCAGATGAGCCCGGTTGGACTCCGGCGGGGGTTCATACCCTTCGAAGACTCCGGCCTCGGCGAGGTCCTTCAGGGTCGCACCGAGACGGAGCCGCAGCGTGTCCCGCGGCACCTCCCACCGATCGCTCAGCTCCAGCACGATCTCGGTGCCCGAGCGTCTCCCGTCGAAAGCCGGCAGCAGCTTGACCATCTGCTTGCCGAGGCGCATATAGGACCCGCTGCGGGGGTCGTACAAGAGCGTCGTCCCGTCGGATCCCGTCATCAGTTCCAGATCCTGGCGAACACGGAGCTTCTCGTTCAAGATCCGGTCGAGGAGGGCGCTGTCGGCGCTGCCTTCTCCCAATGTGCACCACTTTCCCGTTGCACTCGGTTTTCCCATTGGCACCCGGCGGACTCGCGATGGTGATCGGCCTGCCCGGTCCGGGCAGGCCGATCCGTGAGACCTTCGTTCTCGCTCAGCCGGCCGTGGAGAAACTGCTGCTGGTGCTGAAGCTGCTGCCGGTCGACGAGGCGCAGGCGACACTGCCGGCGGTGAACGCGGTCGCGACCGTCGCGGCCGAGATCCCCTCGCTCAGGGCCTCCGCCTGCAGTTCCTCCAGATACAGATTGGCTTCCAGGTACGGGGTTTCGCCTGTCATGATCTTGAGCCCTCCCTATGGGCAGATGCAGGAGCCGGTGCTTCCCGAACTGGCGGTACTTGCGGTGCCGGTGAACGTGCCGGCGGACCCGAAGGTCCCGGCGGAGGCCCAGCAGCACGAGGCCGACTGGTTCTCCGGGAGTGCCTCGCTCCAGAGGTGCTCGATCGCCGGGAGTTCCTCGAGGAAGAGATCGTCTGTGGACACTGAACTCTGTGCCTTCCCTGACGCAGCGGTTACCACGAGGAGGAGGACGCGGTCCCCCAGGAGTAGACGCAGCCGAACGGGCAGGAGGCGCTGCTGGCGCTCGAGACGGTCGCCACCGTGGAGTTCCCCGCGTTCTGAACGGTCGGCATCTCCTCGGCGAACAACTCCGTGGAGATGGCTGCCCACTCCTCCATGTAGAGGTCCTGTTGTCGGTGCATGTGCATGTCTCCTCGATCGTGTGCTGATGATCGATCGACAGTGTGGCGAGCACCCGCTTCCCCCCGGCTTCCTCGCCGGTTCCCCGGCCTGGGAAGCTCAGGTGAAGGACAGATCCCGGCGGGAATGCGCCATGCAGGCCGCCCCCACCACGACTCCGACCATGACCGCGAAGACCCCCAGCCCGGGAAGCGGCCCCAGGACCCCGATGATGGCCGCGTTGGCTCCCACGGTCTTGAACGGCAGGTAGGCGGAGACCGAGGAGGGGATCAGGAACAGAAGGACCTGCTCGATGCCGAGCGCCCAGATCAGCAGCGCGGCGACGGCGGCCCCGGTGCTTTTCATCAGCAGCCCGGTCGCCACACCCAGCACGGCCGCCAGCGGCGCCCCCAGCAGAACACCGAGCAGCACGACGGGTCCGTCGCCGGCCAGCGGTGAGAGGTTTCCACCCGAACCGATCAGACCGCCCACCGAACCTACGATCAACCCGACCGCTGTGACTGCGAACGTGACGGTGGCCGCCGCCGCGAACTTGGCCATCAGTAGCCGGTTTCGCCAGGGAACCATCGTCGAGGTCACCCGGAACGAGCCACTGCGGAGGTCGGCCGTGGCGAGCAGTACGCCGATCACCATCATCACGTACAGCAGGACGTCCGATGGGATGGTGACGGCGTATACGCCAGAGCCCATGGAGGCGGCGGAGTCGCCGCGGGCTATCAGCGGCAGGTTGCCGTCGGCGTCGAGCGATGATCCGATCGACAGCGCGCCCAGCGCGGTCAGGAGGATCGCCGCCGCCGCCGAGATCAGATAGGCGGTGATCGTACGGAACTTCATCAGCTCAGCCGAGAAGATTTTCCCGAAGCTCATGACCGCTATCCCACCTCTCCTCTGATCTCCGCCTTCTCCGCCGTCGCCTGCATGAACGCCTGGTTCAAGCTGCGTTCTTCGTTCAGCCCGAACACGGCCACCCCGGCATCGCGCGCGAGTTGACCCACCTCGATCGTGGTGAGGCCGGTGATCCGCAGGTACTGCCCGTTCCTCTCGATCACCTGGGCGCCCGCTCGGCTGACCGCGGCGTCGAACTCCTGCGGCTTGTCGCACATCAGGCTGATCGTGCTGGTCTGGAAGCGCTCGATGAAGGCCGCGGCCGACCCGCTACCGACGATCTTGCTCTGCGCTATCACCACGAGGTCGTCGACGAGGTCTTCCAGTTCGCTCAGCAGATGACTGGAGACGAATATCGTCCGCCCCTGATCCCGAAAGGTGCGGAGCAGACCCTTCACCCACGCGATGCCCTCCGGATCCAGACCGTTCATGGGCTCGTCGAGGATCAGGATCTCAGGGTTGCCCACCAGTGCGATCGCCAGCGCGAGGCGTTGACGCATGCCCAGTGAGAACCGGCCGACCCGCAACCCCGCCACATCCGCCAGCCCCACCCGATCCAGGAGGGTCTCGGCCTGGCCGGCGGGCACATCGGCCAGCTTCGCCGCTATCCGAAGGCAGTCGATCGCACGCCGGGAGGGGTGAGCACACTGGGGGTCGAGTGCGGCTCCTATCTTTCGCGCCGGGACCGACCACTGATCAATGGGTTTGCCATCGACCAGCGAGCGGCCCGAGGTGGGCCGATCCAGCCCCAGGAAGAGCCTCATCGTGGTGGATTTGCCCGCACCGTTCGGGCCGAGAAAACCGGTGATCGCTCCTGCTCTGACCGCGAAGCTCGCATTGCTCACGGCGAGAACCGGGCCATACCTCTTGGTCAGGTTCTCCGCCTGCAGCATCGGTTTCATGCTCAGGTAAACTCACCGCCTTCTAAATGCGGTCCACTTTGTGGATGTGTGTCCGAATATGGCGATCCAAGGCCCCCGTCGGCTCAGCATCTCGCCGCCACCCCATGACACCGACTCGGCGGCTCATGCAAACATCGATATCAAACTTTGTCAACGATGTATCGCAATGAGAATTTTACTCAGCAGTTCGCACACACAAGACCACGTAGCGTACGCAATCGAATTGACATCATCGCCGCCGGTCGCCCGCTTCCTTCTAGATATTTTCTAGATACTTTCTAGACATTCCTAGACGCCGCCATTCGAACGTTCCCACACGCTTGAAGCAATCCAGCCGGCACCTCCGGCCGCCCCGCCACGCACACCCAGCCGGTAACCCAGAAGACATATGATGTGACTTTATGTGATGAAATGGGGTCGTCGACCACGTTCGGCTAGCGACAGATCGGATGAAACTTGCATAAATAGGACATGGCGCGCACATAAATTCGAGATTAGGTCGACCTGTTCTGTGGGGTTTAAATCGCATGAAGCACATGTATGGTGTTGGTCCTGAAACGTTGCGGCAGTAGCTGGTACGCATAGCGCGCGGACGGGTGGGGCATGCACAGCGGTCCAGACAGGCAGCAGTCTCCGGGGAACGTTGACGACGTTCTGGCCGACGACGTCGTGGTCGAAGCGGACGGGGAAGCCGCACTGGATCCGGAACAGGCTCGGAACGTACGTTTCCCGCCCCCCAATATGTTCGTCCAGATGCCCACCGACCGGTCGCCTTCACCATTACCGCTTGTGCCGTGGCGACCGCGAGCGGACGAACCGGAACCGCCGCCCCCGCCCAGCCGTAGGGGACGGTTCGAGGCGCACGAGTCACCCGCGGAAACCGAATGGAAAGCGCAAGCGACCGAGAATTCTCGCGAGCCCGAGCCGAATGCGCGGCACGATGCTCTTCCCGAGCGGAAAGCCGTTGGATCGGCCGTCTCTCCGGGTCTCCCATCGGATCGGCGGGCGCCCGGCTCGACGCTCGCCCATGAGCGGGGAGACCCTACGGTCGCCGACCGCTTCAGCAGGCGAGGGAAGCCGTGACGCCGTTGCTACGTGTCACAGACCTGAGCAAGGCCCAGGCGTTGAACGCGGTGTCGTTCTCCGTCCAGCGCGGGGAGGTGGTCTGCGTCGTCGGCCCTCCGGGCAGCGGCAAGTCCACCTTGATCGAGTGTCTGGCCGGCCTCCAGGAACCCGACACAGGACATATCGAGATCCTGGGCACAGCCGTAGGTCCAGGCCGGCGCCTGCCCGTCGGCTTGGCAGTGATTCTGAGCGACGAAGGCCTTCCAGGCCGGATGAAGGTCGCCGAGGCCCTGGTCCTGTTCTCTCGTCTGCACAACACGCGAGGCCTGCCCTCGCGGCTCCTCGACCTGCTCGACATCGAGCCACTGCTGTCCAGGCGTTTCGAGGCCCTGACCGAGGGGCAGCGGCGGAGAGCGATGATCGCGTTGGCCATGGTCGGCAACCCCGAGCTCGTCCTGATCGACGAGCCGACGACCGGTCTCAGGGAAGGCAGCGGCCGGCGTATCGAACAAGCGATCAACGAACTGCGGTCCGGCTATGGAGGCGTGTGTCTCACGCTCGCTGACCCGGTGCAGGCCGAGAGGCTCGCCGACCGGGTGGTGTTGCTGCGGGCTGGTCGCATTCTCGCGGAGGGCACACCGTCACAGCTGATCCAGACGCTCGGCTCCGTGTTCGTGCTTCGGATGCCGCCGTACGTCCGGGTCGGCAGGCCGCGCGACGTGCGCGTCCTGCCCTGTGCCACCAGCACCTACTTGTACGGCTCGCGCCAGGCGCTGGAAGAGGCGGCCGAGGAACTGGCGCCCAGGACCGGCCACAGGGCCTGGTCCATCCGCCCACCGACGCTCAAGGACGCCTATCTGACACTGTCGGCCGTCCACGAGCACGCCGCCCTGGAGCGCTGAGATGACGGGGATGGTTCGGTCGCTGATTCGGGTCGAGCTGATGCTGCTCATGCGGACGCCGGTCGTGCTCTTCGTCGTCGTGGGGATGCCGTTCGCCGTCCTACTCCTGCTGTCGCTGATGATCGGCTTCTCCTTCCCCGCTTTGGAGTTCGGGGCCATGCCGGGCGTCAGGGTCATCGACAGGCTGCTCGCCGAGATGGCGGGAACGGTCGCGGTGGCCGTCGGGATCATGGTGTGCACCACCCATGTCGCTGATGAACGTGCCTGCGGCATGCTCAGGGCGCTGCGCCGTACCCCCATGCGCTCCGGCTCGTACATCGCGGCCCAGGCGGTCGCGGCGACCGCCCTGGTCGTCGCCTCGATGACGTTGTTCACCGCGGCCACATTCGCGATCTACGGCCCGCCTCGCTCCTGGCATCCGCTGGCTCTCACGGGGGCGGCTCTGATCGTGACCTACTGCGCGTTCAGCACCGGACTGCTGCTCGGTGGCCGACGGATGTCGCCCGTCGAAGCTCGGGTGATGGCTTGGTGCTGTTTCCTTCTGCTGTTCCTCGGCAGCGGCATAGGGGTCCCGCGAGAGGGATGGAAGGAAGTGGCGCCGTGGTTCTACGAAATCACCGTCTACAACCCGCTGGCGCAGCTCAACGACTTCGTTTTCCACGCTTACCTGGGCCGGCTCTCGGATACCTGGCCTGCGGTGGCCGGACTGGTCGTGACGGCACTCATCGCGAACATCGCGACCAGGCGGACTTTCGATTGGGCCGGCCGATCATGAGCAGAGCTCTGATGGTCATCCTCCTGGGATCGCTGTTAGCGGCTGGATGCGCCCAGCGGGACGAGCGGCATCCCATCGCGATCGCCATCGCGGGAACGCCCGCCGGGGTCGCGACGTCGACCGCACCGACCACATCGACCGCGCCGAAGGCGTCGGCGGCGGCCACGACCGACGCGAAGGACGCGATGGTCGAACTGGCCCGATGCCTGCGTCAGAACGGCGTCGACGTTCCCGACCCCGGCTCTCCCGAGGAGAAGGGCTGGAGGTACACGGGAGATCAGGCCACGCTGCAGAAGGCGTTCAAGGCCTGCGAGGAGTATTCGGCGCGGATACCCAACCCCTATGACGATCCCAAGGTCCGCGATCAGATGGTTCAGTTCGCCAGGTGCATGCGGGAGCACGGCATCGACATGCCGGATCCTCCCCAGCAGAACACCGGCCTCGACTACAACGACCCGATGCTCCAACAGGCCGCGAAGGAATGTGCGGAAACCATTCCGGGTTGGGGCGGCAGGCAGTGAACGACTGGCTCAGAGGCGTTCTCGTCGCGTTCGGTACCGTGGCGGCCGGCGGCCTGGTCACCGCCGGCGGCGTGCACATCTCGGGCGCGATCTTCAGCGTCGGTCCACAGGCGCCGGCGAGCGGAACGCCGACCACCCGTCCGGTCTCCGTCGCCACCAAGGAGATCACGCGAGGTGATCTCGTCGACAGGGAGAGCGTCGAAGGAAGACTCACCTATGCCGGAAACCGCACGATCAAGGCGGTTTCCGGGGGCACGATCACCGGCCTCCCCGCAGTGGGAAAGGTCATCAAGCGAGGCAAGGCGCTCTATCGGATAGACCGCAGACCACGCATCCTCATGTACGGCAGACTTCCCGCATACCGAACGCTCAGAAAAGGAGTGAAGGGCCCGGACGTCGAGCAGCTCGAACGGAATCTCCGCGCTCTCGGCTTCGGTCGTGGCGTCACCGTGGACGCCGAATTCACCGCAGCGACGGCGGAAGCCGTAAGGAAATGGCAGAGGGCCAACGGGATGAAGAGGAACGGAGAGGTGAGCCCCGCCGGCATCGTCTTCCTCCCGGACGCCGTACGCGTGAACGGAAGGAACGTGGAGGTCGGAGACCAGGCAGCGCCGCAGCGGCCCACCATCGAGGTCACCACGACGGACAGGATCGTCCGTATCTCGCTGGACGCCGACAAGCGGGACATGGTCAAGGTCGGCAGGAAGGTCACCGTCGAATCGGCCGACGGTAAGAGCGCCGTCGGCAAGATCTCGAAGGTGGCGAAAGTCGCCGAAGTCAAGAAGCGTCCGGACAACCAGGAGAGCGGCGCCACGGTAGAGGTGGAGATCAAGGTGGCGGGCAGAGCGCTCGGCAGCCTGGACGAGGCGCCGGTGACCGTCGAGCTGGAGTATCGGCGAGCGAAGAACGTGCTCACCGTGCCCGTGGAGGCATTGCTCGCACTACCTGAGGGCGGCTACGGGGTGGAGATCATCGAGCGGGGGCGGATCCGGCGGGTCCCGGTGGAGACCAGAGCGTTCGGCAATGGCCGGGTCGAGGTGAGCGGCGCGGAACTCGCCGAGGGCATGCAGGTTTCGGTGTCGGGTCGATGAACATGTTGGAGCTTCGCGGGGTGAGCAAGAGCTACGGCAAGGTGCTCGCGCTCCGAAACGTGGACCTGACCGTTCGAGCCGGTGAATTGGTCTCCATCGTCGGACCGTCCGGCTCGGGTAAGTCCACGCTTCTTCAGATAGCAGGCACGCTCGACCGGCCGAGCTCCGGAACGGTACGGGTGGCCGGTTACGAGATAAGCGAACTGTCCGACGGTGAGTTGTCCGCACTACGCGCACGCTACATCGGCTTCGTCTTCCAGCGGTTCCATCTGGCCTCCGGCCTGTCCGCGCTTGACAATGTCGCCGACGGCCTGCTGTATTCCGGTCTGAGCAGGAGGCAACGCCGTGACAGGGCCGCGGCGGCGCTCGACCAGGTCGGCCTGGGCAATCGTCTTGACCACCGGCCGCACCAGTTATCCGGTGGGCAGATGCAACGTGTCGCGGTCGCCAGGGCGATCGCGTCCAAGCCGCCCCTGCTGCTCGCCGACGAGCCGACCGGCAACCTCGACTCGGCGGCGAGTGCCGAGGTCATGTCATTGTTCCACCGCTTGAATTCGACGGGCGTCACCGTCGCGATCATCACTCACGACCCCGAAGTGGCGGCTGCCTGCCCGCGACGAATACGGGTACGCGACGGTCAGGTCAGGGCGGAGAGTGCATGACAACACTGCGGCCGGCC
This sequence comes from Sphaerimonospora mesophila NBRC 14179 = JCM 3151, assembly GCA_001552515.1. Taxonomy (GTDB): domain Bacteria; phylum Actinomycetota; class Actinomycetes; order Streptosporangiales; family Streptosporangiaceae; genus Sphaerimonospora; species Sphaerimonospora mesophila. Next base: position 20,455 of record BCRI01000053.1, read on the forward strand.
AGGCTGCGGCCGATGGATCTTGCCCGACTCGGTGCCTCCGGGCTGACGGCCAGGCCCATGCGGGCGATCCTGGCCGCCATCGGAATCGCGATCGGGATCGCCACCATGGTCACGGTCGTCGGTGCCGCCGCGTCCAGTCAGGAGCAGATCCTGCGTCAGCTCGACATGCTGGGCACCAACCTGCTGCGGGTCGAGCCGGGCGACAGCCTCTTCGGGAAGAAGGCTCGACTGCCCAAGTCGGCCGCGGCCATGGTGAAACGCATCGAGGGCGTTGTGCAGGCCGGTCAGACCGGAGACACGGGGACCACCGTCCGCCGCAACGATCTCATTTCCAGCAGCATCTCCCTGGGCATCGCCGTCCAGGCCACCGACCTCGATCTGCTCGACACACTCGAAGGCGAGGTGCGCACCGGCGTCTGGCTCAACGCGGCCACGGAGAGACAGCCGGCGGTGGTGCTAGGGGCGGTGGCGGCGGAACGGCTCGGCCTGACCAGCCCTGGCGTCCAGGTCTGGATCGGCGACCGATGGTTCACCGTCATCGGCATCTTGGACCGGATGCCGCTGGCCGGGGAGATCGAGAGATCGGCCCTGATCGGCTTTCCTGCCGCGGAGGGCTACCTGAACCACGACGGCCACCCGACCACGGTCTACGAACGATCCTCGGACGAACACGTCGAAAGCGTTCACGCGCTGCTGGCCCGTACCGTCAATCCGGCGAACCCGAGTGAGGCCCGGGTCACCAGGCCGTCCGACACGCTCAAGGCCAAGGCCGCGGTGGCGGGGGCGTTCACCGGACTCATGCTCGGCCTGGGGGCGATCGCCCTGTTCGTCGGAGGCGTAGGTGTCGCCAACACGATGGTGGTCGCCGTGCTCGAGCGCCGCGGGGAGATCGGCCTGCGGAGATCATTCGGTGCCACCCGAGGTCAGGTCAGGACCCAGTTCCTGGTCGAGGCCCTGCTCCTGTCGACCCTCGGCGGTGGCGCCGGGGTGCTGCTCGGCGCCCTGGCCACCTTCGTCTACGCGCGGGCCAACTCCCTCCCCGCCGTACTGCCGCCGTGGGCGCCCGCCGGGGCACTGGCCACGACCGTGCTGATCGGCACGCTGGCCGGCATCTATCCCGCGCTCAGAGCGGCACGCGTTCCCCCGACGGTGGCGCTCAGCACTCAGTGAGGCGGCTCGGTCGCTTTCGGCAGGGCAGCGATACCGTCGGCCGAGTCCCATTCATCGAGATCCGCCAGTAGTCGCTCGAAGTGATCACGGAGCTTGCCACGGTACTGCTGACTCATCACACGCAGTCGGGTTGCCTCCCGACCCCCCGGATCCTCGCCGGGCGCGGCCGAGCTCACCTTCGCCAGTAGCTCGAGCCGCTTCCGGCGCGCATCCTCGATCAGTTCTCGACTGTACTGCTGGGCGTCCTGGATGTACTGGTCGGCGGTCTGCTGCGCCTGTGCCAGCAGCCCGGCCGCGTACATGTGCGCCTCGTGCACCCGGCTCACCACGGTCTGGGAGTCGGCTTGATCCTCGGGATCCACCTTTTTCAACTCGCTCCCCCGGCCGGGCGGCGACACCGCCGTCTCGACCTCCTGCGACGAAGGCGGGGACGTGGCCGGCGCAGGGGTCGAAGTGCGTTCCCGAAGGCGCGCGGCCTCCGCGGCCAGCGCCTCCTTCTCTTGGATGAGCAGGATCATTTCCTCTTCGACTCGATCGAGGAGGTTGTTGACCTGATGTTCATCCAGACCCCGCTTGCCCAGGGGCGCCCGTCTGAAGACGACGGCCCGCAACCGTGCAGGCGTGAGTCGTTCGGATGTGTGTGCACTCGACGGCCCCGCCGACCGTGGCTCGTCCCATTGTGGCTCTTCCCACGAGGCGGCCTTTCCCTCGGCGGGTTCGTGCCATCCGTCATACCCGCCGTCGCCCGATCTGCCGGAGTAGGCGGCGTGAAATTCCTGAACCGCGTCATTCATGTGGCGAACCTCTGTGCCGGAGTGACCGCGCTCGCGAACCTCTCCAGATGAATACCGCTCGTGCTCCATAGCGCGTAGTGCTCGCGTTCGATGCCGAACTTTCGATGGCCACGCGCGAGCCGCTGAAGGTACCGAGTGATCTGAGAAAGGTTCTCTGAGTTCTCCACCACGAAAGCGAGTGCGGTCATCAACCGATCACGCTTGTTCTTCATAGGGATCGGAAGCGACTCCCGGAGATGTGGTGCACGAAGCAACATGTCGGAAAACATGTACAACGGAACACTGTCTCCGTATTTGGCGACCAACTCAAAGTCGTCCCTGAGTCGCTGAAAGCCCAACGCGATCCCCCGGCGCCACAGCCCATTGGAGCGTGATTACCGAGGCAGTCTAGTCAGGTTTGCTCCACATGTCTATTAATCCGGCTAAATCGGATATGAGATGACGGCCGGCCGGGGCCTGATTGCAGAGGCCCCGGCCCCGAGTCGACCCGGCTATGACCTCGTCGAAATTTCTCACTTCGACTACTCATAAATCCGATTTGATGCCGACTGCACGATTTGATTCCCCGCTATGATACGACCACTTCGGGCAGTTCGACCAACGGCGGCATGCCTTCGTATCGCTACGGTAGGTATGAGCGAAGAAGGCTCGGCCGGCCGAAGCGGTTCTCACGATGTGATGCCGACCGGATCACCGCAAAGGCCGCCGCCGGGAATCTCCCGTGACCGCCCGCCCGTCCACGGTGCCGTCGTCCGGCCCCGACGATCAGCCGAACGTCGCCGGGTCCGGGCCGAGGCGGCGGCCCGAGTCCAGCGCGGTGATCGCGTCCATCTCGTCCTGGTCGAGGGCGAAGTCGAAGACCTCGATGTTCTCGCGGATCCTCGCGGGCGTCACCGACTTGGGGATGACCACGTTGCCGAGCTGGACGTGCCAGCGGAGCACCACCTGGGCCGGGCTCTTGCCGTGCCTGCCGCCGATCTCCGCGAGCAGCGGGAGATCGAGCAGGCCCTTGCCCTGGCCGAGCGGGCTCCAGGCCTCGGTGACGATGCCGTGCTTGGCGTTCACGGCCCGCAGCTCGGCCTGCCCGAGCTGCGGATGCAGCTCGATCTGGTTCACGGCGGGGACCACCTGCGCCTCGGCGAGCAGCCGCTCCAGCGCCTCCACGGTGAAGTTGGACACGCCGATGGCACGGACCCGGCCGTCCGCGTAGAGCTTCTCCAGCGCCTTCCACGCCTCCACATACCTGTCCTGCGACGGCACCGGCCAGTGGATCAGATAGAGGTCGATCACATCGAGGCCCAGACGCTCGGCGCCGGCGTCGAAGGCACGCAGCGCCTTGTCGTAGTCATGATCGTCGTTCCACAGTTTGGTGGTGACGAAGAGGTCGTCCCGGCGGACGCCGGACTCGCGTACGGCCCGGCCGACGCCCTCCTCGTTGTCATAGATCCTGGCCGTGTCGATGCTGCGATAGCCGGCCTGGATGGCGACGCCGACGGCCCGCTCGGCCTCGTCGTCGGGCACCTGCCACACCCCGAATCCGAGCTGGGGCATGTTTACACCGTTGTTCAGCGTGATGGTATTCATGCCCCCATGCTGCCCGAGTGCATCTCGATCATCGGCATCAGGCCCAGGTCAGACCGGGCGGCGGTAGTGAAACCGGGTGTATCGGGTACCGCACACGACATGATGACGACTGAACCCGTGGCGCTGACGCGGCTCGAACCGTTCGACATCTTCGACACCGAGGCGAGGCGGCTCGACCGCTTCTTCGCCGGACTGGACGAGGAGGGGTGGAACCGGCCGACCAGGTGCGAGGGATGGACCGTGCGCGACGTGCTCGCCCACCTGGCCGGGGAGGAGATCTACAACCACGCCTGTCTCGACGACGACATGGACGGGTTCTTCGAGATGCTCGAACGCGAAGGGGTGCAGTCGGGCTTCGACGCGTTCAACGAGTGGTGCGTGCACAAGCGCCACAACCTGCCGGTCGAGCAGGTGCTGGACGAGTGGCGGAGCAAGAACGCCGAGACCCGCAGGCGGATGCGCGACCGGGGCCGGGGCGGGACGCTGCAGACGTCGGTCGGGCCCTATCCAGTGGGCCTGCAGACCTTCCATTACGACTCCGAATACGCCACGCACGGCGACGACGTGGGCGCACCCGTGGCGGACGAGGAGGCGGCGGCGAGGCTGGCATGGCGGGTCGAGGTCGGGCTGTTCGCGCTCGAGGAGCAGGGCTCGAAGGCCCGGATCGAGCGGGCCGGCGACCGGATCACGGCACATGTGGACGGCCTGTCGGCCGAGCTGACCGAAGCGGAGTTCGTCGAGGCCACGGTCGGCCGGCTGGCCACCGCCCATCCGCTCGACTCCCGGATCCGCGGCGTCCTCCGCTGTCTCGCCTGACCGGTGCCACCGATCACCGCTCCCCGGATAATAAGTCGGCTAATAAGTCGGCGCAGGTCGGGGGAGGCCCGTCGAGGGGTGCGGCCGGAACCCGTCCGCGCCGGATGAGATCCCCCTCCAGGCCGACCCGCACCACCGGCGTCAGGCGTGGCCGGGCCAGGACGCACCGGGTCCCTCCCGCTACGACGAAAGCCCCCGAGTGGAAACGGATCAGGCCGGGGTGGAACCAGCGGATGATCCGTACGGTCAGGCCGGCCCGCCGCCGCAGCCGGAAGGGAGCGCGGCGACCGGACGGGCGCGGCCGGGCCGGGAGCCCGCGCTGCCCGGTCACGACGTACGGCCGGGCGACGGATGGGCCCCGCCGCATCCGCGGGGTGACCGGCCTGCGTTCCCGATGCGCCCGTGAGGCGGGCCGTACGGTCGCGGGCGCGGGCTTGGCGTGGCGGGAAAGGCGCTTCAGTAAGCTGATCATGCGAAATCCCCATTAAGGCGGCGTCGATGGCCGATCAGGTCGGGTTGGCGGCATTGCCGGGGGGATTCGGATGTGTCGCCCATCAAGTCGTCCAGGCGATTGGCGGCGACAAGGTCAACCATGCACGGTGACCGGCCACATGGCAACGAGGCGCGCCCACGCCCCACCGCGATCTTGCAGTTTCTCGCAGAGACCCGCACTGATCAGGAAATACCCCTACTTCAAGATCACGGCGAGAAGGTGTGGGAGAGTGTGGTCAGGGCAGCCAGGAGACTCGGCCGCGCAGGATGCCGTACCCGACGAAGGCGACGATGTCGATGATCGTGTGGGCGGCGACCAGCGGCATGGCCCGGCCCCAGCGCTGGTAGAGCCGCCCAAAGACCACACCCATCACCACGTTGCCGACGAATCCCCCGAAACCCTGATAGAGGTGGTACGAACCGCGCAGCACTGCCGAAACGGCCACGGACCGCCACGGCGACCAGCCGAGCTGCCCGAGCCGGTGCAGCAGATAGCCGGCGACGAGGACCTCCTCGAGCACCCCGTTCTGGGCGGCCTCCGCCACCAGCACCGGCACCCGCCACCACACCTCGGGCAGACTCTCCGGCACCACGTTGAGGTTGAAGCCGGCCTGGAACACCAGCAGGTAGAACACCAGCCCGGAGCCGCCGATCGCCGCGGCGAGCGCGGCTCCGCGCAGCAGGTCGCGGCCGGGCTCGCGGAAGTCGACGCCGATCGTCCGCATCGACTCCCCCGAGCGGACCAGCAGATAGGCGACGAGCCCGACCGGCGCCACGTTGATCGCGATCCCGGCGAGGTGCAGGGCCAGGTCCAGCCAGGGACGGCCCGGCGCCAGGGAACGGACGAGCACCGCCTCCTGACCGCCGAGCTCCTCGGGCGCGGTCAACGCGCCGATCAGGCGGATCAGCGACAGCAGCGCGCTGGCGCCCAGCGAGATCGCGAACACCGCGATGATCTCCGGCCCGATGAGCCGCGGGGTGAGCCCGCGCAGGTCGGCCCCCGTGCTGTCCGGCCTGGCGCCGGCACCATCCTCGTTCATGTTCCGCAGGTTAACGGGCGCGGCGAATCCGGACGATCCGCCCGCGACCGGTCACCGATCGAACCACGTCAGTACGGCAGCGTGCGGGACGAGAACGCAGGGGACACGAAGGGCGCCTTGAACTTCGGGAACGCCACGGTCTTGGGATTGCCGTCCGAGGTGTAGCGGTCGTTGGGGTTCGCCTTGAGCCAGTCGAGCCAGGCCGCCGAGCAGAACTTGGCGCAGTCTCCGGTCTTCGTCTTCTCCTTCGACCGGATCCGCGGAATGCCCGCCGGGTCGAAGTCCTTGGTGAACGGCGACGGCGCCGGGGTGTATCCGGCCAAGAACTCACCCTTGTAGTTGTAGGTGACCCCCTTGTAGGTCCCGTGCAGTCCCCATTCCTTCTTCTTCGGCTGGTTGCCGTACGGCAGGGCCAACGTGACCGGCGGGGTCTTGATGAGAGAGGTGATCATCGTGTGGCCGGCGACAATCTGCTTGGCCACCTCCTCCTGCGACTTGCCTTGCAGGTTCACGTGGTCGTGCGTGTGGTTGCCGATGTCGAACCCGCGGTTCTTCAGCCACTGCAGGACCTGGATCTGCTCCTCCTGACGCGTCTTGCCGAACAGGTCGCGGATCGCGTACATCGTGGCGACCGGACGGAAGCCCGGGTGCTTCTTCGCGACGTCGAGCAGGATCCCGATCGCGCAGTCCGGCGCGGGGTTGCCCATCCCATCGAGCACGAGCTGCGCGGGCGACGTGTCGTCGAAGGTCAGCACGACGGGGTGTTTACCGGCCGGGATGTCGATCTTTCCGGTCACGTACTCGGCGGCCGTGACCGGCACGTAGTCCTCCCGCGCCAGCCGTTCCAGCTCGGCGCGGAACTGCTCGGGCGTGAGGTCGTCGCCGGGGGCCGGATTCTTCATCACCCGGTGATACATGAGCACCGGGATCTGGCCCAGCTCGTTGGCCTTCACCCGTGCAGCCGCCTGCTCCTCGGCCTTGCGCGTCTTCGCCTCGGCGGCCACTTTGGCCGCCTTGGCCTGCGCGTCTTCGTGCTCAGACGGCTTGCTCCCTCCAGACGTGCAGGCGGACAGCGCTATGACGCTCAAAGACGCCATGCCGATGCCGGCAACCCTGAAGCGTCCCATTGCTCCCCCTCGACGGGCCGCGGTTCGATAGATCACTCCTACCCGCGGGGGCCGGCGAATTCACAGACAGTAGTACAAACAACACGCTGCGCATATCTCCGAGACCCTTACCTGAAGGGGGACCGCCGGGGCCGGCGAGAGGGTCGCTCCGTGACGGAGGGGACGGGGCGGGTCTACGGCTGAGGCTCCGCGCAGAAGACGACGCCCTCGCCGGACAGCTCGACCGGCCCGTCGGAGGCGGCGACGAAGACGGACTCTCCCGGCCCCAGCTTGATCTGCGACCCCGGCTCAGCGCCGAGCCGGACCCTGCCCTCGACGCACAGCACGGTCCTCGGCAGCTCGCCCGCCAGCACCCCGCCCTCGCCGGAGACGGCGATCCGCCGCAGCCGGAATTCGGGGCACGGCGGCGCGTAGACGCCATCGCCCCCCTGAACGACGGGCGGCACCGGCACCGGCTGCGCTTCGGGGTCGGTGATGCGCAACAGTCCGGGCACGTCGATCGGTTTGCCGGTGAGGCCGGCCCGCAGCACGTTGTCAGAGCACGCCATCATCTCCACGGCGAACCCGTCGAGGTAGCAGTGCAGCACCCCGGCGCCGAGGAACAGCGCCTCGCCGGGAGCCAGCTCGTGGCGGTGCATCAGCAGCGGGGCGAGCACGGCCGGGTCCTCCGGATAGCGCCGCGCGAGCCGTACGACCAGGGCGTATTCGGGGTGGTGCACGGCGGACGCGGCCCACACGATCGACTCGATCAGCTTGCGCCTCGGCTCCGGTGTCTCCAGCAGGGCGCGCAGCGCGCCGAGGCGATCGCCGCTGGACAGCCGGTCCACGACCGGCTGGAGCGCCCGCACATGCAGCCGGTCGATCAGCTTCGCCGCCTGGTCGGCCGACCGGAGCCCGGCCAGCCCGGTGAACGGCGTGAGCGCGCAGACCAGCTCCGGCTTGTGCCACGGGTCGGTGTAGTTCGCGTCGCCCCGCGCGTGGCCCTCGGCCGCCTGCGCCGCGTCGGGGTGGACCTGCAGCGACAGCGGCCGATCCACCGCGATCAGCTTCATCAGGTAGGGCAGGCGCGCCCCGAAGCGCTCGGCGACCGGCCGCCCGAGCATCCCCACCGGGTCGGCCGCGACGGCGTCCGCCAGCGTGCGATCAGGCGCCCCGTCGCGGACCAGCAGCGACGGGCTCGCCGGATGGGCGCCGAGCCACATCTCGGCCTCCGGCCCGTCGGCGACGCGGCCGGCCAGGCCGGCGATGGCCGTACGGGACCCCCAGGGGTAGTCCTTAATCGGGTTGCTGAGCAGATCCACGAGCGTCCTCGCCTAAATACCCTGACCAGGGGAAGGGAATGCCGGAAGTCCGAGCGTAACAAGGAAGTGTCCCGCACCCGGCATCCCATCCATCCCGGATGTCACCGCTTCGCCTCGTTCACGCAGCGCAGCACCGGCCGCCGGACGAGAGCATCCTTGTTCAGGCCGCGCGGGCCGAAGCCGGTGACGTGGAAGACCGCGGTCTCCCCCGGCAGCAGCGTGACGAGCTGGTCGTCCACGGTCGCGCGTGGATCGAGCCGGTCGGGGAAGATCGCCAGTTCGCGTACGACCGTCCGCGCCGTGACGGTCACCCGGAGACCACCGGCGCTCTCCTCGACCACCGTGTCGAACTCGGCCGCCGGGTAGTCCATCGCCGGATCCTCGGCGGAGAACCGGAGGGTCCGGATCCCGTCGAGGGTGGCGACAAGCACCTCGCCCGCCCGATCGTCCCACTCGCGCAGAGCGGCGGGCAGCTCGACCGTCGCCGTGCCGCGCGGCCCGGCGGACACCGTGAAGCGCTCCTTGGCGATCGGCTCGCCGGCCAGGGTCCGCCGCTCGACGGCCAGGTCTCCCGACCACGGCTCCTCTGTGTCGTTGACCGCGACCACCGAGTCGCCCTGGAAGGTCAGCAGCCGGTCGGCGTACGCCCGGCGCAGCGCGTACCACAGCGGCTTGCGCCGTCCGCCGCCGTCGACGGCGGCCCAGGAGGTGACCGGCCAGCAGTCGTTGAGCTGCCACACGATCGTGCCCATGCAGTACGGCGCGAGCGCACGGAAGCGCTCGATCCCGAAGGCCATCGCCCTGGCCTGGTTGAGCTGGGTGTAGTAGTGCCAGTCGTCGAAGCCGGTCGGCTCGGGCAGGTGCTCGCCGAGGCCGCGCAGCAGCTTCAGGTCGCCGTCGATCGCCTTCTGGTGGTGGCGGACGCCGGGCGAGTCGGGCGCGAGGGGGTCGTCGCCCACGGCGGCGCGCAGCGTCGCGTACGTCGGCGGTCCCTGGAAGCCGAACTCGGCGACGAACCTCGGCGTGTAGCTCGCGTAGTGCGTGTAGTCGTGGGTGTTCCACACCGTCCAGATGTGCACGGTGCCCCTGGCCGGGTCGTTCGGCGGCAGATCGGGGGAGCCCGAGTAGGGGCTGCCCGGCCAGTAGGGCCGGGTCGGGTCGAGCTCGGCCACGATCCGGGGCAGCAGGTCGTAGTAGAAGCCGGCGCCCCAGCTCCGGCCGTCCAGATCATCCTGCCAGCCCCAGTCGGCGTGGCCCTCGATGTTCTCGTTGTTGCCGCACCAGATCGCGAGACTGGGGTGGGCGGACAGCCGCGCCACGTGCTCGCGCGCCTCCGCCGCCACCTCGGCGGCGAACGGCCCCTCCTCGGGGTAGGCGGCGCAGGCGAACGGGAAGTCCTGCCAGACCAGCATGCCCATCTCGTCGGCGAGCGCGTAGAAGTCCTCGCTCTCGTACCTGCCGCCGCCCCACACGCGCAGGCAGTTGGCGCCCGCTTCTGCGGCCTGGGCGAACCGCTCGGCCAGCCGCTCGCGGGTGAGCCGCGACGGGAAGCAGTCGTCCGGGATCCAGTTGAACCCCTTGACGAACATCGGCCTGCCGTTGACGACCAGCGTGAACGCGTCGTCGGTCCGGTCCAGCTCGATCGAGCGGAACCCGATCCTGCCGGTCCACTCCCCGTCCGCCCCATTCCCGTCGGCGCCCTCCCCGAGGCGCACGGTCAGGTCGTACAACGGCTGGTCGCCGTGGCCACGCGGCCACCACAGGCCGGGGCGTGGCACGTTCAGCGTGACGACCGCCGTGCGCTGCCCGGCTGCCAGCCGCACCTCCTCGGTGACGCCGGCGACCGACGCCGTCAGCGTGAGCGGGGCCTCCGTCGCCCGCTCCACCGTGACGTGCACGTCGACCCTGCCGTCCGGCCCGTCGAGCGTGACCAGGGGGCGCACCTCGGCCAGCCGGGCGGCGCGCCACGTCTGGACGCCGATCGGCCGCCAGATGCCCGCCGTGACCAGGGTCGGTCCCCAGTCCCAGCCGAAGTTGCACGCCATCTTCCTGATGAACTGGTACGGCTCGGCGTACGCCCCGGGCCGGTCGCCGAGCGCCTCCCGCTGCTCCTCGGCGTAGCCGTACGGCGGGTCGAACAGCACCTTGAGCGTGTTGTCGCCCTCGCGGAGCAGGTGGCGCACCGGGAAGCGGTACGACCTGTGCATGTTGGCCGTCCGGCCGATCTCCACCCCGTTGAGCGTGATCGTCGCGACCGTGTCGAGGCCCTCGCACACCAGGTCGGCGCGCTCGTCCTCGGTGCCGGACCAGGTGAAGACCGTTTCGTACGCCCATGCCGTACGGCCGATCCAGGTCAGCCGGTTCTCGTTGTCGTCGAGGTAGGGGTCGTCGATGAGCCCGGCGTCGAGGAGATCGGTGTGGACGCAGCCGGGTACGGCCGCTGCGAGCCCGGCCACCACCGGCCGGTGCTGCCTCGTCGACGACACGGCGGTGACGGTCCATCCGTCGTGCAGGGGATGGTACGCGCTCAAGCGTTCTCCTTAGCGAGTGTTCGAGGCTCCGCCTGCGGGGGGTGGTCGGCGCAGCCGGAGCAGGCGACGAAGTGGTCCTCTTCGACCTCGGCGAGGCCCGGCCGGGTCCGGCTCTCCTCGGGAGAGTCGTGGTACGGGCACGGCCCGGCCGCGTCCCCGTCCTCGGTCTCCGGTTCGTCAATCCATTTGACGTCCAGCCGCGGGACCGAGGCCAGCAGCGAGCGGGTGTAGGGGTGGCGGGGATCGCCGAAGACCAGTTCGGTGCGGCCCATCTCCACGATCTTGCCGTTGCGCAGCACCACGGTCCGGTCGCTCACGTAGTTGCCGAGCGAGAGATCGTGGGTGACGAACAGGATGCCCAGCCCGCGCGCCCTGAGGTCGGCCAGCAGGTTCAGCACGTCGATCCTGGTGGAGGCGTCGAGCATGCTGATGATCTCGTCGGCGACCAGCAGCCGGATGTCGAGCAGCACGGCCCGCGCGATCAGCATGCGCTGGAGCTGGCCGCCGCTGAGCTGGTGGGGATAGCGGCCGAGGACCTGCCCGGGGTCGAGCCGGACGCTCTTCAGCGCGCTCTCCACCCGGCCGCGCCAGTCCGCCGCGCTCACCTGGGGAAAGTACGCCTCCTTGATCATGGCGAACACGCGGTCGGCCTTGAAGATCGGGTTGAAGCAGCTGAACGGGTCCTGGAAGACGCCCTGGACGTGCCGGTAGTAATCCTTCGTAGAGGAAACGGCCGAGATGTCCGTGTCGTTCAGCGTGATCGCGCCACGGCTCACCGGGGTCAGCCGCAGGATCATGCGGCCGATCGTGCTCTTCCCGCTGCCGCTCTCCCCGATGAGCGACACGACCTCCCCCGCGTTCACCTCGAAGCTCACGTCGGAGACGGCCGTCATCGTGCGGCCACCGAAGGCGCCGACCCGGTAGACCTTGGAGACGTTGTCGAGTTTCAGCATCGCTCACTCACCCGCCTTCCAGCACGCGACGGAGTGGCCGGGGCCGATCTCCACGAACGGGGGCTGCTCGGCGCACCGGTCGAAGGCGATCGGGCAGCGGTCGCGGAACCGGCAGCCGCCCGGTGGATCGAGCAGGGGCGGCGGGCTGCCCGGGATGCCGGACAACCTGCTGTCCTCCTCGTATCGCACGCCGACCTCGGGCAGCGCGGAGATCAGCATCTTGGTGTAGGGGTGCCGTGGCTCGGTCACCAGGACGCCCGCCGGGGCCTTCTCGGCCAGGCGTCCCGCGTACATCACCATGATCGTGTCGGCGATCTGGTAGACGAGCGAGATGTCGTGCGTGACGACGATCATGCTGGTGACCAGCCCGGCGTCGCGCAGCTGGAGCAGCGTGCCCGCCACGGCCTTCTGGCTGGACACGTCGAGTGCCGAGGTGACCTCGTCGGCGATGAGCAGCGAGGGGTTCAGCAGCGTGGAGATGACCATGACCACGCGCTGCTTCATGCCGCCCGACAGCTCCATCGGATATCTGTCGAGCACCTCGCGCGACAGCCCGACCAGGTCGAGGCGGCGCTCCAGCTCGGCCGGCTCAAGCCGTACGCCACGGGAGGCCATCAGCTCGGCCACCATCTTGCCGATCTTCCTGGTGGGGTTGAGCGCGCTCATCGAGTACTGCGGGATGACCGACACCCGGTGGAAGCGGAAGGCGTCCATCCGCGCGTCGTCCCCGATGGGCAGCTCGTCGCCGTCGAGTTCGACGGTGCCGCCGACGTGCCGCATGCGGCCGTCGAGGCGGATCAGGCTCTTGCCGAGCGTGGACTTGCCCGAGCCGGACTCCCCGGCCAGGCCCATGATCTCCCCGTCCGCGACGGTGAACGTGACACCGTCGAGCGCCTTCACGTCGCCGCGCAGCGTGCGGTAGTAGACCCGGAGGTCGGTGACCGTCAGGGACACGTCACATCTCCCTCAGCTTCGGATTGAACACCTCGTCCAGCCCGACGTTCATGACATAGAGCGCGCCGACGATGGCGGTGATGCCGGCGCCCGGCGGGATGAACCACCACCACAGGCCGAGCTGGAGCGCGCTCCACCGGGCGGCGTTGTTGAGCATCAGGCCGAGGGACACGCCCTCGGTCGGTCCGAGCCCGATGAAGTCGAGCGATGCGCCGACCAGGATCGCCCCGCCGAAGAGCAGGATGAACGTCATGAACAGGTAGGAGCTCATGTTCGGCGCGATCTCCCGAAATATGATCTTCGGGGTGCGCATGCCGCTGAGCCTGGCCAGATCCACGAAGTCGCGTGCGCGCAGCGAGAACGTCTGCGCCCTGATCGCCCGCGCCGCCCACGGCCAGGACGTCAGCCCGATGAACAGCGCCTGCAGGCCGACGCTGCGCACGCCCAGGTACGCATTGGCGATCATCAGGACGACGAGCGCGGGCAGCACGAGGACGATGTTGGTGAGCATGTTGAGGATCTCGTCGACCCAGCCGCCCCGATATCCGGCGACGAAACCGACGACCATCCCGATGATCGCGGCCAGGCCGCCGCCGAGCACGCCGACCAGGAACGTCGCGCGCAGGCCGTACAGGAACTGGGCGAAGACGTCCTGCCCGAACATCGTCGTGCCCATCCAGTAGTCGCCGGAGGGGGAGGCGGCGGGCGGCCCGACGTACTCGTTGGGTCCGTGGTCGAAGGCCATCGGGCCGAACACCGCGGCGATCAGGAGGACCACGACGACGATGAGGCCGGCGATCAGCTTCCCGTTGCGCAGCGCGAAGTGCAGCGCCTCCCGGACCGGCGTGGACGCGGCGACGGCGGCCGCGTCAGGAGCCCCGGGGGTCCCGGGGGTCGCGGCGGGTTCGGGGGTCGTCTCGGGGGTCGCGGTGGCCTCGGGGGGTTCCGGGGCCTCGGGCGCCTTGGGCGCGTCGGCGGTCACGACGCTCCTCCCATCCCCGCCCTGGTGCGCGGATCCACCAGGACGTAGACGATGTCGATGACGAAGTTGGCGATCAGCACGCCCATGACGATGAAGAGGAAGGTGCCCTGCAGCAGGAAGAAGTCCTGGTTCTGGATGGCCTGCAGGATCAGGTTGCCGAGCCCCGGATAGGAGAAGACGATCTCGGTGACCAGGGCGCCGGCCACCAGGACGCCGAGTTGGAGGGCGAGTCCGGTGATCTGCGGCAGGATCGCGTTGCGGAACGCGTACCGCCGGATCAGCCGCCCGGGGGCGCCGAGCGCCCGCAGGTAGTTGACGTAGTCCGCCTCCAGCTCATAGATGATCATGTTGCGCATGCCGATGGCCCAGCCGCCGAACGCGACCAGGAACAGCGAGGCGAACGGGAGGAACCAGTGCTGCAGCAGGCTCCCGATGAACTCCCAGGACCATCCCGGCTGCATCGCGTAGCTGTAGGCCCCGGCGACCGGGAAGATCCCCGCGATGATGCCGAGGGCCCAGGCCAGCAGGATCGCCAGCCACATGTACGGCGTCGCGGTCAGCACGTAGCCGATCGGCAGCGCGGTGTTGTCGAGCCACTTGCGGCGGGCGGCGAACGCGCCGAACCGGTTGCCCGCGACCCAGCTCAGCAGGATGGCCGGGATCAGCAGCCCCAGTGTGTACGGCACGGCACGGGTGATGACGTCGGCCACCGGCGTGGGGAACAGCCAGATGCTGACGCCGAGATCTCCGTCGAGCAGCGCTCCCCAGAAGTTGAAGTACTGCTGCCAGATCGGCATGTCGAACCCGAACAGGCCCTCGTACCGCACCCGCATGGCCTCGACGACCTCGGGCTGAGCGATGTTGGCTCGGGCGATCAGGCTCTGCACGGGGTCACCCGGCATGAACCTCGGGATCAGCCAGTTGATGGTCACGGCCACGAAGAACGTCAGGCCATATATAAGGAGTTTTCTGCCGAAATACCGGCGCAACACGACCTCCCGGTGGGGTGGCGCCCCCCTCAGGAGGTGAAGGGGGGACGCGTGAGATCGGACAGGGAGCCACCACCCCCACCCCGTGATCTTGCAGTTTCTCGCAAACCATTCCTCTGACCTGCTTGAATCCCATTTGTGATCTTACAGATTCTTGCAGAAGGTCCGCCCGACCTGCGCCTTCGCTGTTCGTGATCTTGCAGTCGTAAGTGCAAGATCACGAACAGCGTTGTCGCCGATCAGAGCATATTCCTGCGAGAAACTACAAGATCGCAGAACATAAAACGCCTGGTCACGGCTCGATGTGCGAGTATTCGCAAGATCACGGGATAGAGGGTCAGCCCGCGGCGGGCTGGAGCTCGGTCAGCATGAGCACGCCGCCCATTTCCAGCCAGTTACGCCACACGGTCGGGGCGTGCTTCGGCTTGCCCGCCTCGTTCGACGGCCAGTTCTTCCACACCGAGTTGGTCGTCTGGGACCACAGCCCGTTGTACCAGAGCGGAATGACCGGCATGTCCTCGAGCAGGATCTTCTGGAGCTGCGAGGTGATCCCCTTCATGCCCTCGACGTCGTCCGACTTGACCTGGTCGAGCTGCTGGGTGAGCTCCCAGGCCTCCTTGTTCTCGTACCGGCCGTAGTTCGTCGTGGTCTGCAGCTTCTGCACCGGCAGGCGGAAGATGTAGTCGTAGTACGACCACGGGGAGTTGGAGAGCTGCTTGTCGTTGTTGATGACCAGGTCGAACTTCCCGGCGTTGCGGGCATCGACGAGCGCGTTGTAGTCGGGGAAGTCGGCCTGGACGTCGATCCCCACCGCCTTGGCGCCGGCGGCGATGACCCGGGCCGCCTCCATCCAGTCGGTCCAGCCGGCCGGGACGATCAGCTTCAGCGAGATCTTCGCCCCGCTCGGCGACTCGACGAGCCCGTCACCGTTGCGGTCCTTGTAACCCGCCTCGGCCAGCAGGCTCTTGGCCTTGTCCGGGTCGTAGGAGAAGCCGAGCTGCCCCACCACGTTCTGGTCGACGTACTTCTCCCACTGCGGCAGCAGGCCGGTCGGGTTCGAGGCCTTGACCAGGTTGCCGTACACGCCCTCGACGATCTTCTTGGTGTCGATCGAGTAGGCGACCGCCTTGCGGAAGGTCGCATCGTCCATCGGCTTCTTCTTGGTGTTCAGCCACATCCAGGCCGTGTTGGCCGACAGCATGTACGGCGGCTCGCTGTAGTAGGTCTCGATCCCGAAGTTCCCCTTGATGAGGTTGGCGATGCCGGGGAGGAAGTTCGTGCTCAGGTCGAGGTTCTTCTGGAGCAGCAGGCCCATCGCCACCTCGTTGCTGGAGTTGACGATGTCGACGATGTACTTGGGCTTGACGTCCTTGTTCAGCGCCTTGGTCGCCCACCAGCCGTCCCGCTTGACCCAGACCATGCGGTCCTGATCGTGGGTCTGGTAGTCGTACGGCCCGGTGCCGACCGGCTTCTCGTTGGCGCCGTTCATCACCTCGTCCTCGGACCGGCCCTCCCACAGGTGCTTGGGCACGATCGCGCGGCTGTAGAGGTGGTTCGCCCACTCCTGGTAGTTGGCCACGGAGAAGGTGAACTTGACCGTGTGCTCGTCGACCGCCTCCGCGCTCTTCAGCCACGTCCACAGCGGGTGGTACGGCACGGTCTCCATCTTGCCGAGCTCGAACGTGAAGACGACGTCGTCGGCGGTGAACGGCTTGCCGTCCGACCAGGTGATGCCCTGCCGCAGCTTGAGCGTGTACTCCTTGTCGCTCGTCCAGTCACCGCTCTCGGCCAGCCAGGGGCTGAACTCGTCGGCGTTCGGGTCATAGAGGAAGAGGGTCTCGTAGACCAGACCCTTGGTGCCGGTGGCGTAGTCCCACTCGCGCAGCGGGTTCCAGTTGGCCGGCGGTCCCCACTGGGTGCCGCTCGTGTAGAGGGTCTCGTTCCTCGGGAACGAGCCGCCGCCCTGGCCGCCGCCACCGGTGGCGGCGGCGCTCCCGGGGCTGGCCGCCTGCGTGGAAGCGCTCCCACCGCCACCAGAACATGCCGTTATGAGGCCCACCGCCAGCAGCGGCGCAAGTAACCGCGCTCGGTTTCGCATCGTGACTCTCCTTCCCCCACGCGGCGCCCGCGCGAGGTCGCTCTCCTGCCAGGCCCCGATGATGAGGGGCGGGAGTCCTGCGATATCCCGCCCTGTCCACTCCGCGGACGGTCGCCTATCGGCCGCGGAGCAGTACGTACTGAACCGTAGGTGCTAACCAGTAGGTGCTGAACCGGATAAGTAACCGAGACCGTAGATTGGTGGGCATTGCGGTGTCAATAGGGCGTAGGCGGCGCGACCATAAAGGGGTAAAGTGGCCGCCACTGGACCGGTTCAGTCAAGGGGAGACGTGAGAAGACCGACGATCGCGGACATCGCGCGACGGGCGGGGGTGTCCAAGGGCGCGGTCTCGTACGCGCTGAACGGCCAACCGGGGGTGTCCGAGGCCACGCGAGCACGGATCCTCGCCATCGCGAACGAGATCGGCTGGCGGCCCAACATCGCGGCACGCGCGCTCAACGGCGCCCGGGCGCACGCGGTCGGCCTCGCCCTGTGCCGGCCGGCCCGCACGCTGGGCATGGAGCCGTTCTTCATGGAGCTCATCAGCGGCATCGAGGCCGAGCTGTCCGCCCGCTCGTACGCGCTGCTGCTGCAGGTGGTCGCCGATCACAGTGCCGAGATGACCGTTTACCACCGATGGTGGGGAGAGGGCCGGGTGGACGGGGCCTTCCTTGTCGACCTGCACGTCGAGGACCCGCGGGTGCCGGAGACGGAGTCGCTCGGCATGCCCGCCGTCGTCATCGGGCACCCTTCGGCCGCCGGATCACTCGTGCCCGTCTGGGCCGACGACGGCGCGTCCGTAAAGGAGACGGTCGACTACCTGGTCGCGCTCGGCCACCGCCGCATCTGCCGGGTCGCCGGACTTCCGCGGCTCGTCCACACCACGATCAGAGACCGCGCGTTCACCGACGCGTGCACGCGGCTGGGCCTGACCGGCCACACGATCCTCCACACGGACTACACCGGGGAGGAGGGCGCCCGGGCCACCCGCAGGCTGCTCAGCTCGCCGGAGCGGCCGACCGCGATCGTGTACGACAACGACATCATGGCCGTGGCCGGGCTGGCCGTCGCCCAGGAGATGCGGCTGAACGTGCCGTCCGACCTGTCCATCGTCGCCTGGGACGACTCGCCGCTCTGCCAGGTCGTGCGGCCGCCGCTGACCGGGCTCACCCGCGACATCCCCGCGTACGGCGCGCACGCGGCGCAGCGGCTGCTCGCACTGATCGACGGCGTTGACTCCGGCCCGCTGGAGGACGAGGCGCCCCGCCTCACCCCCCGGGGCAGCACCGCGCCGCCCGGCTGACTTCGCCAACACTCCTTGGCCGGGGCTTGGACGGCGCTTGCCGGCGTTTCAGGCCCCGTCACCGGACGTGATCGCTAAACTTGGCCCGGTTTTTGCCGCTGCTGACCTTCGACCAGGGTGTACGCCCAGGTCCTGCCATCAGGAGCAACACGTGGGTCACGTCGATGTCCGTCCGGCACGACCGGTGGAGGCGGAGCCGACGCCGCGCCGGGCCACGTCGAGGTGGCGCGTCTGGCTCTGGGTGGTCCTGTCGGCGGTGCTCGGCGTCCTGACGGGGCTCGGCGGCGGGTACGTGAAGCTCACCGCCAACGTGAAGCACGAGGACGTGACCAGGCAGGATCTGGGCTCGGCACGCCCGGTGAAGATCAGCAAGGCGATGAACATCCTGATCGTCGGCTCGGACCAGCGGGGCGGCGCCAACGCCAGGTACGGCCGGGCCCCCGGCGAGCGGACGGACACCATCATCCTCGCCCACATCTCCCCGAAGCGGGACGGCGCGACCCTGATCAGCTTCCCCCGTGACTCGCTCGTCGAACTCCCGGCATGCCCGGCGAAGCGGAACCTCCCCGGTCAGCAGGCCCACGTCGGAATGATCAACGAGTCGTTCAACTACGGCGGCATCGGCTGCACCTGGCGGACCGTCGAGAGCCTGACCGGCATCCACATCGACCACTTCGTGAAGGTCGACTTCACCGGGTTCAAGGCCATGGTGGACGCGCTGGGCGGCGTCCCCGTCTGCATCCCCCAGCCGATCCACGACACGAAGGCGCTGCTCGATCTCCCGGCGGGGCGGCAGGTCCTCGGGGGCGAGCAGGCGCTCGGGTACGTCCGGGCCCGCTACAGCCTCGGGGACGGCTCCGACATCGGCCGCATCCAGCGCCAGCAGATGTTCCTGGCCTCCATGGTCAAGCAGGCGATGAGCGGTGAGACGCTGACCCACCCGGTGAAGCTGTTCGGCTTCCTCGACGCGGCGACCAGGTCGATCACCACCGATCCCGACCTCACCGTGGGCGTGATGAAGGAGCTGCTGACCAGCGCCCGTGGCCTCACCGCCGGGCAGATCCGGTTCGTCACCACCCCCTGGCGCTACTCGATCACCCACCCCGGCCGGGTGGAGTGGGTGCAGCCCCAGGCCGAGCGGCTGTTCAAGATGGTCGCGGCCGACCGGATCGGCAAGAACGTCGAGAGCGGCCAGCAGAAGATCCCCAAGTCGCAGATCCACATCATCGTGCGGAACGGCGCGGGCCGGCAGGGCCTCGCCACCGAGGTCGCCGCCGAGCTGGAGCAGCGTGGCTACCACATCGTCAAGGTGGAGACCGCGGCCAAGCCGTACGCCCGGACGTTCGTCAGGTACGGCCCGAACGGCGAGGCCCGGGCGTCCCGGCTGCTGCGCGAGCTGAAGAGGCCCCGGGCGTTCCCGGCGCCGGCCGCCCAGACCCAGAAGATCATCCTCGTTCTCGGCGCCGACTGGCCGGGCATGAAGCTCCCCAGGACCCTGGAGGACGTCGAAGGCTTCGACGCCACCCAGGACAGTTGCACCGCCTCCTGACCGTGCATCACCGCCTACAGGCATGGACCGGGTTTTCGGCTCACTGCGCTGAAATTTTCACATGATCACGCGGCTGCGTACGGCACGCCAAGAGCCTGTGCGGCGGCCCTCCATCCGCGCGGTCCTGAAGCATGCGGCCACGGATCTCCCCCGCGCGAGGGAGATCCCTGGTTCCTCGGGGGGAGGCGAGGCGGGGTGCTTTCGAGCAGCCTGATGACCGTGACGATGGAGCAAGTACTTCCGGTAGCCGTCGCGCCGCCGCCCCGATGGGCCGTCCGGGCGGCGCACGCCGTTCCGTTGCTGGTCCTGCCGTCGGGGCTGTGGCGCGTCGCGCTCGTGGCCGGCGTCCCGATCGGGTACGCCGCCCATGTGCCCCCTGGCGGAGTCCAGCTCCTGCCCTGGGAGCCGTTCTACATCCTCGGGCTGAGCGTGGTCAGCGAGCTGGCCGCGCTGCTGACCCTCGGGCTGGTCCGGCCCTGGGGTGAGGTGGTGCCGAGGTGGATCCCCTTCCTCGGCGGCCGAAGAGTGCGGCCGCCGGCCGCGGTCGTCCCCGCCTATACGGCCGCCACGTTCATCACCCTGATCTGGGCCTGGAGCATCCCTCGGGCGGTTCTCGGGATCGGCTCGGGGCTCGGTGAGATCTTCTCCCCGATCGGGCATGCCGTACTGGCGGTCTGCTACCTCCCGCTGCTCGCCTGGGGGCCGCTGCTGTTCGCCGTCGCCTTCTCCTACCATCGCAGGACCCGCGGGTGACTCACCCGGCTCTGGGAGGGGAGGAGCGGTCAGGTGAGGTAGGCGGCGAGGCGTCCGGCGAGTTCCTCGGGCGTGATGGCCGGGTGCGTGCCGGCGGTCAGAGCAGCCAGTCGAGCAGGCCGCCGCGCCCCCTCTCCTCCGGAGTCCGGGTGGGGGCCGGGGCAGGCGTCGGCTCGCTCGTCGCCGTGGGCTGGTCGGACGGCGTCACCGGCTTCTCGTTCCGCTGGGGGTCGACGACGGCCGGGCGGCGCGATGCCGTCGTCGGGGTCGGCCGCGGTGCGGACGACCTGCGGGCGGGCGTGGCCTTCTGGGTGGGGACGACCTGCTGCGTGGGAGTGACGGCGGGCGCGCTCGTCGGGGCCGTGCGTTGGCGGACGGCCGGGGAGGGCGATCGCGCCGGGGTCGCGCCCGTGGTCGGGACGGGCTCCGCCGCGGAGTCGCCGATCGACTCGGCCGAGACGGCCGGCGACGACGCCACCTCCGCCTTCGCCGCACACTCGCCGGTGCAGCTCTCGACGGGCCCGCCCACCCAGGCGCTCAGCGCCCAGATCGCGGCCGCCACCGCGACGCCGACGCCGCCCACCCGGAGCAGCACGCCACCGCGCCTGCGCTCCTCGAACTCCTCCGGTTCGTCCCTGCGCCAGCCCGAGCCGAGGAACCCCGTCGAGTCCGCGGCCTCGTCCTCGTAGACGTACGGCTGCCGATCCGGGATGTCCGTACCGGTCTCACGATCGTCGTGACCGGCGGGCTCGTCGTCCTGGTCGTACGCGCCATGCCCGGCGTGGCCTCGCTCCGGGGTCCAGTCGGTGGAGAGCAGGTCGCCGCCCGGGGCATCGCCCGCCGCCGGCGGCCCGGAACGCGGCGTGCTCTCGTCCGGCCGCCGCTGGGACCAGAATCCGTCGGCCGCCGTGGCGTACCGGGGATCGGCCTGGATGTACGGACGCACGATAGGCCCGGTCTCGGGGGAGTCCTCGGGAATCCGGTCGACCATGAGGTCCTTCCTCTTGCTTGGCTCCCGCTCCGCACCGCGACGGGAAGCCCACTGGGTCGTGTTTCAAAGTCATGCCCTGCTACGCACGGTCCAGATGGCGCCTCGCTGCGTTGTCGTCGTCGCCCGTAGCTCCGGCTACGGGCTCCTCCTCCGCCTTGCGATGCGTCCATCTGGGCCCGCGCTCGCGACGGGCAGCACTTTTTCAACACTCCCTAGGTGATGTTCATAGCACCATCCGACTCCGCTTGTCCGGAACTTCCACAGGAATCACTGGAGTCACCTGAACCACCGTACTTCCTTCGACGATCTCAAAAGACCTCCACGCGGGGCGGGTCACATCGAACGGTGAGGTGTGCAAGACTCCGCTTTCAGTGGTATTCGCCCGGGTGCAAGAGGCAGGCGAGATGGGTACTGCAGGGCAGCTCCTCGTCAGGCGATATCGGCTGGTGCGCGCCCTCGGGCAAGGCGGCACGGGCATCGTCTGGGAGGGCCGGGACACCCTGCTGGAGCGCCCGGTCGCGGTCCGCCAGGTGCTGCTGCCGCCGGATCTCGGCGAGACCCGGCGGATCCGGTTCGCCCAGCGCGTCGCCCGCGCGGCGCGCCAGGCGGAACGGCTGCGCCACCCCGGCATCGCCGCCGTCTACGACGTGACCGAGGACGACGGCACCCCCTACATCGTCATGGAGCTGGTGCGTTCGCGCTCGCTGGACGGCATCGTCGCGAGCGAAGGACCACTCCCGCCCGAGCGTGCCGTCTCCGTCGCGCGCAAGCTGCTGGCCGCGCTGGCCTACGCCCACGCCGAAGGCGTACGGCACGGCGACGTGCGCCCGCCGAACGTGCTCTTCGGGCACGACGGACGGGTGCTGCTGGCCGACTTCGGCGTCGGGGCGCTCGCCGCGGATCCGGCGTTCTCCGCGTTACATCCCCGGACGGGGCACCCCCAGACGGAGCGGGCCGCAGAACTCCGGGGGGTGCGGGCCTTCCTCTCGCCGGAGCGTGCGGACGGCGGCGCCCTCACCACCGCCTCCGACATGTGGGCGCTGGGCGCCACCCTGCACTTCGCGATCACCGGGAGACCGCCCGGCGCCAACTCCCCCGAGCCGCCTCGTGAGCATGGCGGGGAACCCGGCAGGTCACCGGAAGACGTGCTCCGCACGGTGGTGAGCGGGCTGCTGGCGCGAGATCCCCGCAAACGGCTCGATCCGCAGACCGCGGACCGGCTGCTCGCCGAGGTCGAACCGGCGGCTCCCCCGCCGTCGACCGGCGAAAGCCGTACGCGCCTGAGCCGCACCCGCCTGATGGCGGGGATCGCGGCGGCGGCCATGGTCGCCGGGGCGGCCGGCGGCTGGGCGATCCTGCGCCCGGAGCCCACCGATGCGCGGATCCCGCCGGCCGCGAACGCCTCGGGCCCCGCACCGGATCTTCCGGTGACGGCGTCCGCCGCCCCGTCCCCGTCCGCGTCCGCCGGGGCCTCCCGGCTCAGGCTCAGGTGGCACAGCTCACCGGCGGGCTGGCGGGCCGCCGTGCCGCGAGGCTGGACCGCCGAACAGTCCGAGTTCTCGACCCGGTGGGTCGATCCGAAGGGCCGGGCGCAGTTCAGCGTCGAGGTCACCGCCCAGAGCGGCACCGACCCGCTGGGGACGCTCCGCGAGGCGGAAGCCATCTTCAAGGCGAAGGACTACCGCAAGCTGCGGCTCAAGACGATCTCCAGCAAGCACGGCGTCGCCGCCGACTGGGAGTTCACCTGGACGCAGCGCGGCGCCTCGGAGGAGAACCACCTGGCCGGGCGCGGGACCTACCGTCAGGTCAGGCGGGTGCTCTCCACCGGGACCACGACCAGCGTGCTGACGTGGACGACCAGGTCCGGCGACTGGGAGCGGCTGCGCCCCACCCTGACCAGGGCCTTCGCCCTGTTCCAGCCGCCCGCGGGCTGAGCCCGCCATCGGGGACCGCCGGCACCCCGGCCATGGTCATCGTCCGTCCTGCGTGGCGGGGCCCGACATGGCCAGGTGGCCGGGCGTGTGCACATGGCCGAGATCGGCGGCGAGATAGCGGGCGGCGGTGCGGAGCGCGCGCAGCATCGCCGCGACCGACGGCCGCCGGACGGCCGACTTCCTGGCGACCGCGTAGACGCGCCGCTCGACCGGCTCACCGGGAAGCCTTCTGACGGCGATCCCCCGCGTGCCGGTGGCCAGTGCGAGCGCGGGCACAGCGGCGATGCCGATGCCCTTGCCCACCAGTCCGAGGATCGTCCCCAGCCCCTCGAACTCCCAGGCCACGGGTGGCGGCCCGCCGATGTCGGCCAGCAGCCGCTCGACGGCGTCGCGGGAGGGTTCGCTCTCCGGTGTGACCATCCACGGCTCGTCTCTCAGCGCCATCAGGTCGACGGGCACCGCGGGATCGGCCATCCGATGGCGTCGCGGCACGACGAGCACCATCGGATCGGTCAGCAACGGGATGCTCGCCAGGTCGCTGTGGTCGCCCAGGTCGCTCAGCAGGCCCTGCCAATCGTCGATCAGGGCGATGTCGATCTCGCCGGACTCGACCTCTCTGATGCCGTGCCCCGGCCGGGTCTGGCGCAGCCGCAGCGCGAGTTCCCCGTGGCGGCGCAGCAGCCGGGCGAGCGCGGGCGCGAACGCCACGGCCCCCGTCGGGAAGGCGGTCACCACCACCCGCCCCGACGGCGTGCCGGCGTGCGCGGACAGGTCGGACTCGGCCGCCTCCACCATCGACAGGATCCGTCTGCCGTGCTCGACCAGGCGCCAGCCCGCGTCGGTCAGCTCGGCGCTGCGGGAGGTCCGGTCCAGCAGTACGGCTCCCGACTCGCGTTCGAGCACGGCGAGCTGCTGGGAGACGGCCGACGCGCTGTAGCCGAGCGCCTCGGCCGTGGCGGCGATGCTGCCCCGCCTGGCGAACTCGCAGATCAGGGCAATTCTCCGGATATCGAGCATCAGTTTTCCTTACTCCTGGCCCCGGAAAGCCTCGCTTGTTCTTATGCCTTCACCCAATCACCCTGGGAACGATCCATCCACGGATTCGAAGGGAAGGCAGATGAACGTCCCGATATCGGCCACCTTGGCCGCCAATGAGGAGATCGCCCGAAGACGGCAGCGCGGCCAGCACATCGTCAACCTCGCCTTCGGGGAGGCGGGCCTGCCGGTCCACCCCGCGTTACGAGACGCGCTCGCGCGGGCGAGCGGCGACAACGCGTACGGACCGGTCGCGGGCTCGGCCGCGCTGCGCGAGGCGGCGGCGGGCTACTGGGCGCGGCGCGGCATCTCCGCCGATCCCCGCCTCGTCGTCTGCGGTCCGGGCAGCAAGGCCCTGCTGTACGGCCTCCTGCTCGCCCTCGGCGGCGACATCGTGCTGCCCAGACCGAGCTGGGTCAGCTATGCGGCCCAGGCCGAGCTGGTCGGCGTCCGCCCGATCATGATCGCGCCGCCGCCCGGCGAGGGGGGCGTGCCGGATCCTGAACGGGTGGCGCCTGCGGTCACGGCGGCCAGGGCACAGGGCAGGACGGTCACGTCACTGCTGGTCACGCTGCCGGACAACCCGACGGGCCGGCTGGCACGGCCGGAGACGGTCCGGCGGCTCGCCGAGCTGGCCCGCGAACTGGATCTGA
>BCRI01000054.1 GCA_001552515.1 Sphaerimonospora mesophila NBRC 14179 = JCM 3151
CTCCCACAACCCCTCCGGCGACGACACCCCACCAGGGAACCGGCACGCCATCCCCACGATCGCGATCGGCTCCCGGTCGCGATCCTCCAGCTCACGCAGCCGCTTGCGCGTCTCGTGCAGCTCGACGGTCACCCGTCTCAGATACTCGACGACCTGCTCGTTGTCCGCCATCCGCCCGTCCCCCGAACCTGAAATGCCGGTGTTCATCCGAGTTCCTCGTCGATAAAGCTGAGCAGTTCGGCCACCGAGGCCGTCTGGAGTCGTCCGGCGACCTCGGCGTCTTCCCCGTCGTCGGACGGCGACGCCTCGGGCCAGGCCGCCACCTGAGCCGACAGGGCCTTGAGGCGGGCCGCGACATCGGCGCGCAGGGCCGCGTCGGTCGGCGAGTCGACCAGGGCGGCGGCCAGGCGGTCCAGATCGGCGAGCAGGGTGGCTCCCGGGCTGGGCGCGTCGGGCGTCAGCTCGGCGATCAGGTGCCGGGCCAGGGCCGCGGGCGTCGGGTGGTTGAACAGCAGGGCGGCGGGCAGGCGCAGGCCGGTGGCCGCGCCGAGCCGGTTGCGCAGCTCGACGGAGGTGAGCGAGTCGAAGCCCAGCTCCTTGAACGGCGTCTCGGCGTCGATCGCCCCCGTCCTCTCGTGCCCCAGCACGATCGCGGCCTGGGCGCCGATCAGGTCCAGGACCGTACGGACGCGGGCGTCGGCGTCGAGCGCGGCCAGCCGCTCGGCGAGCGGCGCGTCCGCCTGCGGGGACTGTGTCCGTACGGCCACGGGCGCCAGGGCGCGGAAGATCGGTGCCGCGTCCGCGCCGAGCGCCCGCACGGCGGCGAGGTCGAGACGGGCGGGCAGGGCGACCGGCTCGTCCAGGGCGATGGCGTGGTCGAACAGGCCGAGCCCCTCGGCCGTGGACAACGGGGCCAGGCCCGCGCGGGACATCCGGGAGCGGTCGGCGACGGTGAGCGTGGTGGTCATGCCCTCGGTCCAGGGTCCCCAGGCCAGGGCCGTCGCCGGGAGACCGCGCGCCCGCCGGTGGCGGGCCAGTGCCTCGATGAAGGCGTTGGCCGCCGCGTACGCCGCCTGGCCGGCCCCGCCGAGCGTGGCCATGGCCGAGGAGTAGAGCACGAACGCGGACAGATCGTCGGTCACCCGATGCAGGTTGAGCGCGCCGTCGACCTTGGGCCGGAGCACGGCGTCCAGCCGTTCCGGGGTGAGCCGGGTGATCGTGGCGTCGTCCAGAACGCCCGCGGCGTGGACGACGACGGTCGGCCGATGCTCGGTCAGGAGCGCCGCGAGCGCGACCGGGTCGGCGACGTCGCAGGCCGCCGCGGTGACCTCGGCCCCCGGCAGTGCCACGGACGGCACCTGCGTGTCCGGCACCGCCACGGACGCCACCTGCGCGTCCGGCGCATAACGGTCCGGCGCGTCACCATTCGGTCCGGCCCCGCGCCGACCGGCCAGAATCACCCGGCGCACGCCGTGGCGGGTGACCAGGTGCCGGGCGAGGGCGCGGCCGAGCGCGCCGGTGCCGCCGCTGATGAGGACCACGTCGCCGGGGCCGGGCCGCGCGGGCGTCACGAGCGCGACCTTGCCCGTGTGCCGTGCCTGGCTCATGTGTCGGAACGCGTCCTGCGCCCGGCGCAGCTCCCAGGTGGCGACGGGCAGCGGGGTCAGCGCGCCCCGCTCGAACAGTGCCATCACGTCGCGGAGCAGGCGGCCGATGTGCTCGGGATCGAGGTCGAGCAGGTCGAACGCCCGATAGCGCAGATGCGGATGCCCGGCCGGGTCTCGCAGGTCCGTCTTGCCCATCTCCACGAACCGCCCCCCGGGACGGAGCAGCCGCAGCGAGGCGTCCACCAGCTCGCCGGCGAGCGAGTTGAGCACCACGTCCATGCTCGCGACGCCGAAGCGCCGCTCGAACTCGGCCGTGCGGGAGGAGGCCAGGTGCGAGTCGGGGATGCCGAGGGCGCGCACCGCGTCCCATTTGCCGGGGCTCGCCGTGGCGTACACCTCGGCGCCGATATGCCGGGCGATCTGGACCGCGGCCATGCCGACGCCGCCGGCCGCCGAGTGGATCAGCACGCTCTCGCCCGCGCGCAGCCCGGCCAGCTCGACCAGCGCGTGGTAGGCGGTGAGGAACGCGATGGGGACGGTGCCCGCCCGTGCGTACGACCATCCGTCCGGGACGCGTACGATCATGCGCTCGTCGGTCACCGCCGTGGTGGCGAAGGCATGGGAGAAGACGCCCATGACCCGGTCGCCGGGGGCGTACGCGTCGACGCCGGGACCGACCGCGGTGACGACCCCGGCCCCTTCCAGGCCGAGGGCGCCGCCACCGGAGCCGCTGGGGTCTTCGGGATAGAGGCCCAGGGCGAGCATCACGTCGCGGAAGTTGACCCCGGCAGCGCGGACCCCGATCCGCACCTGGCCGGGGGCGAGCGGGGTGTCGGCCTCCGGGTCGGGGACGAGGGACAGGCCCTCCAGCGTGCCGCTCCCGTCCCGGGCGAGCCGCCAGTGCGCGGCGCCGCCGGGCGGGTGCAGGCCGCGGCTCGCACCGGTGTGGCCCGGGCGGGCGAGCCTCGGCACGTGGACCACCCCCGCGCGCAGCGCGAGCTGGGGCTCGCCGGTGGCCACGGCGTCGGCGAGCGCGCGCTCGGACGCCTCGTGCCCATCGGTGTCCACGAGCACGACACGTCCGGGGTGCTCGGTCTGCGCGGAACGCGCCAGGCCCCACACGGTGGCCGCCGCAGGGTCCGCCAGGTCCTCGTCGTCGTCGACGGCGACCGCGCCACGGGTGACCAGCACCAGCGGCCGGTCGTCGCCGCCGCGGTCGTCCGACACGGCGGCGCGCACCAGTGCCAGGCCGTGCCGGGCGACCGCGTGTACGGCCGCGGCGTCCGGCACGCCCTCCGTGTACGGCACATGCTCGACGCGAGGGGCGGGGACGTCTCCCGCCGGGACCGGCACCCGCGTCCACTCCACCGTGAACAGGGCGTCCGGCGGTGCGCTCTGCGCCAAGGCGGCGCGCAGCACGAGTGAGCCGATGACGCCCACGGGGCGGCCGTGCTCGTCGGCCAGCACGATCGAGACGGCACCGGCTCCGGCCTGCGTGACCCGCACCCGCAGCTCGCGCGCGCCCGTCCGGTGCAGGGAGACACGCTCGAAGGCGAACGGCACCACCGGAACGCCGCCGACGTCCCCCGCCCCGTCCGCCCCGTGCAGGATCGAGGCGTGCAGGGCGGCGTCCAGCAGAGCCGGGTGCAGGCCGAAGCCGGAGGCGGCGAGCCCGTCGGGCAGTGCCGCCTCCGCGTGTACGGCCTCGCCGTCCAGACCGGCCGCACGCAGACCGCGGAAGGCCGGGCCGTAGCCGTAGCCGCGCGCGGCGAGCCTGTGGTACGCCTCCGTCGCGTCGAGGGCGTCCGCCTCCCCGGCGACCGTACGAACCGGGGGCTCCGCCGGGGCGGGAGGGCCGTCGGCGGGGGCCAGGGTGCCGGTGGCGTGCCTGGTCCAGTCGCCGGCGTCGCCGTGCCGGGCGTAGCACGCGAGCGGACGCCGGCCGGTGTCGTCGGCGGGGCCGACGGCGAGCTGGAGCGTGACGTCGCCGTCCTCGGGCAGCGGGAGCGGCGCCTCCAGGGTCAACTCGGCCACGTCAGGGCAGCCGAGCCGGCCACCGGCGTACAGCGCCATCTCCAGCAGGGCGGCGCCCGGCAGCAGCACCGTGCCGCCGATGACGTGATCTGCGAGCCACGGGTGGGTCCGCCGGGACGGCTTCCCGGTGAACAGCGTCTCCCCGGTGGCCGCTACGAGGACGGGCTCGCCGAGGAAGGGGTGGCCGGTGTCGGCGCCTCCGGGCGCGAGCCAGTAGCGCCGCCGCTGGAAGGGGTACGTCGGCAGTTCGGTGAGCCGGGCGCCCGCGAAGTAGGCGCCCCAGTCGACGGCGGCGCCGCGGGTGTGGGCGTGCGCCACAGCGGCGGCGACGGTGTCGGCCTCGGACCGCTCCGCACGCAGCACCGGCAGGAACGCCGCGTCCTCGCCCGCGCAGGCGGGGCCGAGCGCGGCCAGGACGCCGTCGGGGCCCAGCTCGACGAAGGTACGCGCGCCGTCGTCGTACAGTCGCCGCACGGCCGCGGCGAAGCGGACCGGCTCGCGCACCTGCCGCACCCAGTACGCCGGATCGGCGGGGTCGGCTTCGCCGCCCGTGACGGTGGACACGATCGGGATGCGCGGCGGCGCGTACGCCAACTCCTTGGCGGCCGCGTGGAAGTCGGCGAGCATGCCCTCCATCAGGGGGGAATGGAAGGCGTGGCTGACGCGCAGCCGCCGGGTCCTGCGGCCCAGCGCCGTGAAGTGCGCGGCCACGTCGAGGACGCCGGGCTCGTCGCCGGAGATCACCACGGCCTCTGGACCGTTGACAGCGGCGAGCGCCACACCGTCGGGGAGCAGCGCGGCGACCTCCTCCTCGCCCGCCGCCACGGCCACCATCGCCCCGCCGACCGGCAGCGCCTGCATGAGCCGCCCGCGCGCGGCGACCAGGCGGCAGGCGTCGGCGAGGTCGAGCACCCCGGCGACGTGCGCGGCGGCCAGCTCGCCGATCGAGTGCCCGGCCAGCGCGGCGGGCCGCATCCCCCACGCCTCCAGCAGCCGGAACTCCGCCACCTCGAGCGCGAACAGGGCCGCCTGGGTGTAAACGGTCTGGTCGAGCGACGCGGCTTCGGCAGTGCCGGGCTCGGCGAACATCACCTCGCGCAACGGGCGGTCCAGCAGGCCGTCCAGTCCGGCCCACACGGCGTCGAGCGCCCGCGCGAACGCGGGGAACGTCTCGTACAGTCCCCGGCCCATGCCCGGTCTCTGCGCGCCCTGGCCGGTGAACAGGTACGCGAGCCCGCCGGGCGTGCCGGCGCAGCGGAGCAGGCGGGGCGATTCGCCGCCCGCCGCGAGCGCGTGCAGGGCGTCGCGACGCTCCTCCGGAGTGGCGGCGACCACGGCCGCCCGGTGACCGAACGCGGTGCGTGCCGTGCCGAGAGTGCGGCCCACGTCCGCGGGCCGAGGATGGTCGGCG
The DNA here is from genome assembly GCA_001552515.1 of Sphaerimonospora mesophila NBRC 14179 = JCM 3151. Classification (GTDB taxonomy): domain Bacteria; phylum Actinomycetota; class Actinomycetes; order Streptosporangiales; family Streptosporangiaceae; genus Sphaerimonospora; species Sphaerimonospora mesophila. The sequence goes on from BCRI01000054.1 coordinate 5,053, forward strand.
ACGGTCAGCAGCCGCGCCGCCTGCTCGCGCAGCGCGGCCTCCTCCGGCGCCGACAGCACCCACGGCACCGGCCCGGCCGGCGCCTCGCGCGTGGTTTCCGGCCCATCGGCCTGTTCCAGGATCAGGTGGGCGTTGGTGCCGCTGATGCCGAAGGAGGAGACCGCCGCCCTGCGTGGTGCGCCGGCCCGCTGCCACGGGCGCGCCGCGGTGAGCAGCTCGACCGCGCCTGCGGACCAGTCCACGTGCGGCGTCGGCACGTCCGCGTGCAGGGTCCTCGGCAGCTCGCCGTGCCGCATGGCGAGCACCATCTTGATGACTCCGGCCACCCCGGCGGCGGCCTGGGCATGCCCGACGTTCGACTTGAGCGAGCCCACCCAGAGCGGCCGGTCCCGCTCCCGGCCGTACGCCGCGATCAGCGCCTCGGCCTCGATCGGGTCGCCGAGCGCGGTCCCGGTGCCGTGCGCCTCGACGGCGTCGAGGTCGGCGGGCAGCAGCCGGGCGTCGGCGAGCGCCTGGCGGATCACCCGCTGCTGGGACAGCCCGCTGGGGGCGGTCAGCCCGTTGGACGCGCCGTCGGAGTTGACCGCCGTCCCCCTGATCACCGCCAGCACCCGGTGCCCGTGGCGGCGGGCGTCGGAGAGCCGTTCCAGGACGAGCATGCCGGCGCCCTCCGCCCAGGCGGTGCCGTCCGCCGCGGCGGAGAACGGCTTGCACCGGCCGTCCGGTGCGAGCCCCCGCTGCCTGCTGAACTCCACGAACATCCCGGGCGTGGACATGACGGTCGCGCCGCCGGCGAGAGCGAGCGCGCACTCTCCCTGCCGCAGCGCGCGCACGGCGAGGTGGATCGCGACCAGCGACGAGGAGCACGCCGTGTCCACGGTGAGCGCGGCGCCCTCGAGGCCGAAGGCGTACGCGATCCGGCCGGAGACGACGGAGCCCGCGGTGCCGGTGAGGCCGTAGCCCGCGAGGCTCCCGGTCGCCTCGTGCAGGCGGGGGCCGTAGTCGGTGGCCATGGCGCCGACGAAGACGCCGGTACGGCTGCCGCTCAACGACCTCGGATCGACGCCGGCGCGTTCGAAGGACTCCCACGCGAGTTCGAGCAGCAGCCGCTGCTGCGGGTCCATCGCCAGCGCCTCGCGCGGTGAGATCCCGAACAGCCCGGCGTCGAACTCCCCGGCGTCGTGCAGGAAACCGCCGCGCCGCGTGTAGGTGGCGCCCGGGCGATCGGGATCGGGGTCGAACAGGCCGGCCAGGTCCCAGCCTCGGTCGCCGGGGAACTCCGAGGTCGCGTCGCGCCCGTCGCGCACCAGCTCCCACAGCTCGTCCGGGCTGGTCACGCCGCCCGGGAGGCGGCAGGCCATGCCCACGATCGCGATCGGCTCGCCGGGCGCGACCGCTTCATCGCGTGTGCTCGCCGGCGCGTGTTCCTGGACCGGTCCCGCCACGTGATCGGCCGCGGTGCCCGGGTGCGTGGCAAGGTGCGCGGCGAGCGCGGCGGGCGTCGGATGGTCGAACAGCGCGGAGTTGCCCAGCCGCACGCCGGTCGCCGCGACCAGCCGGTTGCGCAGGTCGACCGTCATCGGGGAGTCGAACCCCAACTCCTTGAACGCCCGGTCCATGTCCACGGTCGCGGGCTCGTGGTGGCCCAGCACGGCCGCCACGTGCGCCCGCACCACCTCGGTCGCGTCCTGCCGCAGCGGCGGCGCTGCGGCGGCCGGCATGGCCGTACCGGCCCGCTCGACGGGCTCCGCCGTGCCGGGCTCCCGGCGCCGCCCCGGCTCGAGCCAGTGCCGCTCTCGCTGGAAGGCGTACGTCGGCAGGTCGATCACCCGCGCCCCGGTGCCGGTGAAGCACCGCGCCCAGTCCACCGCCGCTCCCGCCACGTACGCCTCCGAGAGCGAGGTGAGGAAGCGGTCCAGGCCGCCCTCGTCCCGGCGCAGCGTGCCGAGGACGGCCGACTCCGGGACGGTGTCCTGCAGCGCGCCGGTGAGCACGGGGTGGGGGCTGACCTCGATCAGTACGTCGGCCCCGATGCCGCGCACGGTCTGCTCGAAGCGGACCTCCTGCCGGAGGTTGCGATACCAGTAGTCGGCCGTCAACTCCTCGCCGGGCAGCGGTCCGGCCGTGACGGCGGAGTGGAACGGAACGCGGGCCGGGCCCGGCCTGATCGAGCCGAGGGCGTCGAGCAGATCGGCGCGTACGGCCTCGACCTGCGGGGAGTGCGAGGCGTAGTCGACGGCGACGCGGCGCACGCGAACGCCGTCGGCCTCGCACGCCGCCACGAAGGCGGCCACCGCGTCGGGTTCGCCGGAGACGACGACCGCGTTCGGCCCGTTGACGGCGGCGATGGCCAGGCCCTCGAACGCGCGCAGCCGGGCCGCGACCTCCCTGGCCGGGAGCGCCACCGAGGCCATGGCGCCACGGCCGGCCAGCGCCACGAGCGCCCGGCTGCGCAGGGCGATGACGCGGGCGGCGTCCGGCAGGGTGAGCGCGCCCGCGATGTGGGCGGCGGCGACCTCTCCCTGGCTGTGCCCGGTCACGACGCTCGGCTCCACCCCGTAGGAGCGCCACAGCCCGGCCAGCGCGACCATCACCGCGAACAGCGCGGGCTGCACGATGTCCACCCGCTCCAGGGCGGCCGGATCGCCGAGCGCGTCAAGCAGCGGCCGGTCCAGGTAGGGGTCGAGGGCCTCGGCGCAGGTGGTCATCAGGTCACGGAAGACCGGGGAGGCGGCCAGCAGCGGAAGGGCCATCCCCACCCACTGCGAACCCTGCCCGGGGAACACGAAGGCGACCTCGCCGCCGCCCGCGACGCCCTCCACCAGGCCGGGCGCGGGCAGCCCCGCCGCGAGGGCGGCGAGCCCCCGCTCATATCCGGCGCGGTCGGGGGCGAGGAGCACCGCGCGATGCTCGAAGGCCGAGCGGGTGGTGGCGAGCGAGAACCCCACGTCCAGGTCACGGTGGCCGGGCAGATGGGCGAGCAGCCGGTCCGCCTGCCCGCGCAGCGCCGCCCGGCTCCGCGCCGACACCGGCCACGGCGTCGGCCGCGCGACCGGCCCGGCTTCCACAGACCCGGCTTCCACAGACCCGGCTTCCACAGACCCGGCTTCCACAGACCCGGCTTCCACAGGCACGGCGTCCGCAAGCGCGGCGTCGTCCACAGGTGTGGGCGGCTCGGCGAGCACGAGATGGCAGTTCGTCCCGCCCATGCCGAAGGAGCTCACTCCGGCCACCAGCGGCCGGTCCTCGTCCGGCCACGGCCCGGTCTCGGTCTGCACCCGGAGCCCGAACTCGTCGAGTGGGATGCGCGGCCCGGCGTCCCGGAAGTGCAGGCTGGGCACGAGCCGCCGGTTCCGGAGGCACAGTGCGGTCTTCAGCAGCCCGGCGATGCCCCCCGCGCCCTCCAGATGCCCGATGTTGGTCTTGACCGACCCGACGCGCACCGGGTGCCCGCCACAGTCGGCGAACACCGTGCCGAGCGCGGCGGCCTCAACCGGATCGCCGACAAAGGTCCCGCTGCCGTGCAGTTCGACGTACTGCACGTCGGCCTGCCGTATCCGCGCCGACGCGTGCGCCCGCCGGACGACGTCCTCCTGCGCGTCGCGGTCGGGGGTGGTGAGCGTCTCCCCACCGCCGTCGTTGTTGACGGCGCCGCCGAGGATCACGCAGTGGATCCGGTCACCGTCGGACAGCGCCCGCGCCAGCGGCTTGAGCACGACCAGACCGCCGCCCTCGCCGCGCACGTACCCGTCGGCCGATGCGTCGAAAGTGGCGCAGCGGCCGCTCGGCGACAGCCCGCCGAAGGCCGCCGAGGTGGCCGCGCTCTCCGGAGCGAGCACCAGGTTCGCCCCACCGGCCAGCGCGATGTCGCACTCTCCGCGCAGCAGGCTCTCGACCGCGAAGTGCACGGCGACCAGGGAGGACGACTGGGCGGTGTCCACGACGAGGCTAGGCCCCCGCAGGCCGAAGACATAGGAGATCCGGTTGGCGAGGATGCCGCGGTGCAGGCCGGTCATCGCGTACGGCGAGCCGGTGGCGGCCTCGTACCGGTGGGCCAGCGCGGCGTAGTCGTCCCAGATCGCGCCGACGAAGACCCCGGCCCGGCCGCCCCTGAGACGGTCGGGCGGCACCCGGGCGTCCTCGAATGCCTCCCAGCTCAGTTCCAGCAGCAGCCGTTGGCGCGGATCCATGGTCGCCGCCTGCCGCGCCGAGATGCCGAAGAAGCCGGCGTCGAACCGGTCGACATGTTCCAGGAACCCGCCGCGCCGGGCCTCGTCCGATAACGCGGCGAACCCCGGCTCTGTCTCCCACCGTTCTGCGGGCATGTCCGTGACGGCGTCGACGCCGTCACGCAACAGCTCCCAGAACGCGTTCACGTCCGAAGCCCCGGGGAAGCGGCAGGACATGCCCACCACCGCGACCACGTCTTGCCCCGCCCATTCACTCATGGGGGAAGACTCCCGCCACAGGCGATATACCGCGCACAAATTCCCCCGAAACCAGGACACAGTAGGGCCTGATCCATCCTAAACATCTTTAGTTACGAAATTACGGGTTACGGGGACGACTCTCGACAGTTTTTGTGGAACTTCATGCACGATTTAGTCGAATGTGGTCAAGAATAACTTGATGCCCGGTTTACGGCTTATGTTGCCGTCTATGCCGAAAGTAGTATTTTCTCCATTCCTCTCCCGCTCGGCGTGCGTGGCGCCGCAGGCTCACAGCGATTCCCGGTGCGTCCACCGGCCGGCCAGGAGAGTGCCGAGCACCCGCGGGCGGCGCAGCTCCGCGGGCGAGAGGAGAGACGGGTCCCGCTCCAGGATCATCAGGTCGGCCGGGTCGCCCTCCCGCACCGCCGAGCGCCCCCGGGCCGCGGCGGCGAGCGCCGCCCGGAGCGGAACGGCCTGCTCGGGATGCCACGCCGGGCGCTCGTCGTCGGTCCTGGTCACCGCCGACGCGATGCCGTCCCACGGGTCGAGCGGCGCGACCGGGGCGTCGGAGCCGAGCTCCAGTGCCGCACCCGCCGCGAGCAGGTCGGCGTAGGCGTATGCCCGGGACGTCCGGCCGCGCCAGTGGACATCGGCGACCTCGCGGTCGTCCGGGGCGTGTGCCGGCTGCACCCCGGCGACCAGACCGGGCCGGGCGAATCTGGCGAAGTCGGCGGCGCGGACGAGCTGGGCGTGTTCGATGCGCCCGGGGCCCCCGACGGCGTCGAAGGCGTCGAGCGCGATCGAGGACGCATGGTCGCCGATGGCGTGCACGGCGAGCTGGAGGCCGTGCCGGGCGGCGAGCGTCATCGTCGCGACCAGCTCCTCCGGCGGTGTCTCCAGCCGCCCGAGGTCGCCCGAGCCCGAGTACGGCTCGTCGCAGTAGGCGGTGCGGGTGTTGAGCGAGCCGTCGACGAAGATCTTCACCGGGCCGACCTCCAGCAGTCCGCCGGAATCCGGCACCGGGTCGCCCGTACGCAGCCCTCCGGCGATCGCGTCGTCCAGCCGGTGCCCGGGGATCGAGCAGACGACCCGCACGGCGACGTGCTCCTCTCGGACGCGCCGCGACCATTCCGTCACGTTGTCGGCGAACTCGAAGTCCAGCACCCCGATCACGCCGAGACGCGCGGCGGCGACGGTCGCCTCGGCGACCCACCCGTCCATCACCTCACGCGGAGGCGGCGGCAGCGCGGCCAGCGCGTCGTAGCACTCCCTCTCGCGCAGCACCCCGGTCGGATGGTCGCCCCTGCCGATGAGGGCGAGCGCGGCCTGGCTGAGCCAGACCGTGTGGAGATCGTTGCTGATCAGCACGATCGGACGGTCCGCGGGGAGCAGCGACTTGTCCGGCCGGTCCGGCCACAGGGCGTCGCGGAAGCCGAACCCCTCGACCAGCCCGCCGCTCGGCCCGCCGCCCGCCCCCGGGGGCCGCAGGTGCGGCCGGACGAGCCGGGCCGCCTCCCCGGCCGACCGAGCGCCGCCGAGATCGATCCGGCGGCGGGCCCTGGCCCACTGAACGGAGTGCACATGCGCGTCCCACAGTCCGGGTAGCAGTGTCGCACCCTGGAGATCGACGTTCTCCGCGCCCTCGGTCTCGGCCGGGCCGGGCGGCTCGTCCCGGATGGCGGTCACCCGGCCGCCCGTGATCGAGACGTGCCGCACCGGGCCGCCGAGCCCGACACGGGCGTTGCGCAGCAGCAGCCTCGACGGCGACTCCGACGGCCGCCCGTACGACGGCTCGAACGACGGCACGGACGACGGCTTCGGCATGTGGGGATTCGACAAGTGGGGAGAGGTCATGCCGGAAACGCTATGCGGCCGCTCCGAAGCCGCTCATCGTCGGAAAGCGACAACCGGCCCCGGCGATTGCGGCCGGCCGGACAAACGCCCGGTCACGGCTTCGTCCTCCGGCACAACGCGTTCTCCGACCCGCATGGCCGAGACTTGCCATCATGCAGGCCCTCGCCGTCGTCAACCCGCACCTCCGCCCCGAGCGCGTCGCCCCGCCGCCCGGCCCCGAGGTCACCGCCTTCCACCGGGGACTCGAGGGGTACGCCCCCACGCCACTGCGGCGACTGCCGGACATCACCGGAGGTCAGAACCGGCGGGCCGTCGTCATGAAGGACGAGTCGGACCGCTTCGGCCTGCCCGCCTTCAAGTTCCTCGGGGCGTCGTGGGCGGTGGAGGAGACGCTGCGCCGCCATCCCGGCACCCGGACGCTGGTCGCCGCGAGCGCGGGCAACCACGGCCGGGCGGTGGCCCGCTGCGCCGCCCGGCTCGGGCTCGCCTGCCGGATCCACCTGCCCGCCGCCGTCGGCGTCGAGCGCGCCCGCCTGATCGCGGGAGAGGGGGCCGAGGTGATCGTCACGGCCGGGTCCTACGACGACGCGGCGGCGGCCGCCGAGCGCGACGGCGGCGCCCCCGGCAGGGCACTGATCGCCGACTTCTCGCCGGCGCCGGGTGTGCCGTCGGCCGAGTGGGTCATCGACGGCTACGCCACCCTGTTCCGCGAGATCACGGCCGAGCTGACCGAACCGGTCGACATCGTGCTCGTCCCCGTCGGCGTCGGCTCCCTGGCCGCGGCCGCGGTCCGCTGGGCCGTACACGAGGCTCCGAAGGCGTACGGCCCGGCCGTGATCGGGGTGGAACCGGTGACGGCCGCGTGCGTGGCCGAGTCGCTGCGCGTCGGCCGCCCGGTCAGCGTGCCGACCCCGGGCACCGTCATGGCCGGCCTCAACTGCGGCACCCCGTCGGCCCCCGCCTGGCCGGCCCTCCGCGACGGCCTGACCGGCACGATCGCGGTGTGCGACGACGAGGTGGGCTCGGCCACGCGGGAGCTCGCCGCACTGGGGCTGGACATCGGCTTCTGCGGCGCCGCCACCCTGGCCGCCCTGCACCGCCTCACCGATGCGGCCGACTGCGGCCCGCTGCGCGACGCCGTACGGCTCGGCGACGGCGGCGGAGTCGTGCTGTGCGTCGGCACAGAGGGAACCACTGGGGGAACCACGGGGGGAGCCGCGGGGGGAGCCACCGGGGAAATTCGGTGGGCGGATCAGGGGCACGAACCCGGCGGCCCGTCACCCACCTAACGGGTCAAACCGGAGTAAAAGCGACTATCAATGACATTCATCCGGCAAATCCGTATCATGGGACCGGTGATCGAGACGTTCTGCGGCGCATCGGTCGAGGAGTTCGGCGCCGTCCTGAACACCGCCGCACTGCGCCCCGTGCGGGTTCCGGAACCGAACGCCATGGTCCGTGACGTCATCGTCCACTCCCCCGGCGACCCCGAGCCCGACCCGGACCAGTTCGCGCTGTGCGCCGACCCCGACGCCGGTCTCCCGTCCTGCGTCGCCATCGCGGTACGCGAGTCGCAGGCGGCCAAGACGCTGGTGAACGCGCGCCAGGACCAGGCCGTGTTCGTCGCGCCGGACGACGCGCGCTGGAGCGACATCTACGACCGGATCAAGCTGGCGCTGCGCGACTCCTTCGGACGGCTCGCCGGGCACGACGCCTTCCAGATCGCCGACGCGCTCGCGGCTGCGCTGGGCGGCGCCGTCTCGATCGAGGACGTGGGCCGCCGGGTCATCGCGTTCAGCACGATCCCCGGTCAGCCCCTCGACGACGTACGCCGGCAGGGCATCCTCGACCGCGCCGTCCCGGACCACGCCGAGCGGGAGGACTGGTACGCGACGCTGTGGCGGAGCGCGGGCGTGACCGAGTTCCCCGGCGGCAGGGAGAGCACGGCACGGCTCGCGATCGCCGTACGCTCGGGCGGCGAGCCGCTGGGATCGATCTGGGTCATGGGCACCAGGGACACGCTCAACCCCGACGCCGACGAGATCCTGCTGCGCTCGGCGGACGTGGTCGCCGCCTGCCTGGCCCACCAGGATCATTTCGCCTCCCGCGACCGGGAGACCCGCGGACATCTCCTCCGCCAGCTCCTCGACCGGCCGGGGTCGGCCGGCCGGGCCCTCGGATACGCGCTGCCCGGCCCCACCGTGCTCGTCGCGTTCAGCCGCGGGGAGCAGGCCGGCGACCGCGAACTCCTCGACGCCCGCCTGTCCGACGTGCTGAGCCTCCAGGCGCAGCGTTTCCAGGGGTACGGCCTCGCGGCCGCCATCGACGGCCGGGTGTACGCGCTGCTGCCCGACGCCGGCAGGGTCCGGCTGGACGCCCAGCTCCGCGCGGTCGTGTCCCGCCTGGCACCGCCCGGCGACCAGGCGGCCAGGGGCACCGTCGCCGTCAGCGACCCCGTCGACCGGGTCGAAGACCTCGCCCGGACCCGCCTCCGGCTGGACCGGCTGCTCGCCCTGCGCGTACGCGCCGAGGGTTCCGGTCAGGGCGACATCGCGCACGTGGACGACGAACGCGACGCCCTGCTGCTCGCCGAGGTGGCCGACGCGACCCGCGACATCGAGGCGCTCCAGTCCGGGATCGCGATGCGGATCGCCGAGTACGACGGCGAACACGACACCGCCTACCTGCCCACGCTCCGGGCCTGGTTCGACGCCGGTGGCGACGTGGCAGCGGCAGCGGCCCGGCTGCACGTCCACCCCAACACGTTCCGCTATCGGATCGCCCGCGCGAGCAGCCTGTTCGGACTGCACCTCGACCAGCCAGACGAACGCCTGCTGCTGCACCTGCAGATGCGGCTGGCCGACTTCGGGTGAGGGGGTGTCCACAAAACCTTGGCGAGGTCGGTCGCTGCGCCGGGAGGAAGCTCCGGTCCGCTGCCAGGCCCCGCCGAGCGGGGCCCGGCGTGCGGTCCTCGCTCCCTCCCGCTCCGCTCCCTGCCACACCGACCGACGATCACCGGACCACCCCCAGCCGCACCCCGACATGCGGTCCTCGCTCCCTCCCGCTCCGCTCCCCGCCACACCGGCCCACGATCACCGGACCACCCAGCGGGGCCCGGCGTGCGGTCCTCGCCCCCTCCCGCTCCGCTCCCCGCCACACCGACCCACGATCACCGGACCACCCAGCGGGGCCCGGCGTGCGGTCCTCGCTCCGCTCCCTCGATGCCGGTGAACGCATGTCGGCTTGGCCAAGCTCACAATCACGGTGGCCCATCTTGTGCGCCCTCCCGAAGACGGGCCTCCGAACGGCGACCATCCTGGTCGTGTCTTTACCGCGCCGTTCGTGCCCGGACCATCGGGTACCTGCCCAGGCCTGTTCGGAGTGACAATTGAAGAAACCGGCGATCCTCGCTCTTTTCGCCTCTTCCGCGCTGGCTCTGAGCGCGTGCGGTGGAGGCGGTTCCGCCCAGCCGTCCGACGGCGGGTCCGCCGCGCCCGCCGAATACGCCGAGAACGCCACGTTCACGATGGCCATCACCGGTGACCCGGGTGCACTCGACCCGGCGACAGCCGTACAAGGCAGCACGAACCTGCTGCTGTCCTACACCTACGACACGCTCACCTACATCGGCAGGGACGGCGATCTCGTCCCCGGGCTGGCGGAAAGCTGGCAGGTCGAGCCCTCGTCGGTGACGTTCACGCTCAGGAAGAACGTCACCTGCGCCGACGGGTCGCCGCTCGGTCCGGCCGAGGTGGCCAACAGCATCAACCATGTGGCCGACCCGGAGACGAAGTCGCCGCTGCTCGGCGTGCTGATCCCGGCCGGGGTGAAGGCCGAGGCCGACGACGCGACGGGCACCGTGACGCTGAGCACCCCGAAGGCGAGCCCCTTCCTCCTGCACAGCACCGTGGCCATCTTCATCGTGTGCGGCAAGGGCCTGGCCGACCCGGCCATGCTCGCCAAGTCCACCTCCGGCTCGGGGCCGTACGAACTGATCGAATCGGTGCCGAACGACCACTACACGCTCAAGGTGCGCGACAGGTACGCCTGGGGGCCGGGCGGCAGTGGAACCGCGGACCCCGGCATCCCCCAGACGGTCGTGCTCAAGGTGGTCCCCAACGAGTCGACCGCCGCGAACCTGCTGCTGACCGGGAGCATCAACGCGGCCGTCTTCACCGGCGCCGACCGCGCCCGGGTGGAGAGCATGCCGGGAATCATCAAGACCATCCTGCCCGGCGGCAACAGCGAGTTCTTCTACAACCAGGGCAAGGGACGGCCCGGCGCCGACCCGGCGGTGCGCAAGGCGCTGAGCCAGGCGCTCAACCTGGACGAGCTGGCGAAGATCTCCACCCAGGGCACGGGCGCCCAGTCCACCGGCATGACCACCCTCTCGCCCCGGCCGTGCCGGGTCGACAGCGTCACCGGCCATCGGCCGACGTACGACCCGGAGGCGGCGAAGGCCGCCCTGGACGCGGCCGGGTGGAAGGCCGGCGCGAACGGGACCAGGGAGAAGGACGGCAAGCCCCTCGCCATCAAGTTGATCTACAACAGCGACTTCGGCGCGGGCGCGCAGGCCGGCGCCGAGTATCAGGCCGACGCCTGGCAGAAGATCGGCGTGGCGGTGGAGATCAAGGGTTCGGCCGGCGGCGCGTGGAGCGACGCGCTGTTCAAGACCGGCGACTGGGACGTCTCCACCGTGCCGATCGGGGTCAGCCTGCCCTCGCAGCTCACCGGCTACCTGTCCGGCCCCACGGTCCCCGACGGCTCCAACTTCGCGAACATCCAGAACGCGAAGTACACCGAGCAGACCGGCAAGGCCGCGGAACTGCTCCCGGACAAGGGCGGATGCGACGCCTGGGCGCAGGCCGAGTCGGCGCTCTTCGACGACTTCGACGTGGTGCCGGTGGCGGAGGAGACCCAGCTGCTCGCGACGAAGAACGCCGAGATGTTCATGCCGGGCGGGCTGGCGCAGCCGACCCTCACCCGGATGCTGAAGGACTGATCGATGGTCGCCAGACGCCTCGTGAGGTTCGTCTCCTCGATGCTGGTGCTGCTGGTGGCGTCGTTCGCGATGATCCACATGGTGCCCGGCGACCCGATCCGGGCCGCGCTCGGGCCGACGGCGCCGGTCGAGCTGGTGAACCAGCGCCGGGCCGAACTCGGCCTCGACGATCCGATCACGGCCCAGTTCTTCCGATACCTGCGGGGCGTGTTCTCGGGCGACCTCGGCATCTCCTTCACCTCGCGTCAGCCGGTCACCGAGATCATCTCGGCCCGGCTGACCAGCACGCTCGAACTGGCCGCCCTCGCCGTCGCCGTCGCCCTTCTCATCGCCGTGCCGCTCGGCATGCTGCTGGCCGTACGGACAGAGAACGGGCGCAACCGGGGCAGCGAGCTGACCTTCACCGGCGTGTCGGGGGCACTCGGCACCATCCCCGACTTCCTCCTGGCCGTGGGACTGGTGGTGGTGTTCGCCGTGAACCTGCGCTGGCTGCCCCCGGCGGGCAGGGGCGGGTTCGAGTCGTACGTCCTGCCGGTCGCCGCCCTGGCGGTCGGACCGGCCGCGGTCCTGGCCCGGCTCGTGCGCGTCGAGACGCTGCGCGAGCTGGGCCGGGACTACGTGCGCTCGGCCCGCGCCAAACGGCTTCCGGCCTGGCGTCTCTATCTGCGCCACCTGCTGCCCAACACGCTGACGGCGACGCTGACCGTCGGCGGGCTGCTGCTCTCCGCGCTGATCACCGGGACGGTCGTCGTCGAGTACGTCTTCGCCTGGCCGGGCATCGGCTCCCGGATCGTCGAATCCATCATCGACAAGGACTATCCGGTGGCGCAGGCGGCGATCCTCGTCTACGGCGCGATCGTCCTGCTCGTCAACCTGGTCGTGGACCTGGTGCTGGCCTTCCTCGACCCCCGATCACAGATCCGGGAGAGCTGATGCGGCGAATACTGCGCTCTCCCGCCGGGCTGGCCGGGCTGCTGCTCGTGACCGCGTTCGTCGTGCTCGCGGTCGTCGGCCCGCCGCTGTGGGCCGACGACGCGGCCAGGATCGACGCGGCGAACATCCTCCAGGGCTCGTCATCCGGCCATCCGCTCGGCACCGACAACCTGGGCAGGGACATCCTGGCCCGGGTGCTCGTCGCCGGCCGGCTGTCGCTGCTCCTGGCCCTGGCCGCCACGCTGATCGGCGCGGCCGTCGGCATCCCGCTGGGCGCGCTGCCCACAGTGCTGCCCCGGTGGGCCGCCCGGTTCGTGGTCGGTCTGATCGACTCCCTGGTGGCGTTCCCCGGCATGCTGCTCGCGATGTTCACCACGATCGTGCTGGGCCTCGGCGCACGCGGCGCGGTGTTCGGCATCGGCCTGGCCGCCGCCCCGGCCCTGGCCCGGCTGACCCACACGCTCACCGCCTCGGTCGCGGGCTCCGACTACGTCGCGGCGGCCCGGATGCTGCGGGTGCCCCGCCGGCGTGTCCTCACCCGGCACATCCTGCCGAACGTGGCCGAGCCGCTGATCCTCAACGTCGCCATGATCCTCGGATCCAGCCTGCTCGGCCTGGCCGGGCTCTCCTTCCTCGGTCTCGGCGTGCAGGCGCCCGACTACGACTGGGGCCGCATGCTGTCGGAGGGGCTGCCCCGGGTGTACGTGAACCCGGAGGTCGCGCTGGCCCCCGCGATCGCCATCACCGCTGCGGGCATCGGCTTCCACCTGCTCGGCGAGAGCCTGGCCAGGGTCGCGGCCAAGGACGCGGGCCGGCAGCGACCGGTACGGCCGACCCCACCGGCGGCCATCACCCCGGCGACGGCACCCGCCGCTTCCCCGGAGGAGACTCCCGCCGCGCTGGACCTGCGCGGCCTCACCATCACGTTCCCCGGAGGCGTACGGCCGGTGCACGACGTGTCGCTGACGGTGCGGCCCGGCGAGATCGTCGGCGTCGTCGGGGAGTCGGGCAGCGGCAAGAGCCTCACCGCGCTCGCGATCAGCGGGCTGGTGCCGTACCCGGGCGTCGTCACCACCGCGCACCGGGCCGTCGCCGGGCACGACCTCGACCGGCTCTCCCGCGGCGCCCGGCGCAAGCTGCTCGGCACCTCGCTGGCCATGGTCTTCCAGGACCCGATGTCGTCGCTCAACCCGGCGCTCACCGTCGGCTCGCAGCTCGCCGAGGTGCCGATCGTGCACGAGGGGCTGCCCCGGCGGTCCGCCCTGGCCAGGGCCGTCGACCGGCTCCGCAGGGTACGGATCCCCGATCCGGAGCGGCGCTCCCGGCAGCGGCCGCACCAGTTCTCCGGCGGCATGCGGCAGCGCGCCATCATCGCGATGGGCATCATGGGCACCCCGCGGCTGCTCATCGCCGACGAACCGACCACGGCGCTCGACGTCACCGTCCAGCGTCAGATCCTCGAGCTGCTCGCCGAGGTCACCGCCGAGACCGACGCCGGCGCGCTGTTCATCTCGCACGACATGGCGGTGATCTCGCAGATCTGCGACCGGGTCGTCGTCATGTACGCGGGGCGGGTGGTCGAGGAGCTGCCGGTCGAGCGTCTGTCGGACCCCGCGCATCCCTACACCCGCGCACTGGTGGCCTGCCTGCCCGACATGCGCACCGACCGCGACCGGCCGCTCGCGACGATCCCGGGCCGCCCGCCGTCGGCGGCCGACTCGACCGACATGGCCGGGTGCGCCTTCGCGTCACGCTGCGGCTTCGCCACCCCGGAGTGCACGGCGCGGCGACCGCCGCTGGAAGAGCACGGCCCGGGCCTGCGTCTCGCCTGCTGGCACCCCCAGGCCGCGGCCCCGGCAGGGAGGGCATCGAAGTGAACATCACCGATCTGACCGTTCGGTACGGCTCGTTCACCGCCGTCGACGGCGTGAGCCTGGACATCCCGCCGGGCGGAGCCGTGGGGCTCGTCGGCGAGTCGGGGTCGGGCAAGTCCACCTTGGCCAGGGCGCTGGTCGGCCTCGCCCCCGTCAGCGGCGGCACGATCACCGGGCTCCCGCCGGGCCGTACCCAGATGGTGTTCCAGGATCCGTACCACTCGCTCGACCCGCGGCTGACCATCGGGGCGAGCGTCGCGGAGGGCCTGCGGCTGCCCCGCCGGGAGCGGGAGGCCGAGGTCGGGCGGCTCCTCGAACTGGTGACGCTCGACCCGGCCGTCGCCTCCCGATATCCCCGCGAGCTGTCCGGCGGCCAGCGCCAGCGCGTGGCGATCGCCCGCGCGCTCGGCGCCCGTCCCGAACTGCTCATCGCCGACGAGATCACCTCCGCTCTGGACGTGTCCGTACAGGGCGCGATCCTCAACCTCATCCGCGACCTGCGCGCCAGGCTCGGGCTCACCGTGCTGTTCATCTCCCACAACCTGGCGGTCGTACGCTACGTCGCCGACGTGATCGCGGTGATGCGCGGCGGCCGGCTCGTCGAGGTGGGCCCGGCCGACGAGGTGATCCACAACCCGCGCGACGACTACACGCGCGCCCTGATGGCGGCGGTCCCCAGCATCGGCGACCGCCTGCCGGTCAGCGGGGAAAGACGGGCCACACGTCGATGACCGCGCCGTCGGCCACGACGGTCAGCCGGGTGCCGAGGTTCACGGCCGTGCACACGTGATTGGGCACGACGCCGACGAGGTCGCCGACCGCGAGGCGGTCACCGCATCCCCGGACCACGGCGTGCTCCTCGGTGACCGCCTCGACGACGGCGTCGGGGGCCTCCAGCAGCAGGCCGTACCCCTCCAGCCACGCCGGACGGTCGCTCGCCAGCGCCTTGGACCCGGCGTCGATCACGACCTCGCCGGGGCGCGGGGCGCTCACCACGCGGGCCGCCACGACCAGGGCGATCTCGTGCCGCGGCAGCCCCGACAGGTGCGTCTGCTGCCGGTCGCCGAAGACGTACGTGCCGGGGCGTGCCTCGGTGACCGGTGCCGCCACGCCGGCCAGCACGGTCGGCGTCGAGCCGCCGCTCAGGACCGGGGCGCGACCGAGCAGTTTCTCCAGCGCGACGCCCGCGACGGCCAGCGCGGCCCGCTCGTCCTCGGCCGCCGACCCGGCGGCCGTGGGCGCGGCGTAGGCGTGCCCCGGATGGGTGAAGGCGCCGAGCACGTTGAGGCCGAGCCGCAGGCAGTCGGCGGCCAGGGCGGCGGCGGCCTCGGGCGGGACGCCGGTCCTGCGCCCACCGCAGTCGATCTCGACCAGCACGTCGAGCGGACCGGCCCCCCGTACGGCCGTGGCGAGCCGCTCGGCCGCCGCGACGCCGTCCACGCCCACCCGGAGCCGTACGGCCTCGTGCAGCCGGCGCAGCCGGGCCGCCCGGGGGCCGCCCGCCCACAGGGGATAGGCGATGAACAGGTCGTCGCAGCCCGCCGCCGCGAACGACTCGGCCTCGCTCAGCGTCGCCACGGTCAGCCCACTCGCCCCGTGGTCGAGCTGCCGACGGGCGATCTGTGCGCATTTATGCGTTTTCGCATGCGGACGTAGGGCCACCCCGGCCGCCCGGGCGCGCTCGGCCATCCGAGCAATGTTCGCGTCCATCCGTGCCGCGTCCACGACGAGCGCCGGCGTGTCCAGATCCTCCGGCAGGCGAACGGCCGCCGCACCCGTCGGCACCTCGATTCCTTGACTCACCCTGCGAGCATCGTGGCAACGGGCACCGCCGCGCATTGGCTGACGGGCCAACATGCCGCGGCGGTCATTGGGCGCTCAGCAAAACCCCCGCTGTCGACCTCCTGGCGGGTCGGCTTACCGGTGGGATCAGCTTCCCGCCCGCCGCAGCCGCCGGCCCGGACGGACCCCGGTGGGCATGCCGCCCGACAGCGCGGGCACCCCGTTGACGACGACGTCCCGCACGCCCAGGGCGTACCGGTGCGGCTCGTCCCAGGTGGCCGTGTCCGCCACGGCGTCCGGGTCGAGCACCACGATGTCCGCGTACGACCCGGGCGTCAGACGCCCCCGGCCGGGCAGCCGCAGCGTCTCGGCGGGCAGCCCGGTCATCCGGCGAACCGCCTCGGCGAAGGAGAACAGCTTGCGGTCACGGCAGAAATGCCCCAGCACCCGGGCGAACGTGCCGTACGTGCGTGGGTGGGTCCCGCGCTCCGACCACGGCGGCGACGCCGGGTGCGCGGAGGCGTCCGAACCGATCGACACCCACGGCTGACGCAGCCCCAGCTCGAGATTGGCCGGATCGACGAAGAAGTACACCGCCGAGATCCACGGATCGCGCGCGACGACCTCCAGCAGCGCCTCGGCGTCGTCCATGCCGAGCGTCGCCGCGACCGCGTCCAGCCGCCGCCCGCGCGCGGGCGTGCCGTCACGCAGGTCGCGGGGCAGGAGCACGCCGGAGCCGCCGCCCGCCGCGAGGAACAGGTTCTCGAACTCGGCGGTCTCGGTGCGCAGGGCGGCCGCCATCTCCCGCCGCTGGGCGGGATCGGCCAGCCGCGCGGCCAGGGCCTCCGGCCCGCCGTCCTGGAAACGCGGCGGGACGCAGGCGTACAACGGGTTGCCGCCGGCCTCGTACGGATACATGTCGGCGCTGATCGGCCGGCCCGCCTCACGGGCGAGCGCGATCCGCTCGACGGCCTGCCGCATCTTCGGCCAGTTGCGCCGGCCCAGGGCCTTGAGGTGGTAGACCTCTGCGCGGACCCCGGTGCGCTCGTTCAGCGTCAGCAGCTCGTCGAGGGACTCCAGCAGCGCGTCGCCCTCGCTGCGCAGATGCGAGATGTACAGCCCGTCGTGGTCGGCGACCACCTCGCACAGCGCGGCCAACTCGTCGGTGTCGGCGTACCGGCCGGGCGGGTAGATGAGCGCCGTGCCGAGGCCGAGGGCCCCGTCCTGGAGTTCCTCGGCCAGGACGCCGCCGACCCGGTCGAGCTCGGGTCCGGACAGCCGGCGGTCGGCGAACCCGGCGCCGAGATAGCGCAGGTTGGCGCCGCCCACGAAGCTCGCGACGTTGGGCGCGACGCCGCCGCGCTCGATCGCGTCGAGCCCGTCGCCCAGCCGCCGGAAGTCGGCCGTCACCGAGGCCTCGTACACGTCCCGCAGGTAGTCGCCGTAGGCCCGGTCGGCCGGGCCGGGAGAGTCGGCCTCGCCGAAGACCTCGGTGGTCACGCCCTGCCGCAGCTCGGACTCGGCGCCGCCGTCCACCAGCAGGTCGGGCCAGGCGTGGCTGAGCACGTTCACGAACCCCGGGGTGACCGCGAGCCCGGTCGCGTCGATCACCAGGCCGGAATGCTCGGCGGGGGCCGTTCCGACGTCCACCACCCGGTCTCCGGCCACCAGCACGTCGGCGGCCACTCCCGGCGCCCCGCCGCCGTCGTACACCGTCCCGCCGCGCACCACCAATGAAAGACCCATCGGGCAAGTCTGCCGACCGCCCGCAGGGCCGGGCATCGTCCGCCCCGCCGAAGCGGTCCGCGTACTCTCGTCGCCGGTCACAATGCGTCCGAGGGCCCCGGCACGATGGAGTGTGAGCATGGCGAACGATCTGGTCGACGACCTACGCGACATCATCGAGCGGGAACTGGTGAGATTCGAGGTCCCCGGCTGCGCCGTGCTCGTGGTCGCGGACGGGCGGATCGCGCTGTGCGAGGGATTCGGCCGCCGCGACCTCGCGCGCGACCTGCCGGTGACCCCGCGCACCCTGTTCCCGATCGGCTCGTCCACCAAGACCTTCACCGCCGCGCTGTGCGCCGTCCTCGTGCACGAGGGCGTGCTCGCGTGGGACCGGCCGGTGCGGGAATACCTGCCGGATTTCCGCATGCGCGATCCGGTCGCGACCGATCAGCTCACCGTGTTCGACATGCTGTGCCACCGCTCCGGCCTGCCCCGCCACGACATGCTGTGGTACGTCGCCCGCGACGAGTCGACCCGCGCGGAGATCCTGGCGAAGCTGCGCCACCTCGAACCCAACCGGGGATTCCGGCAGACCTGGCAGTACAACAACCTGCTCTACGCCGCCGCCGGGGAGCTCGCCGGCCACGTCGCCGGCATGTCGTACGAGCAGGCCATGCGGCGGCACCTGATGGATCCGCTCGGCATGACAAGGACCAACTTCTCCGTGGACGAGACGCGGTCCGACGACGACGCGGCGACGCCGTACGTGTCCCCCCGGCCCGGCGCGCCGGTCGTCGAGGTGCCGTACGCCCGGCTCGGCCTCATCGCTCCGGCCGGCGCGCTCAACTCCTCCGTCGAGGAACTGGCGCCGTGGCTGCTGACGCTGCTGGGACTCCCGGTCGACGGCCGCCCTCCGCTCCTTCCCGAGAGCGTGCTTTCGCCGCTGCGCGCCCCGGCCGCGCCCCTTCCCGAGGGCTCGCTGCTCTCCATCGGCAGCCCGGTCGGGTACGGCCTCGGCCTGTTCGTCGAGGACTACCGCGGGCACCGCATGGTGCACCACGGCGGCAACATCGACGGCTTCTCCGCGCACGTCGGCGTCATCCCGGAGGCGGCCTGCGGTGTGGTGATGCTGTGCAACCGCGACGGCAGCACGCTGCGCGACGCGCTGCCCTGCCTCATCTACGACCGCCTGCTCGGGCTGGAGCCACGCCCGCACGGCGAGCGCTTCCTCGCCCTGGAGACCGCGCTGCGCCAGGGCCGTACGCAGTCCGACCGGCGGATGACGTCCACGTCCCGGGATCCGGCGCCCGTACGGCCCCTGCGCGACTACGTGGGCCGCTATCGGCATCCGGCGTACGGCGAGCTGACCGTCCTCGCGGCGGGCGACGGCCTGGCG
Organism: Sphaerimonospora mesophila NBRC 14179 = JCM 3151; assembly: GCA_001552515.1. Classification (GTDB taxonomy): domain Bacteria; phylum Actinomycetota; class Actinomycetes; order Streptosporangiales; family Streptosporangiaceae; genus Sphaerimonospora; species Sphaerimonospora mesophila. The sequence goes on from BCRI01000054.1 coordinate 24,049, forward strand.
GGGCGATATCGCTCCCTGACCGGCCGCCTCGACCACCGCCACCTGGAGGTCTTCACGCTGGTCGTCGACCTGGGCGGTGTCGAGACCCCGCTGCCGGTGCAGTTCTTCCACGACTTCGACGGCGACGTCACGGCGGTGGCCGTGGAGCTGGAGGCCGCGGTGGCGCCGATCCGCTTCGAGCGGGTGCCGGAGACCGCGCACCTCACCGACGAGGTGCTCGACGCGCTGTGCGGCACCTATCGCCTCGGCCCGCTGACCGCGACCGTGGCCCGCCGCGCGGACGGCAGGCTGGTCGCGTTGATCGTCCAAGGCGGCTTCCGCGAGCTGGAGCCCGTGCGCGACCTGGTCTTCCGCTGCGACGGCGCACGGGTGGAGTTCACCGAGGAGGGGACGCTGCGCACGCCGATGGGCGAGTTCCACCCCGCCCGGGACGGGTCGGACGCCGCCTGACCGTACCGGTGGAGACGGTCCGGTGAGGGGCGGTCGGTGAGGGGCGGTCCGGGTGGGGCGGCCGTCATTCGAAGAGCGAGTGCCCATCGCCGCGCCGCGCCCTGCGGCGGATCACCACCACCAGATCGATCACGGCGATGACCGCGAGCACGGCCAGGCCGATCGCGAGCGCGGTCGCCCCGGCGGCCACGGCCACCACGGCGAGGCCGCCGCAGACGATCAGCCCGAATGCCGCCAGCGCGATGCGCAGGTTGAGCGCGCTGCGCGGCGGTTCACTCGTGGGCGAGAACACCGACCAGAACCTGTCCCGGGCGCGGGCACGTGTCTTCGTCATGTCCTGCTCCCCTCCTTGAACGAGGCGGTCCTTGCGATCAGCCGGCGGTCGCGTCCTCCCTGCCCATCTCGTCGGCTCCGACACCTGGATCGGCCACCCGGCCGTGGGCCTCCGGGCTGCGCAGGAGCAGCATCGCGGCGTCGTCCGGAACGGGCCCGCCCACGTGGCGCAGCAGATCGGCGCGCAGTTCGTCCAGCGCGGCCTGCGGGTCGGGCGCCCGCAGCAGACGCACGCGTTCCTCGAGCGGGTAGAAGACCCCGCTCCGGTCCCGGGCCTCGACGACGCCGTCCGTATAGAAAAGGATCTGGTCGCCGTCCTTGAACGGGACGCCGTACGGCTTGGGCCGGGGAGAACCGAGCTCGGCGAGCCCGAGCGGGGCGGCCTCCTCGGGCGGCTCGGCCAGATGGACGCCACCGTCGCGGCCCAGCACGAGCGGAGCGGGATGGCCACAGTTGAGCAGCCAGATCTCGTCGTCGTGCACCTCGGCGAGGATCGCCGTGACGAACTTCTCACCGCTCAGATGCCGGGCGAGGCTGGCCTCCAGCCGCTCGGCGACACCGAGCAGCTCGGCCTGGTCATAGGCCGCCTCACGGAACGCTCCAAGCACCCACGCCGCGGTCTCCACGGCCTCCAGGCCCTTGCCCTGCACGTCACCGATCAGCAGCCGCACCCCCTCCGGCGTGACGACCACCTCGTAAAGGTCGCCGCCGATCTGCGCCTCCGCCGCGGCCGACGTGTAGGACAGCGCGACCGTCAGATCCCCGGCCCGGCGGGGGACGGGGCGCAGCAGCACGCGCTGGGCGGCCTCCGCGACCAGCCGGACCGTGGCCAGCTCGCGTTCGCGCCCGGTCCGCAGCACGCTCGCCAGCATGCTGGCCCCGGTGACCCCGACGATCGACGCCATCGTGAGGGTGTTCTGCGGCCGGCCGAGCAACTGGTCGTACGCCGCCAGCGGCACGTAGACCACCAGCGAGAGCACGCCCACCGCCGCGGTACGGCGGAGGCCGCCCGAGACCGAGGCGAAGGCCGGCCCCAGGGTGAGCAACGGCAGGAAGACCAAGGTAGGCCCGACGAGCAGGTCGGCCAGAACCACACCGGATATCGCGACAAAGGGCAGCGCACGGAGGATTCCCTGCGATTTCATGGCGACTCCATTGCTGACCTCGGCCAGTTCATGGAACATTCCCTGCGGTTTCGGTGCTACTCCTTTTCCCGACCGGGCGCATCGACTGCCGGCCGCCTTGCCACCCGCGATTATGCGCCCATCGATGAGGCCTGTGGTGGTTCATCGACGAAAACTCTCAGGAGGCCGAGGCCCTCACGACCTGGGGGAGATTGAGCAGGGAGGAAAGATGCATCTAATGTGGCAAAAATCTATACAGGTGACCATTCGACCTGCCGCCCAACGCCCGTGACCCCACATTTCGCCAAGATCACGATCTTGGCGGGCGGGAGCGGGTGGTGGTCGCCCAGTGGGCGGGGCGCTCGAGCGAGGTGGGCGGCCTGGTGGCGGCGTCGCCGTTGGCCGCGTTGAGCTGCGACTGGGTGAGGAAGAGGCTCCCGGTGAGGTCGGCGCCGCCGAGATCGGCCCCCCTCAGGTCCGCCCCGATGAGGTCGGCCACCCGCAGATCGGCGCCCTTCAGGTCCGCGCCGATGAGGTAGGCCCCTCTCAGGTCGGCGCCCGTCAGATCCGCGCCCCTGAGGTCGGCCCCGATGAGATCGGCACCTCTGAGCTCCTTCTTCCGAGCCCGCCCGGCCCCGCCGGACCGCTTCCGGCCACGCGCCGGCTCGCCCTTCAGGGCCGGTACGGCAGCGGCCCGGGTGAGCTCGCTCGCGCGCAGCAGCAGGTCGCGGATCTCGCTCCGGTGCGCCGCCACGTCCAGCTTCACGAGAAGGTCGGGGCCGTCGTGGGTGAGACGCTCCGTTTCGGCCAGAGCCCGCCGGAGATCAGCGTGGATCGGGCGGGCGGCCGGAAGGGTCAGCGCCTCGTTCAGGTACCAGAGCAGCTCGTGGAGCTGCCGCATGATCGGAAACACCTCGAACATGCGCTCGGCGGACGCCCGATCCTCCCGCCAGTCCCGGCCGCCGAAGGTCACCTGCGACACCTTCTGTCCGGCGCCGAAGCAGTCGAAGGCGACACAACCCGGAAACCCGCGCTTCCTGAGATCCCGATGGATGCCGCAGCGGAAGTCCGCCCGCAGGTTGGGACAGGGCCGCCCGGCGGGTTTGTCGATCGCGAAGTCCGCCGAGGCGGAGAAGGGCAGCGCGACACAGCACAGCCCGAAACAGCTCACGCAGTCGGCGCGCAGCTCGGACATCCCAGGCTGCCGGGGCACCTCGGGCGACATGCGGTCTCCTCATTGCTTCGCGGGCGCCGCCCTTGTGGAACCGGCGCACCTCCCGAGGCTACGGCGGCGCGACCGGTGACCTCACCCGGATTTCCGCGTCACCGACCGAGCCGCATCGGCCTGCCGGTCGCGGCATGGGACGGAGAACCCTCCGTGGGCAATGACGGGACCACCGAGGTCGCACCGCTCTTAACATGCCCGGCGAAATCGATCATGACGTTATTGCTGCGAAACCCGCGTTTTTCCAACAACAACGTCATGATCGATGGCGAAGCCGTACCCCGAGAGTGCGACGTTACTAACGAATACCCACGAATCGGAAACACCCGCAGCGGGACCCCGCCAAGCGCCCGCCGGAAACGGCTGTCCGCGCTGAGAATGACAGGCGAGCGGCCTATTCCGTGCGCAGGCCCTCGGGGCGCATGAGCCGCAGCTGAACCGGCAGGCTCGCCAGCGTCACCAAGGTGACCAGGCCGGCCCCTGCGGAGACCGTCAGGAGCAGGTTCGCCACGCCGACGTGGGGCGGAAGGCCCAGCATCACGAGCAGCGCCAGCCCCAGACCGGTGCCGATCAGGGCCGCGGGCACGAGCCCGAGCGCGACGGGCACCGCCATCTGCCACAGCGTGGCCCGAGTCAGCACCGCGCGGCGGACTCCGAAGGCGGTCAGCGTGGCCAGCAGGGCGCGACGCTCCCTCAGCTGGTCGAGCGTGGTCGCGAGCATGCTCGTCCCGATCAGCAACAGGATCGCCACCGTGCCCACGAGGATCCCCCGCAGAATCCCGGCGAACCTGTCGTCGACCTGGACCTCCTGTATGCCGTACACACGCATCAGGGGGCTGACCTCCGCCGCCGTGTTCCGTACCAGCTCCACGGCGTCCGGCTCGGACGGGTCGAGGCCGAGGTAGAGCAGCAGCCGCAGCGGCTTCGCCGCGAGGTCGGCCGCTGCCTCGGGAGTGACCAGGATCGCCCCGCGCCACGCGCCGCCATCCGGCGATCTCTCGCCCTTCACCGGCGTGGCCGTCGCCGGGATGGTCCAGGTCGTCCCCTCGACCACGACCCGCTGTCCGGGACGCGGCGGCTCGGGGTCGTCCTCTGTGGTGATCGTGATGAAGGCGTCACCGGGGCGGCACCGGGCGATCTCCGCGATCTCCCGCAGGTCGGCGCAGGTGCCCATGATGAACGGCATGCCCTGGTCGGCGTCCGCGACGAGCGCGATGGATGTGGCGTTACCCGTGACGGAGCGCACGCCGGGAGTCGCCGCGAATCGTGCGGTGATCTCCTTGGCCTCGGTGAACGTGACTCCCTCGTCGAGCGAGGCCATCACCTGCGCCCGGCTGAGATCGGCCCCGGTGTCCTGGACGGAGACCGACCGCACCCCGGCGACCAGCGTCTGCAGGGCGATGGCCCCGGCGACGGCCACCGCGACCCCGCTGACCAGCCGCGCCGAGGAGGCGCTGTCCATCTGGATCCGGCGGACGGCGAGCTGCCACGACAGGCCTCCGCCCCCGCCGAGCCGCCGTACGACCGCCTCCACCAGCCATGGCAGCAGGGTCACCACCCCCGCGAGCAGGAGGACCACGCCGCCTCCCACCTGCACTTGGGTGAGCTGCCCATGGGTGTCCGCCCTGCCGCCGAACAGCGGGGCGAGGAGGGCCAGCCCGGCGATCGGGAGCAGGAGACGCCACCACAGCCGTCGTCGCCCCTGTCCGGCGCGGCGGACCACGCCGAGTGGTTCGACGGCGACCTTGCGCAGCACGCCCAGGCTGACCACGACCGCCAGCGCCGGTACGGCGACGGCGATCGTCACCGTCAACGGAAGGCTCGGCCGGGCGTCCGCGGGGAACACGCTGATGTGCCACAGCGTGAACCGGCCGATCAGCCGCCGTCCGGCCAGGAAGAGCACGGTCCCGATCGCCAACCCCAGCAGCCCGCCCGCCAGCGCCTCCCCGGCGGCGTACCACCGGGTCATCCGCCGATCGGCGCCCATCAGCCGCAACGCGGCGAGCCGGCGGTCACGCGACTCGCCGCCGAAGCGCACGGCGGCGGCCAGGAAAATCACGACCGGGGCCAGCAGCACCACGAAGGCGACGACGACCAGCAGCATTAGTCGCGGGTTGAGACCGTCTCCCTGACCCGTTTCGCCGAAGGCGTTCAGCCGCTGCACACCGGACTTCCCCGCCAGCCGGTCACCGGCCGCGTAGAACGCGAACTCGCCCGGCCCGGACAGTCCCTCATCCCCGATGCGTCCGGCGACCCGATAGTCCAGCCTGGCACGCAACAGCTCACTGCCGGGCGCGGACAGCAGCTCGGCCAGCGCCGGAGACACCATCATCTCGCCCGGTCCCGGCAGCGCCGTCAGGCCCGGCGGCACCGGCGCTGCGGGGCCTTCCGGCTGGAGGAGTCGGCCCCGGATCGCGACGCCGTGGAACTCGGTGTCGACCCTGCCGAGCAGCAGAGTGTCATCACCACGCCGGTCCAGGTCCTGGAGGTAATCGACACGGGCGCTCTCACGGGCGTCCCGCGCCGACAGGAGGTTCGGCACGGATGCCGCCAGCAGCAGGAACGCCACGCCGAGGCCGACGGCCGTCGCGGTCAACGCCAGCCTCGTCCACCCCGTCACCCCACCGCGGAACGCCAGCCAGACCCCGAACGCGAGCTGCCGCGGCCTGCCCGGGCTCACCGGGACAGTCCCGCGCTCGTACGGATCCTGCCGTCCCGTACGACCACCTCACGGTGGGAGTAGGCGGCGACCGACGGTTCATGGGTCACCAGCACGACCGCCGTCTCCGACTGCTCGACGCACTCGGTGAGCAGCCGCATCACCAGCTCGCCGTTGAGCGAGTCGAGCGCACCGGTCGGCTCGTCGGCGAACACCACGGCGGGATCGGTGACCAGCGCCCTCGCGACGGCGACCCGCTGCCCCTGCCCGCCAGACACCTGGCCCGGCCGCTGCCCCGCGACGTCGGACACGTCGAGCCGGTCGAGCCAGTGCGCGGCCCGCCGTTCCGCCTCCTTGCGCCGCACGCCCTCCATCCGCAGCGGCAGCGCCACGTTCTCCAGGCAGGTGAGCTCGGGAACGAGCTGCCCGAACTGGAAGACGAAACCGAACTCGCTCCGCCGCAGGGCGCTGCGTTCCGCGTCGGACGCGGTGATCAGATCCCGATCGCGATAACGCAGCTCTCCGGAGTCCGGACGCACGATGCCGGCCAGGCAGTGCATCAGCGTCGACTTGCCGGAGCCCGACGGGCCCATCACGGCCACGATCTCGCCCGGTCGCACGTCCAGGCTCACCCCGTCGAGCGCCGTGGTCGGGCCGTACGTCTTGCGCAGGTCGCGGGCCGACAGCAGCGGAGCCTGCCCGGTGGAGGGCCGGGGAGCCTCGCCCGTCACCGGCGGACCTCATCGGCGAGCCGGTCCAGCCGGGAGCCGGTCAGCTCCAGCCAGCGCAGGTCGGCCTCGAGGTGGAAGATCGCGTGGTCGCAGATCAGCGCGTCGGCCAGATCCCCGCGCGTCTTGCGCCGGGTCAGCTCGCGCATCAGGTCGAGGTGCGCCGCGCGCTGGACGTCGAGGATCGTCGCGGCGTCCCGGCCGGTCAGCAGCGCGAGCACCACCTTGGTATAGAGGGTACTGTTCAGGTAGAGATCGGGGCGCTCCGGCCGAGACAGCCATCCCTCCACGTCGCTGACGCCGGCGGCCGTGATGGCGTACCGCTTGCGCTCGGGCCCGCCCCCGTGCTCGACCGCGTCGACCTCGACGAGCCCGTTCTTCAGCAGCCGCGCCAGCGTGGCGTAGACCTGGCCGTAATGGAGTGGACGATCCTGGCCGAACTGGGCGTCGAACTCCTGCTTGAGGTCGTACCCGTGCCGGGGGCCGCGTTCCAGCAGCGCCAGCAACGTGTGGGAAACCGACATGCCGACGACTATACATCGCCTCTATACACGGTGTGCATAGAGGCGATGTACGGCCGATCGGTCGGCGGATCAGCGGCCGGTGCGCGGGTGCTCCTCCCCGGCGGGCTCGCCGCCGGACTCCCTTTCCCCGGACTCCCTTTCCCCGGGGTCCTTCGCGCCGGGCCGCCTGGGCTCGCGCCCCGCCTGCTTGAGCGCGAGGCGCAGGCCGTACTCGATCTGGGCGTTGATGCTGCGCAGATCGTCGGCCGCCCATCTGGCGACGGCCTCGTAGACGGCGGGATCAAGCCGGAGCAGGAGCTTTTTGCGTTCCGGCATGGTCAGGCATAGAGGCTGCCGGCGTTGACCACCGGCTGGGTCGCCCGGTCGCCGCAGAGGACGACCAGGAGGTTGGACACCATCTGGGCCTTGCGCTCCTCGTCGAGTTCGACCACTCCCTGCTCCGACAGCCGGTCCAGGGCGAGCCTTACCATACCGACCGCGCCCTCCACGATGTGGGCACGCGCGGCGACCACCTGTGCGGCCTGCTGACGGACCAGCATGGCCTGGGCGATCTCGGGGGCATAGGCCAGGTGGGTGATCCGCGCCTCCAGGACCTCCACGCCGGCCAGGTCGGTGCGATCACGCAGCTCGGCGGTGAGCTCCCCGGCCACCTCGGCGCCGTCGCGCAGGCTGGTGCGGCCCTCCTCGTGGGAGTCGTACGGATGACTGGTGGCCAGGTGCCGTACGGCGGCCTCCGACTGGATGGCCACGTACTCCTCGTAGTCGTCCACGGAGAACGCCGCCCGCGCGGTGTCGACGACCTTGTAGACCACGACCGCGGCTATCTCCACCGGATTGCCGTCGGCGTCGTTGACCTTGAGCTTGGCGGTCTCGAAGTTGCGCACCCGGAGCGTGATCCGCTGCTTGGTGGTGAAAGGCAGCACCCACTGGAACCCGGCGGCGTTCAACGAGCCGACATATCGGCCCAGGAACTGCACGACCTTGGCCTCGTTCGGATTGATGACGGTGAAGCCCGACGCCACGATCACGGCGACCACCAGCCACACGATCGTCAGCGCGATCAGCAGTCCGACACCCTCGGGCAGCCCCTCCTCCCACGCCGTCGAGTCCAACCCGGACAGCTTGCTCTGCCAGCCCGGCACCAGCGCACCGGCCGGCACCAGCAGGACCAGCAGTACGGCGAAGCCGTTCAGCCGGAACGCCCGTCGTTCCATCGCCTCTCCCCTTCATCGGCTATCGAAGTGATATCACCAAGATAGCGCAAAGCTACTACTCCGCAAAGGCGACATCTCGGTCACCCGAGGGCTCGGCTGTGAGAGCCTTGTCCCGGCGTGCCGAGATCCGTGCGTGCAGAGGCGGGCCGGACGCCGAGGGAGGAACCACCGACAGGACCCGAGGCTCACCGAGGAGAGACGACGAATGAGCGGTGTCAAGGCCGATTACCTGTCCATGGCCCGATCGGCCGCTGAACTGCTGCGCGAACCGGCGGTCGCGACCGCCTGGAGCAGCCCGAGCTCACTCCCGAAGTTCAGCGTCGGCGGCCTCGCCGGCCATCTGGCGAACCAGATCCTGGTCGTCCCGCAGGCCCTGGCCACGCCCGTGCCGCAGCAGGAGCAGGTCCTTTCTCTCCTCGGCTATTACGACAGGGCGCAGTGGATCGGCGCCGATCTCGACGACGAGGCCAACGTCAGGGTCCGCGACAGGGGCGAGCAGGTCGCAGAAGAGGGGCCGGCGGCGCTGATCGCCCGGGTGGACGCCACCCTCGAGGAGCTGTCGGACGGCCTGGCGGCGGCGGGCGATCCGGTGGTCGGCCTGCCGTGGGCGGCGAGGGTGGTGCGGCTCGACGACCTGCTGATCACCCGGATGATGGAGCTGGCGGTCCACTCCGACGATCTCGCGGTCAGCGTGGGCGTTCCGACACCGGCGTTCCCGCAGTCCGCCATGGACACCGTGATCGACCTGCTGTCGCGCCTGGCCGTACGGCGGCACGGCGCGACCGCCGTCCTGCGTGCCCTCAGCCGTGCCGAGCGCGCCCCCGCCACGATCGCCGCGATCTGACTGCACGCCCCTTCCCCCATACGTCAGGTCCGGCGCCGATTGCCTAGAGTTACCGGCAAACCGACAAACAGAGGAAGGGCATGACAAAAGACCAGGCCGTGCAGGCGGTGCGTGAGGCGAAGGCCAGGCTGGGCGTCACCTGGGCGCAACTGGCCGAGGCGGTGGGCCGACCGGTCCCGTGGACGGTGGCGGCGCTGCTCGGCCAGCACCCGATGAGCGAGGCGGAGGCCGCGGCGGCGGCGAACCTGCTGGACCTCGACGAGGACGTGGCTCGGGCACTGCGGCTCCAGCCGACACGCGGATCGCTCGGCGCGGCCGTCCCGACCGACCCGACGATCTACCGGTTCTACGAGATCCTGCAGGTCTACGGCCCGACGATCAAGGAGTTGATCCACGAGGAGTTCGGGGACGGCATCATGAGCGCGATCAACTTCAACATGGCGGTACGCCGGGTTCCGGACCCCGGGGGCGACCGGGTCGAGGTCGTGCTCAACGGCAAGTTCCTGCCGTACGAATGGTGACCGACCCGGCCGGTCTCCACTGGTGAACCGGTGGACCGATGGCCATTGGAGCGGCCCCGCCGGCCACCGGTTCACCGGCCACCGGCGGGGCCGCTCCGCCGCAGGCCGCCCGGGGCGACGATCGGCATGATCGGCGGACGCGTTCTGTCGGTCGCGCCCGGCAGAATGGTGGTCATCGTGACCACGGAAACACTCTCGCGCCCGCTGCCGGTCGACCTCGTCGACGGGCCCGGCGGCCTGCTCTATCTCCTCCCGCACGCGCCCCTGACCCCGGCCGACTGCGAGGCCCTGTCCGCGATTCTCGCCGCCCGCGCCGCCGACACCCATCACCCCGCCCACGATCGGCCCCGGCCGCCGAACCCCCACCCCTGAACGACCCGGCCGCAGCGCCCCCACCCCTGAGCGGTGACGACGGAGCATCCGGTGCCCGAAACCCGGCAGGCCCCGCGGATCCGGCGGATCGGCAAGGTACGGCAGGGCCGTACCGGGTAGAGGGACGCCCGTCCCGAAGATCCGCTTCCGTTGACTTTTTACGGATTTGCCACTCTGTGGGAGGAAGGTGAAATTCCACGACGGACTCCCGACGCATCGACCGTCCGGCATTACTGGGACCTGACACTCCTCCGGGTAGCGTCGTTTCAGACAGTACGCCCCGAAAATGGATGAAGGCGCGTATATGGCAATCCCACTCGAGATTACTGTCAGCGATCACCAGGCGGCTTCCGTGGTCGCGCTGGCTGGTGAACTCGACATCGCCACCGGGGATGTACTCCGTGGCGCGATCGAAGACCTCATCCAGCGTGGACGCACCAAGCTGGTGGTGGACGCGTCCGTGCTCCAGTTCTGCGACTCGTACGGACTGGAGGCCCTGCTGGAGACGCACGACGCCCTGAAAGGCGTCGGCGGATCCATGTGCCTCGCTGGAGTGCACGGCGTTCTGCGGCTGGTGCTCGACGTGACCGGAACGGACACGTTCACGATCAAGGAGACTCCTGCCGAGGCGCTGGCCGATGTGCTGGTCGCGCCCACCCGTGACGCCGCCTTGAACGAACGGCGGAAGAAGTCCGCGCTGAGCAGCTTGGTCTGAGCCGGATGCGATCAGGGACGTGGCGGGCCCCCATTACGGGAGGGCCCGCCACGCACCTGAACCGGTCGCGCCCGGAGTTTCCGACATAGCGGCCATGTCCTGCCTGTCGCCGTTATGCCTCGATCGCTCCGGGCAACCGGATCAGGGGCGGACCGACCCAGGAGGGACACCATGGATCAGTCTCGGGCACCCGTGCTGGAAGCCCTCGTCGCCTACCACGAACGCGGTGACCTGTCGTTCACGCCTCCCGGGCACAAGCAGGGGCGCGGGGTGGACCCGCGGGTGCTCGCCGTGCTCGGGGAGGGGGTCTTCAGATCCGACATTCTCGTCACGAACGGGCTGGACGACCGCCTGATGACGGGCGGCGTGCTCGAAGACGCCCAGCAGTTGATGGCCGAGGCGGTGAACGCGCAGCAGGCGTTCTTCTCCACCTGCGGCAGCTCCCTGTCGGTCAAGAGCGCGATGCTCTCCGTGGCGGGGCCGGGAGAGAAGCTGCTGGTCGCACGCGACGCGCACAAGTCGGTGATCTCCGGGCTGATCCTGAGCGGGGTCGAGCCGGTCTGGGTGCATCCCCGATGGGACGCCGACCTCCACTTCTCCTATCCGCCCTCACCCGCCGCCGTCGAGGCCGCCTTCAAGGCGGAGCCGGACGCCAAGGGCGTGCTGGTCGCGAGCCCCACCGATTACGGCACCTGCGCCGACCTCGCCGGCATCAAGCAGGTGTGCGTACGCCATGATCGCGCTTTCATCGTCGACGAGGCCTGGGGCGCACACCTGCCGTTCCATCCACAGAACCTGCCCGTCTGGGGCATGAACGCCGGAGCGGACGTGTGCGTGACCAGCGTGCACAAGATGGGCAACGGCCTGGAGCAGGGATCCGTCTTCCATCTGCAGGGCGACCGCGTCGATCCGCAGGTGCTCAAGGAGCGCGAGGATCTTCTCGGTACGACGAGCCCGTCCACCCTGCTCTACGCGGCGATGGACGGCTGGCGCCGGCAGATGGTCGAGCAGGGCAAGGAGCTGCTCGACCGCGCCATCGGCCTGGCCATGTCCGCCCGCACGGCGATCAACCAGATCGGCGGTCTGCGGGTGCTGGACATGGAGACCTGCGACGCCTTCGAGCTCGACCCCCTCAAGCTCGTCATCGACGTCTCCGGACTCGGCGCCGACGGCTATCACGCCGCCGACTGGCTGCGCCGGCGCGCGCACGTCAACATGGCCCTGAGCGACCATCGGCGGGTCAGCGCGCAGATCACGGTCGGCGACGACATGGACACGAGGAACGTGCTGGTCGAGTCCCTGCGGGCGATGGCCGGCGCCGGAGACCTGCCGACGGCGGCGAAGGTCGCCCTTCCCGAGCCCGGCGAGCTGGAGCTGGAGACGGTGATGCCGCCGCGCGACGCCTTCTTCGGCCGCACCGAGCAGGTGCCGATCGAGAAGGCCGCGGGCCGGGTGATCGCCGAGATGGCCACGCCGTACCCGCCGGGCGCACCCGCGCTGACCCCCGGCGAACGGATCACCCCGGCCGTCCTCCGCTACCTGCGCACCGGCCTCGCCGCCGGCATGAACATCCCCGACGTCTACGACCCGACCCTGCGGACGCTGCGCGTGGTCGCCTGAGCCCGCATCGCGCCGGTCAGGGGAGTTCGGCCGGCGCGGCCGGTGTCTGCCGTACGAGCAGGGCGGCGACGTCGGCGAGCCGGGCCCGCGACGCGTAGACGGCGCGCTGGCGGGCCGCTCCCGAGCCACGCCGCCGCAGCCGGCACAGGACGCGGAACACCAGCGGCCAGTCTCCGCTCTCCTCCAGGCTGGGCCGTACGTGTTCGATCAGCCGGTCCGCCAGATCCCAGGCGGGCACGCGCCTGCCGGACATCAGGTCGAGCCCCTCGCCCTCGATCCCGTCGCGAGCCGCCCGCCACCAGGCGGCGCTCAGCAGCGTGTCGTCGATCCACGGCGCGCGCACGCCGGCCCGCACCTCCCGCAGCGCGCTGGCGGCCAGCCCGCGCACCAGCCCGGCCAGCATCGTCGTCTCCGCCACCGTCGCGCAGGAGTCGGCGGCGCGGAACTCGAGGGTGGGCACATGATCGGAGAGCCGGACGAGCCAGTAGATCATCCCACGGTCCAGAATCGCACCGCTGGCCCGCATGCCGTCGACCAGGCGTTCGTAGTGCCGAACGGAGCGGAAGTACGGCGGGGGCCGCGCACTCGGCCACCTGCCCATCATCATCGCCCGCCAGCTCGCGTAACCCGTGTCCATCGAGTCGGATATGGGGGAATTGCTGGTCAGCGCCTGCAGGATGGGAAGCCAGGGACGTACGTGATTGCTGACCCGCACCGCCTCCTCGCGGTCGTCGATGCCCACATGGACGTGGCACCCACACACGCCCTGACCGCGCAGCACCGCGCCGAACTCCCTGAGCATGGCGTGATAGCGCGGGCAGACGGACAGCGGCGGCATCCCGGCATTGCCGTGCAGCGCCGTACCGCAGGCGGCGAGCCGTACTCCCGTCGCGGCGGCGGCGACGGCCACGGCCCCCCGCATCTCGAACAGCTCGCGCTGCAGCAACCCGAGATCCGTGTGCACCGTGCTGTTGGTCTCGAGTTGGAACTGTGTCAGTTCTGGCACCAGGCTGGTAGCCACCCGGCCGTCCACCCGGCGGCGAACGTCCTCGGCGGCGGGAACTACACGTCCGGTCGCGGGATCGAGAAGCAGGAACTCCTCTTCCACTCCCACGGTGAGCCGCGGGATGGGGTGCCGTGCCGCTGCCGCTGCCCCTGCCGTGGCGGCCGACTTCGCCGTCGTGACGAGGGAGGTTCCCCGACCGGTGCCGAACTGGGTCCCCCTTGTCCCGTCAGGCATGCGCGGTCTTACCGACTTCTCCTCTAGGGGCGGCCAATGGTCAAAAGCCGTTTTCCCAGGTGGATGCGGGGAAAACCACTTTTGTGATTTCTTGGCGATGCCACGCCACGGGCAAGGGGACACGGTCTGCGTTGGGGTCGTGACGTCCTCGTGGCTTAAACTGGCTGACGGCCTGATCGAGGCTCGCCTGCCCGGCGGCCAGTTCTGGGGGGTGCGTGACAAATGCCGTCCGTCGCTAAGCGTTCACCACTGCGCATATGGCACGGCATGATTTGTCGAACACAACCCCGGGGAGTGCGGTGAGAACCGTGCCCTGCCCCGCGCGGCCCAGACGGCCCCCCGCGAAACATCCGTCTGGATCCACGCGGGCGACGGGCGTCGTTTTCGAATGCCTCCCCGCCCCTGACCGTGCCACAGCATCCGCCGAGGTGTGCGAGTGACAGCCTCCGTCGAACTGACCCCGGCCCCGAGCGGCGGCGATGACCGCATTCTGGTCGTCGCGCTGACCGGAGCGCTGGACTATTCCAATGCCGATCGACTTCGTGAGAATGTCGGGGACACCCTGGCACCGGAGCACCGGGAACTCGTCCTCGACCTGAGCGGTCTGGAATTCTGCGACTCGACCGGCCTGCGTACGCTGCTCGACATCCGTGAACTCCTGGGCGAGCGCGGCGGAGCCGTCTCGCTGGTGAATCTCAACGCCCGGCTGACCAAGATGTTCCGGATCACCGGGCTCATCAAGGCGTTCTCCGTCACGACCGATCTGGCGGAGGCGCTCGGCGCGGCCAGGGCCCGGATCCGGTCGTCATCGGACTAGGTCGTGCTCCAAAGTCATGCCTCGCCGCACCCCTCCGCCCTCCGGTCCGGGCACCGTTCCGGGTTCCGGTAGCGTTGCAGAAGCACCCGCCACCATCATGGTCTCGGGTGACCAACCGATCGAGCGGCGATCCCGGCGGAGGGAACCCCTGAGGGGGAGCCCCGGCGGGGGTGAAGACGGGCGGCATCGAGGAGGGAAAGGTGGAGGATCACCTCCGGCAGTGGCCGATCACGGATGATCTGGCCGCCCTGCGCGAGCACGTCCAGAGCTACGCCGTCCAGGCCGGACTCACCGGAACCCGGCTGGACGACCTCGTCATCGCCGCCAACGAGGCCGCCATCAACGTGCTCGAACACGGGGGCGGGTCCGGAACGCTGACCGTATGGCACGACGACGACCACCTCGCCGTCGACATCGTCGACAATGCGGGCCGGCTGCGCCCCGACGACGTGCCGCGGCCCCGACCGGGTCCCCACGCCAACCGCGGCTACGGACTGTGGCTGATCGGCCTGCTCTGCGACACGGTGAGCATCGAGCAGGCCCCGGGGCACTCCCGGGTCCGCCTGTCGATGAGCCTTCACCCGGCGTCCGTCGGTTCCGAAGCCCACAGCGACGCCTGACCGCTCTCTCACCTCCACCACTGATCACCTCACCCCTCGCGGGGGTTCAAACCGGCTGTCGGCGGGAGCAAAAAACGGTGGTCGCGGACCCCGGTCAAGCGTTGGAATTGGCCTCGTTATCGTCGTGATCCCGTAAATCGGGCCGACGAGGCCGACCGCTCGCCCTAATCTGGGGTCCGCGACCACAGGTGAACCGCTACCTGAGGTATGCCCATGACGCGGCGGCAACCGCGATCAGAATGCAGAGGCGGATGGTCCGGGGGGTGCTGTCAACTACGTCCCGGACCGTTCTCGCCACCTCCCCGATCCAGGAGCCGAACTCCGGGTCGTGAAACCGCTTCTCGTCACGGCGTCCCCCGCGTACGCGAGGCCGAGTGGCAGTCATCGTGGCCCCCTCTCCATATGCTCCATCGGGGGAACGCATGCCCCCGAGATGCCCGGACCGAGCGGGATCCCTCCAGAGCGCCACGAGGCCGTACGGGATTCCCCCGCAGCGCCTTCGCGCCGCCCCGGCGGGGGATACCGGACGGTGGATTTCATGGTCACATTCATGCGCCGCGTAACGCAATGGAGATCGAGCAGTATTCTGCGGTCCCTACGAAGAGTGACGATCGAATCACAGTTTGCTATATACTTTAGCCCCATTATGTCCCGATAAGAGCGCTTTACTGTCCGATTTGTCCGTACGCGCTTTCCGGAATTTTGGGTCAGGCGGCGACACGCCGTCATTTTGCGGGAGGGGCCCGTCAACCGCGGCGGCGACCCCTCGTGCCGCGGCCACTCCGGGCGCCGCGCCGCGGACCGTTCGCCAGCAGCAGCCCGATCGCGACGAGAACCGCACCGAGGAAGAGGAACCCGAGATCGTAGGCGACCTGGTGCGGGCCGGGCCGTACGTGATGGACCCCCAGCAGTTGGTGGTCCACCAGGCCCTCGAGGACGTTGAACACGCCCCAGCCGGCTATGCCGTACCCGAGCAGTTCGCGCCCGGGGTGCGGGCCGCGGCGCGACAGCATCGCGATGCCGGCGATCACCAGCGCGAGACAGCCCGCGTGGAACAGTCCGTCACCGATCATGTTGAGACGGTCGTCATGCGGATACCACCCGCTGAGCATGTGATGCCAGCCCATCAGCTGGTGCAGCAGGATTCCGTCGATGAAGCCGCCGATGCCGAGGCCGATCACCAGGCCGGCGGTGCGAGTCGATGTCATGACGTTAGGCAACGATACCGTAACAGTACGTGAGTGGCCCGACGCCACCCGGTCAGCCGCCGAGATCCCTGGCCGCGTTGTCCAACCGGCAGGCCAGCGCTTCCACCCGGTCATCGGAGATCGGAGCGCCGACGAGGTCGTCCGGAAGATCACTGCGCCGTATGATCACCAAGCCCCGATGCTCGTCGTCGATCTCGTCGACGGGCAGCACGAGGCATTCGCCGCGGACGAACACCAGCGCCACGTCCGGATCGTCCGACTCCAGCAGCCGCCGAGCGCATTCCCGGTCCACGAGCGGCATGCCCTCCGCCTCCTCGATCCTCTCAGGTCCGATCGCTCGATCTCACGGACGCGTCCCGGCGCCCGTGGTCACCTCCCTGATCCGACCGCCCACCCCCGACTCGGGCGCGAGCGGAGGAGTGTCCATGCCCGCCCCGCCGCTCATGCCGTCGATCACCGCGCGCAGTGCGTCCGTACCGCTGTGGCGGGGCTCCCACCCCAGCTCGGTGCGGGCTCTCGTCACGTCCATGATGGGCAGTCGCAGCGCCATGTCCACCAGGCCGGGCGAGGCCGGGATCAGCCGCATGTGCCATCCCGCCGCGACCGCGCCCCTGGCCACCATCGGCGGCACCGGGACCCGCCGCGCCCCGAGCATCTCCGCCAGGACGGCCGGGTCGATGACCGGATCGGCGGCCAGATTGAACGCCCCGGAGACGGGCCGGGTGAGGGCGAGCCGGTACGCCTCGGCGGCGTCGGCGGTGTGCAGCGCCTGGAAGCGCAGCCCGGGGATGTCCGGGACGAACCGGATCAGATCTGGCCGGACCAGCCGCTGCGGCAGGAAAGGCCCGGCGAACAGACGCCGCTGCTCGGTCGCGGACTCCCGTTTGAAGATGAAACCGGGGCGCATACGGACGACACGGATGTCCTGGTGATCGCGCTCGAACGTGTCGAGGACCCGTTCGACGTACGCCTTCTCCCGCCCGTAGGCGGCGCCAGGCCAGCCGTGTGTGGGCCAGCTCTCGTCGACCATCCGGTCCTTCGGGCCCGGCGAGTAGGCGCCGACGGAGGACGCGTGGACGAGCGTGGACACACCGGCCCGCGCGGCGGCGCGGAACACCCGGACGCTGCCGATGACGTTGGTGTTCCAGGTCGTCACCGGATTATGGGTGGGCTGGAACAGCCAGGCGAGGTGGATCACCGCGTCGGCGCCGGAGAAGATCTCCCCGAGGTCGTCACGGCAGACGTCGGCCTGTCGCCACTCGGTCTTCCCCGGCCGCCAGCCGGGCATCCGCCGCGCCATCCCGACGACCGAGGTGATCGCGGGATCGGACTCGAGTGCGCTGAGGACGCTGGTTCCGACGTTTCCGGTCGCACCGACCACGACTACTCGCATTCTCCCCGAATTCCCGACAAATCGCCCAGCAAACCACCCTTCAGGTGTCGCGCCGACCAGACGGACGGGCGGACGCGGCTGCCGCAATCAGCCGGAGCGCCCGGCGGCACGCCGAGGGGGCCTCGGCCCGCGTGCGGTTCGTACACTCCGGCATCCTCAGCCATGAGACGCCGGACCGCTTCGACCTGGTGTTCTGCGCGGAGATGCCGTACGGCCGCGACGAACAGAAACGCAAGCCGCTGCAAGATCACGGATGATGAACAGGCAGGTCAGCGGGCCATTGTGCAAGTTTCTGCAAGATCAGGAACGAGAAACGGCCGGTCAGCGGCCATGGATGCGAGCAACTACAAGATCACGGCGGAAGGGGAGGTGGGGACGGGAGGTGTCAGCTTGGACATAGGTGGGAAATTCAGTGGTGGCGCGGGAATACCGATACCAAGGAGGATGGAGTTCTCATTCTGGTCAGAGAGGCGGCACAAGGGAGATGGCTCAGATCGTCGGTGGCGGGCGGCCCGTCAATGACGCCGAACGAAGGGTCATCGCGCACCTGCGTGACAACGCCCCTGACGACTGGCTGCTGCTGCACAACATCGAGGTGCCGCGCGGGGCCGACCTGTTCGAGGTCGACGTGGCGGTGCTCACCGGTCATTCGCTCTGCGTGATCGACGTCAAGGGCGCGCGCGGCCGATTCCAGGTCGCGGGGAACCGGTGGTTCCCCCAGCACCGGGAGGCGTTCGGGTCCCCGGTCGCCAAGCTGCGTGGTACGGCTCGGGCACTGAAGGGCCTGCTCATCGACGAGCATCGTGAGCTGGAGCGGCTGTACGTCGACAACATCGTCGTGCTGACCGCCCCCGGAGCCGTACTCGTCGACCCCAGTGGCCGCGACGCGCGGCACGTGACCAACCTCGCCGGCCTCGTCGACATGCTCAGCGACGTGTCGCGGGTCAGGCACGGCTGCAGCCGGGACGCCGCGCCGTACCGCACGGCGATCATCGAGGCGCTCAACGGGACCGTGCGCAGGTCCACCGCGCCGCCGCGGTTCGGCAACTGGGAGGTCGAGGAGCAACTCGGCGGCGACAGCCGGGTCACCGAATACCGCGCCGTCAACGCGACCGCGCCCACCAGCGAGACCGTCCTGCTGCGGGTCTATCGGGCCGACCCAATGGCGCCCGAGCGGCGGCGGGTGGCCGAGCAGCGGCGCATCGCCAACGCCTACCAGGCGCTCGCGAAGATCCCGCCGCATCCCCGGGTCGTACGCTCGCGCGACTTCTTCGCAATCGACGACGAGAGCCGGTTCGTCCTGGTGCTCGACGACGTGCACGGCCAGGCGCTGCACCTGCACCTCACCGGACGGAAACTGGGCGTCACGGCCAAGCTCGGCGTGTTCGAGGACATGCTGGCCGGCCTCGCCCACGTGCACGCCAACAAGGTCATCCACCGGGCGCTCACCCCCGCCTGCGTGCTCGTGACCGATTCCGGCCATGCCATGCTCACCGGCTTCGACTACGCCAAGCCGGGGCCGCGCAAGCACACCGTGGCCAACGAGCTGCCGAACATCCTCGACGTGCACTACGTGGCCCCGGAGTGCCGGGCGCGGCCCGACCGGATGACCACCGCGTCCGACGTCTACTCCGCCGGGGTGATCGCCTTCCAGCTCCTCACCGGCGAGCTGCCCACCCCCGGCGTCGACGCCGAGCCGGACGCGGGCGGCGTCGCGCCGGAGATCATGGATCTGGTACGGCGCATGCGCGAGCCGACGCCGGGCAAGCGCCCCGAAGCCGCGACGGCCCTGGCCGAGCTGCGGCAGGCCCGCGACGCCCAGGGAGGCCACCGCCGGCCGGTCATGGGGCGACTGCGCCGGGCCCTGCGCCGTCTCTCGCGCCGGCACTGATCCGTGGCGCCGAGGAGCCGAGAACCTGGAGGTACGGCCCGGCGCGACACCGGGCCGGGCCGTACGGACGTCAGGACGCGCGGTTGACGGCGGACAGCACCGCTCGGATGGACGCGGTCAACACCGAGGTGTCCTGCCCCGCCCCCCAGACAGGCGTGCCGTTGACGAGGCAGTCGACGTAGGCCACCGCCGCGCTCTGCGGCCCCGGCGTGGTGGCGTGCTGGGTGAAGTTGCGGATGTCCACCTCGACGCCGATCGTGCCCAGCGCCCGGGTGAGGGCCGACACCGGCCCGTTGCCCTGGCCGGACACCTTCTTCTCCGCACCGTCGGGAGTGCGCAGCACCCCCTCGAACTCGTGCTCACCCGGCCTGGGCTCGGTGACGTACCAGTCGGCCAGTGTGATGGGACCGTCGTCGCAGGGCGCCAGGTAGGTGGCGGAGAACAGGCTCCACAGCTCCTTGCCGGTCATCTCCTGACCGCTGCCGTCCGTGGCGCGCTGCACCACCTGGGCGAACTCCTGCTGGAGCCGCCGCGGCAGCTCCAGGCCGTAGCCGACCTGCAGGAGATAGGCGATCCCGCCCTTGCCCGACTGGCTGTTGACCCGGATCACCGCCTCGTAGGTCCGGCCGACGTCCGCCGGGTCGATCGGCAGGTACGGCACCGCCCACGGCGCCTCCCCCTCCGGCACGCCCAGTTCTGCCGCCTGGGCGGTGTGGTGCGCCATGCCCTTCTTGATCGCGTCCTGGTGCGTGCCGGAGAAGGCGGTGTAGACGA
>BCRI01000055.1 GCA_001552515.1 Sphaerimonospora mesophila NBRC 14179 = JCM 3151
ACCGGTGCCGGCGCGGACCTCGTCCCAGGAGTCGATCACCTTGCCGGTGCGGGCGTCGACGTAGACGTGCAGCACGCTGGGGGCGTTCTGCTTGCCGGTGCCCTTGACCACGGTCTCCCACGCCAGGCGGGGGGTCGTGGTCGTGGCGTGCACCAGCAGTTCGGGGGTGCTCGTTTCCTCGGCGGTGGCCAGCTCGGCGCGGGCCGTGCGGGCGGCCGCCTCGGCGGTGACCTTGGCCTTGATGCCGACGTTCACCGTGGCCTGCTGGCCGGTGACGACGGTGTCGACGACCTGGCCGGTCTTGTCGGTGGACACGATCACGTCGCCGCCGTAGACCGGCAGGCCCTGGTAGGTGCGCTGGTAGGTCAGGTACTGCAGGCCACGCGTGCCGGAGATGCTCCGTACCAGCTGGAACTCGTCATCGGCCGACGCACGCAACGCCGGCGCGTCCGCGGCGAGGATCTTGTCGGCGTTCACCATGGCGTTCTTGCGCTGCTGCGCGTCCGGCGGCGCGAACGCCGGCGGTGTGGGTTCCTGGGCTGCCCGGGCGGCGGCCGCGTCCGGCGCCGCCGAGGCGGCGGGCACCGCCGTCAGCGAGGCGGTGGCCAGGGCGACCGCCGCCAGCACCGTGACGGCACCCGACCTCTTCGTGGGATTCACTCTCGGTGACTCCTCTGCATGGGGGGTGAAAAAGCCCGAAAAAACGGGCCGCTCCCCAAGCTGGCACCAAGAGCGCCTGCGGAATACCCTCCAAATTTCTATAACTCAGAAATATGGAACATTATCTAAAAAAGCCCCACAGGTGGCGATATCCGGCGATTTATATCGAGGTTCGGTATGGGATGACCGCTATGGCAGAGCCACAATGGTCATGACCGTTCAAACCTACGTGACGTCGACGCCGTCGAGGACGCCCAGCGCGTCGGGCACGAGAACGGCCGCCGAATAGTAGAGGGTGACGAGATAGGAGGCGATCGCCCTGTCGTCGACTCCGGTGAGCCGGACGGTCACTCCCGGCTGATACTCGTCCGGCAGCCCGGTGCGGTGCAGGCCGATGACCCCCTGGTCGTCCTCTCCCAGTCGCATGACGAGAATCGAGCTGAGGCCACGACCGGTGATCGGAATCTTGTCGCATGGCAGGATCGGCACGCCGCGCCAGGCGATGACCGTGGCCGTCCCCGCCCGCGCCGAGTCCGGATAGACGCCTCGCCTGTTGCATTCCCTGGCGAACGCGGCGACCGCCCGCGGATGGGCCAGGAAGCAGTGGGACTTCCTGCGCCGGCAGAGCAGTTCGTCGAGGTCGTCCGGGGTGGGCGGCCCCGCGCCGGTCCGGGTGCGGATGCGCTGACGGGAGTCGGCGTTGTGCAGCAGGCCGAACTCGCGGTTGTTGACCAGCTCGTGCTCCTGCCGCTCGCGCAGCGCCTCGATCGTCAGCCGCAGCTGCTGCTCGGTCTGGTTCATCGGCTCGTTGTACAGATCCGCCACCCGCGTGTGCACCCGCAGCACCGTCTGCGCCACACTCAGCTCGTACTCCCGCGGCGCGGGATCGTAGTCCACGAACGTCTTCGGCAGCGTCACCTCCCCCGTGTGCCCGGCCGCCAGCTCGATCGCCGCCTCGCCGTACCGGTTGACCCGATCGACCCGGTCTGCCTGATCGGTCTGCTCCGTCTGATCGGTCTGCTCGGTCCGGGGCGTCCGGCCGTCGCCGGGCCGCCGGTACGTCCGTCGCCGGTTCAGCCGGTAGGCGCCTCCGGCCGCCTCCACCCACGGGAGCACCCGGAGCAGGTGCCGGGAGGTGATCTCCTGGTTCTGCGGCGCCGACTTGGCCGTCGTGGCCAGCCTCCGCGCCGCGGTGGTGCCGAGGCTCGTCCGCTGGGCGTCTCCGGCTCCGAGTGCCGTCATCGCTCACACCACCGCCCTTCTCATCGCACCCGCGATCGAATGGACCGGGTGGGCCCGCCCCCATGAGCCGCCCGGCAGGCCGGGTCCGCCCAGGCCCCCGAGCGTCCACCCCGATCCCGGCGGATACGTCAGCTCCGACTCGTCGTAGCGCCGGGTCCGGTCGTGCCACAGATGGACGGCGGCCATCCAGGTCCGCATGCCCGTCACGTAGCCCTCCAGCGCCTCCCGGTCCGCCCGGCCGAGATCGTGGTCGTCGAACAGCACCGGCAGCTCGACGGCGGCCAGGTGCTCGAACTGCCGCAGCCGCGACTCCATCAGGTCGACGACGATCTCCGCGGCGCGGTGCACGTCGCAGTCGAAGAAGCTCCGCACGACGAGGACGCAGTTGTGCAGCTCCCCCTCGAACTGGATCTCCTTCTGGTACGACACGATGTCGTTCACCAGGAACGCCACGTCGGCCGCTGCGTTCTCCAGGCCGAGGAACGTGCGGCTCCGATAGACCTCCTCGGGCAGCCGCAGGCCGTGGGAGAGCCGCGTGAGCGCCCGGGTGAGGTCGCTCCCGAAGGTCCTGCGCCGCATCTCCATGTAGTCGACCGGATCGGGGATGCGGTTCTGCATGTGGTTGGCCAGCTCCCACAGCCAGCTTTCCGTCATGCTCTCCACCGCCGCCCGGAACGACCGCCTGTCGTCGATCGGCATGGTCGGCGCCGTACGGGCCCACAGGTCGCCGAGGGCGCGCTCCACCGGGTTGACCGGATCCGGCGGCGCTTCGGTCCCCGGCTCCAGCGGCATGAACGCCCCCAGCCGCTCGTGGCACGCCCTCGCCCCGGCCAGGTCGCCGGGCCTGCCGCCGACCGGGCCGAAGACGGCGGGAAAGTAGTCGTCTCCGTACGTGCCCCAGGTGAGCCACTGCGCCGACAGCGTCAGCTCCACCGCGGAGACCTCCGGGTCGATCGCGGCAGAGCAGAGCGCGAAGTCGAACCCCGCGTTCTTGTCCGCCGTCCACAGACCGGGCCCGGGCACCTGGGGCACCGGGTCGTAGAACCCCATCAGCTCCGCCCATTCCAGGCTCTCCCGGCGCGCCCGGTCCAGGTGCGGGCTGAGCCGCATCTCGGACGGGAAGATCCGGGGATGCGGAAGCGGTTCCACCGGCTCGTACGGCACGTGGGTGAAGCTCCTGACCCCGCCAGGCCCGAGCAGACCGGCGGCGAGCCGCACCTGGGCGGAGGAGGTGCCGAGCCCGGTCGGGCCGCCGAGCACCCAGCCGGAGCCGGCCTCGGCGGAGTCGTTCATGTAGCGGCTGGAGCGCATGTGCCACTCGTGGCCGCCCGACTGCCAGTCCTGCAGTCCTTTGACGTACGCGAGCACGGCCAGGCGCTCTCCCGGGTCGAGGCCGTGCTCCTCGAAGAGCGGCGGCAGCTCGGTGACGACCGTGTTCTCGAACTGGTGCAGTCGCGAGGTGAGCAGGTCGTTGACCGCGTCGGCCGCCTCCTGGGTCGGCAGGCCGAGGAATCTCTCCAGCACCAGCACGCCGTTGCTGAGCTCGCCCTCCTCCTCGACCTCGCGCTGGTAGGAGAACAGATCGTTGCGCAGGTGGACCGCGTCGGAGAAGGCGTCCCTGAGCACCAGCAGCGGCCGTGCCCCGGCGACGCGTGCCGGGACCTCTGCCCCGACCGCGTGCTCCACGAGGTTCGCCGACCAGGGTGCGCCACCGACCCGCCGCCGCATCTCGATGTACTCCATGGGATTGGCGACGCGCCCCGCGTCGATGTTCGCCAGTTCCCACAGGGACTCGTTCAGCAGGTTGGCGGTGCTCTCGGCGAACCTGACCCGCCAGTCCGCCGACATGCCCGGCACGGTGCGGGCCCACAGGTCGGCGAGGCCCCGCTCGACCGGATTGGCCGGTTCCGGCGGCACGGCCGTACCGTCGTCCCGCACGGGCATGAAGGACGGGAGCCGGCCCAGGTACTCCTTGGCGCCCGCCATGTCTCGGCTGCGTTTGAAAATCTCCAGGAAGTGGTCGTCGAAGAAGAACACCCAGACGTACCAGTCGGTGATGAGGTCAAGCTCGGGCGCGGTGGCGTCGGGGTGGGTGTAGGCGCACATCAGGCCGTAGTCCATGGCGTCGAGAAGCCGCTCGTCCCAGACGCCCAGGCCGGGGTCGAGCATGCCCATGTCCCGCGCCCAGGCCTTCGTGTGGGTGCGCGCGCCCTCCAGGTGGGGGTTGATCCTGGCCGGATGCGGCACGTAGAAGTCGGGTAGTTCGAAGGGTCGCATATTCCGTCTCTCGGCTCGTCCTCGCGTCCCGGTCTCCCTAGCCGATCTCGACGCTCTCCAGCAGGCCGAGGGCGTCCGGCACCAGCACGGCGGCCGAGTAGTAGATCGTCACCAGGTACGAGATGATCGCCTTGTCGTCGATCCCCATGAACCGGACGGACACCCCCGGCTGGTACTCGTCCGGCAGCCCGGTGCGGTGCAGACCGATGACGCCCTGGTTCGCCTCGCCGGTCCGCATCGCCATGATCGAGCTCAGCCCGCGGTCGCTCACCGGGATCTTGTTGCAGGGCAGGATCGGCACGCCGCGCCAGGCCGGCACCCGGTTGCCGTGGTAGTCGATGGTCTGCGGGTACAGGCCCCGGCTGTTGCACTCACGGGCGAAGGCGGCGATCGCCTTCGGGTGCGCCAGGATGTGGCTCGGCTCCTTCCACACCTTGGCGAGCAGCGCGTCCATGTCGTCGGGCGTGGGCGGTCCCGAGCGGGTGTGGATGCGCTGGCCGGGGTCGGCGTTGTGCAGCAGGCCGAACTCACGGTTGTTGACCAGCTCGTGCTCCTGCCGCTCGCGCAGCGCCTCGATCGTCAGCCGCAGCTGCTGCTCGGTCTGGTTCATCGGCTCGTTGTACAGGTCCGCCACCCGCGTGTGCACCCGCAGCACCGTCTGCGCCACGCTCAGCTCGTACTCCCGGGGGGCCGGCTCGTAGTCCACGAACGTCCCCGGAAGCGTCACCTCCCCCTCATGCCCGGCCGCCAGCTCGATCGCCGCCTCGCCGTGGGCGTTGACCGCCCGGTCCCCGCCCCGCTGCCGGTCCTCCAGGTACGCCCGCAGCTCGTCCGACTGCGCGAGGACGTCCTGGAAGTCCCCGTGGGAGAGGACCAGCACCGTACAGGCGGTGGCGGCCCGCACCGTGAAGTCCCAGTCGGGTGTCTCCTCGGTCAGCATCCGGCCGCCGATGTGATCGCCGCCGGCCAGGACCTCGGTCACGACGTCCTGGCCGTACGGACCGGGCTCGATCTTGTCGACCTTGCCGTGCGCGATCAGGATCAGCCGGTCCGCCGGCATGCCCGCCGTGGCCAGCACGTCGCCCGGCTCGAACTCCCGCTGGGTGAACCTCGCGGCGAGGGCCTCCAGCGTGTCCATGTCGTCGAACTCCCGCAGCGCGGGCAACTCGCACAGCTCGGCGGGGATGACGCCGATGTCGGCTCCGGTGGAGACGAACGTGATCCGCCCGTCCCCGAGCGCGTAGCTGAGCCGCCGGTTGACCCGGTAGGTGCCGCCCAGCACCTGGATCCAGGGGAGCACGCGCAGCAGGTGCCGCGAGGTGATCTCCTGCATCTGCGGCACCGACTTGGTCGTCGTCGCCAGGTTCCGCGCGGCGGCGGTGCCGAGGCTCAGCTGCGGCTGCCCGTTCGAGGTTGTCGTCTCCGTCATGACCTGAACCACCTGTCCTCTGCGTTGACGTGCCGTACGAATACACGAGGGGGTACACGGGGGGAATGCGTGGGAATCCGGGTGGACACCCGGGGATCCGGTATGTGGGGAACGGTCACCGGACGCGGTTGACGAGGCTGCCGGCCAGGCCGGCCAGCCCCTCCTTGACGTACGGATCGACCGGTGCGTCGGCGAGCACGCGCAGCGCCTCACCGACCCGCTCGTCGATCATCGTCTCGACGCGGGCCAGTGCTCCGGTGCCGACCACGATCTGCCGTAGCTCGGCGGCGCGTTCCCCGGTCAGCTCCGGGTTGCCGTGCCAGGTCGCCAGATGGCGCGCCTCACCCTCGGAGGCGTGCCTGCGTGCGTAGGCGATGAGGATCGTGTGCTTGCCCTCTCTGAGGTCGTCGAGCACCGGTTTGCCGGTCTCGGCCGGGTCGCCGAACATGCCGAGCACGTCGTCGCGGAGCTGGAAGGCCTCACCCAGCGGCAGGCCGAACCTGGAGTAGAGGTCGAGCAGCGACGGCTGCGCCCCGGCCAGTGCGCCGCCGATCTGCAGGGGACGTTCCACGGTGTATTTCGCCGTCTTGTACCGGACCACGGTGAGCGCCTCCTCCACCGTGGCCGGCCCGCGGGTCTGGGCGAGGATGTCCAGGTACTGACCGGCGATCACCTCGGTGCGCAGCCGGTCGAACAGGGCGCGGGCGGCCCGCAGCCTGGAGGTCTCGGCCCCGCTGCCGGACAGCAGTTCGTCGGACCAGGCGAGCGTGAGCGTGCCCAGCAGAATGGCCGCCGCCAGTCCGAACGAGCGGGCCGCCGGCTCGCCGACCGGTTCGCGGGGCCGTGCGTCGGGATGCGTGTGCGGGCTCGGGTGCCGGTGCAGGCCGGTGAGGCTGCGGTGCATGGTGGGCCGGCCCCGGCGCAGCTCGCTGCCGTCCATGATGTCGTCGTGTATGAGCAGGCCCGAGTGGCACAGCTCGAGTGCGGCCCCCACGGAGATGATCTGATCGTCGTCGCCGTCGCCGCCCGCGCCCCGCCAGCCCCAGTAACACAGCAGGGGGCGGACCCGCTTGCCGCCGCCGAGAATGAAGTCCCGCAGGAAGCCGTAGGCCGCCGACACGTCGGGGTCGGCGATCGGAGCCGCGTGCTCGTCGAGGAACCGGGCGAGCCGTCGGTCGATCAGGACCCTTATCCGCTCCGCCACCTCGGCCGGCGTCTCCTCCCCCGGCTCACCCGCCGTCGTCGCCGCGTCCGCCGCTCCCCCGGCCGGCGCCGTGGTCGATGCCCCGGTTAACGTCCCCGTCGATGCCTTGGTCGTTGCCCCGGTTGATGCCCCGGTTGATGCCGTGGTTCGTGCCGCCTCCCCTGCCCCTTCCTCGGCCACCTGCCCGATCGACGCCTGACCGGTTTCCACCGTCATCGTCAGTCCTTCCTCAAGGAAGCCCGATGCCAACGGAAAGCTATCATCCAGTCACGGGCTGTAAAAGAGCCGATCGGAAGGAACTCGGGAACGGTCCACATCGCGAGATCGCCCGATCGTGGATCGGCGGACGAAAGCGCACGTCAGCGGGGCCGGGCGAGGCAACGGAGGCGCGGATCGCCGCCCTGACCGGCGCCATCGCCTATCATTTTTAGACAAGCTTCTAATCAGGGGGTTCGGTCATGACCGCCGCCACCGGCCGATGCTGCGCGCCGATCACGCGTGAGCCACTGTCACCGGACGACGCGGCCGAGCTGGCCGTGCTGCTCAAGGCCGCCGCCGATCCGGTACGGCTGCGCCTGCTGTCGATGATCGGCTCACACCCCGGCGGCGAGGCATGCGTGTGCGACCTCACCGACGCCTTCGACCTGACCGCGCCCACCATCTCCCATCACCTGAAGGTGCTGCGCACCGCCGGGCTGATCGAGAGCGAGCGGCGCGGCACATGGGTCTACTACCGGATCGTGCCCACCGCCATCACCCGCCTGGGCGCGCTGTTCACGCCGCTCACCCCTGCCACCGCCGCGAGCTGAGGCGGCGGCAGGGCGCCGAGCCCTCCGGTGCAGGTGTCCGCTCGGCGCCCGTCACCCACGGTCAGAGACCGGGTGTGAACTCCCCGAAGCGGCCGCGGTGGTAGAGCAGCGGGCGGGCCGCCGGGCGCACGTCCACGTCGGTGACCAGGCCGACGACGAGGACGTGATCGCCTATGCCGGCCGTGCCGTACGGCACGCAGAGCAGGTGCGCCGCCACATCCGCGAGCAGCGGCGTGCCGAGCGGTCCGGGCCGCCAGCGGGTCGGCTCGGCGAAGCGGTCGACCCCCTTGCGCGCGAACCTCGCCGCGAGCTCGACCTGGTCACCCGTCAGGACGTGGACCGCGAACTGGTCGGCCCGCCGCAGCCCGGCCCAGGTGCCGGAGGCCCGGCCGGCGAAGAAGCAGACCAGCGGCGGTTCAAGGCTGACCGAGGAGAACGAGGTGGCGGTCAGCCCGAAGGGCACGCCGGCCACCTGGGCGGTGACGATCACCACGCCCGCCGCGTGTTCGGCGAGGGCGCCGCGGAAGCCCGCCGGGTCGACGGCGCGGTCGAGGACGCCCCGGTCCAGGACCGCGCCGTCCGGAATCCACCGATCCCGGTGGTACCGATCCGTGACGACACGATCCGGTACGCCCCGGGATGAAAGGGCGCGATCAGGAAGGATCTCGGTCATGCCGGCACCGCCCGTCCCAGCGCGGCGGTCACCTGGGGGGCGACCAGGGCGGCCCAGCGGGTGAGCACGCCCGTCGGCGGCTCGTCCGGCAGCCCGCTCGGCAGCTCGCTCTCCGGCAGCGCCAGCCCGGGGGTGGGTACGGCGGCGCCGAGTTCGACGAGCACGGGCCGCAGATGCACCTCGACCGCGAGGGCGTGCCGCGGATCCCCCATCACCATCAGCGGCAGCGCCACGGTGCCGGCCAGCGCGTTCGGGGGGAGCCGGTCCAGGAACGCCTTGAGCAGCCCGGGATAGCTCGCCTTGTACGTCGGGCAGGCGACGACCAGCACCGACGCGCCCGCCGCCAGTTCCAGGGCCGCCTCCACGACGGCGGAAGGGACGGGCGAGAGCAGGTGCGGACCGAACGCCGCCAGGTCGATGATCTCTCCGGAGGCGTCGAGACCGGTGAGGCCGGCGACCTGCCGTGCCGCCTCGATCGCGGCCGCCCGCGTTCTGGAGCCCGCCCGGGGATTGCCGACCAGCGTCACGAATCCGCCCATCACGCCGCCCCCGCCAGGGGGAGCGACCCGCCGTCCCGCTCCCCCTGCGACGGTGAGCCGGAAGCGGCGTAGCGGGAGACCGGGCGGGCCAGGCCGTAGTTGTCGCGCAGCGTGCGGCCCTCGTAGTCGATGCGGAACAGTCCCCTGATCTGCAGTTCCGGTACGACATGGTCCACGAAGTCCGCCAGGCCACTGGGCAGCAGCGGCGGCATGACATTGAAGCCGTCGGCCGCGCCGCCCTCGAACCACTCCTGCAACTGGTCGGCGATCTGCTCGGGCGTGCCGGCCACCACGCGGTGGCCGCGGCCGCCGGCCAGCCGCGTGAGCAGCCGCCGTACGGTCAGGCGCTCCCGGCGGGCGAGCTCGATGACGAGCCTGCGGCGGCTCTGCGCCCCCTCGGTCTCCACCGGGATGTCGGGCAGCGGGTCGTCGAGTTGGTCCTCGGTGAGCCGGATCCCGGTCAGCTGGGAGAGCTGGGCGAGGCCGTAGGCGGGGACGATCAGGTCCTCCAACTCCTTTTCCAGCCGCAGCGCCTCGCGTTCGGTGGATCCGATGATCGGTGAGATGCCGGGCAGGACGAGCAGCTCCTCGGGAGACCTGCCGTACCGCGCGAGACGCCCCTTGATGTCGGCGTAGAACCGCCGGGCCTCCTCCAGGGTCTGCTGCGCGGTGAACACCGCCTCGGCGTGGCGGGCGGCGAACTCCGTGCCGTCCTCGGAGGAGCCGGCCTGCACGAGCAGCGGGTGGCCCTGCGGGGGGCGTGAGGTGTTCAGCGGGCCGTGCACCGCGAAGTGGGCGCCCGCGTGCTCGATCGGGTGGATCTTGGCGGTGTCGGCGTAGACGCCGGCCCGGCGGTCGCCGATCACGGCGTCGTCCTCCCAGCTGTCCCAGAGCTTGGTGACCACCTCCAGGAACTCGTCGGCCCGCCGGTAGCGGTCGCGGTGCGCCGGGCGCTCGACGCCGAAGTTGTGCGCCTCGGCCTCGCCGGCGGAGGTGACGATGTTCCAGCCGGCCCGGCCGCCGCTGATGTGGTCCAGCGAGGCGAACTTCCTGGCCACGTGGAACGGCTCGTTGTACGTCGTGGAGACCGTGGCGATCAGGCCGATGCGCTCGGTGACCGCCGCCAGCGCGGCGAGCAGGGTGAGCGGTTCGAGCCCGCCGAGGGCGTTGTGCCGCACCTCCCCCTTCAGGGCGAGCCCGTCGGCCAGGAAGACCGAGTCGAGCCGGCCGCGCTCGGCGATCCGGGCGAGCTCCTGGTAGTGCCGGACGTCGGTCAGCCGGGACGGTTCCGTGAGCGGATGACGCCAGGCCGCCTCGTGGTGGCCGACGCCCATCAGGAAGGCGTTCAGGTGCAGTTTGCGTACGGACGGCATCAGGAGACCCTCCAGGTGGAGAAGCGGCGCTGGAGCGCCAGCAGCAGCAGGTTGAACAGCAGGCCGAGCAGCGAGATCGTGATGATCCCGGCGTACATGTCGGGGATGCGGAAGCCGGCCTGCGCGTCGTTGATCAGGTAGCCGAGACCGGCCCTGGCGCCGACCATCTCGGCGAACAGCAGGACCAGGATCGAGTGCGCCCCGGCCAGCCGCACACCCGTGAAGATCGTGGGCACGGCCGCGGGGAGGACGACCTTGCGGAACAGCCGGATCGGGCCCAGCCCGAGCGACCTGGCCGACTTGATCAGCAGCGGCTCGACGGTGCGCACCCCGCTGATCGTGTTGAGCAGGATCGGCCAGGAGCAGGCGTAGAACACGAAGACGACCTTCGAGGTCTCCCCCAGCCCGAAGATGAGGATGAAGACCGGCAGCAGGGCCACGGCCGAGGTGTTGCGGAACAGCTCGAGGACCGGGGTGAGGAAGTCGTTCAGCGGCCGGTACCACCCGATGAGCAGGCCGAGCGGTACGGCCAGCACGATGGCCAGGCCGAATCCGGCCAGCGACCGGAGCAGCGACGCCTGGAAGTGCTCGGTCAGCCGGCCGCTGACCAGCAGGTCCCACCAGGCGGCCAGATCGGTCGAGATCGGCGGCACGAACACCCGGTCGACGACGCCGAGCCGGGGCAGCGCCTCCCAGAGCCCCAGCAGCAGGACGATCGCCGCCGAGTTGCGCAGCGCCTTTCCCGCCGCCTTCTGAAGAGATCTGCCCGCCGACTTCCGGAAGGACGTTCCCGTCGTGGTCCCGGCCGTTCTTTCCGATGTGATCACGGCGAGGGTGCCGGTGCCCGTACGGCCCGCCGTACGCTGTCCGGCGCCGATCCGGAGATCAGCCATCGTGGGTCACCACCCTGAGCCTGCCCGAGCCGGTCGGGCCAGCGGTCTCGGGACGCAGCAGCGTCCACAGGTGATGGCGGTACTCGCCGAACGTCGGATCGGCCCGCAGGTCGCCCTCACGCGAGTCGAACGGGGTCTCGACGGTCGTCAGGATGCGGCCGGGCCGCGAGCTCATCACCGCGACCCGTTGGCCCAGGTAGAGCGCCTCGTCGATGCCGTGCGTGATGAAGACGACCGTTTTTCCGGTCTTCTCCCAGATGGTCAGCAGCTCTTCCTGGAGCGACTCCCGGGTCTGGGCGTCGAGCGCGGCGAACGGCTCGTCCATCAGCAGCACGTCGGGGTCGAAGGCGAGGCTGCGCGCGATCGCGACACGCTGGCGCATGCCGCCCGACAGCTCGTGCGGGTGGCGATGCTCGAATCCGCTCAGCCCGACCAGGTCGAGGTAGTGCCGGGCCAGCTCGGCGCGCTCCCGGCGTGGTACGGCCTTTGCCTCCAGGCCGAACTCGATGTTGCTCAGCGCCGTACGCCACGGGAACAGCGCGTACTGCTGGAAGACGATGCCCCGGTCGAGGCCGGGCCCGGTGACCGGCGTGCCGTCGATGACGATCTCCCCGGAGCTCGGCGAGGTGAGACCGGCGATCATCTCCAGGAGGGTGGACTTGCCGCAGCCGCTCGGGCCGACCAGGGTGAGGAACTCGCCCTCCCGCACGTCGAGGGTCACCCCGTCCATGGCGACGAACGGCGGCCCGCCGTCCGGCGAGTCGAACACCCGGCTCACCTCCCGGATGCCGATCTTCGTGCGCGTGGCGGTCCGGCTGTCGAGGGTGATGGTCACGATCCGCTCCCGTCGGCGTAGGGGTTGAACTCGTTGGTGTAGAGGTCGGCGGGCTTCACCTGGCCGGGCCGGAGGTCGCCCTCGCGCAGCAGCCAGTCGATCCAGGTCTGGAACTCGCCCGCCGCGATGACCCCGCCGCGGCCGGCGACGCCGGAGCTCTTCCAGTAGGTGACGGCCTCGCCGTCCTCGCCCCGGCCGCGCCCCGCGATGATCCGTTCGTAGCGCGCGACGACCTCCTCCCGGGTGTGGGTCTGAGTCCAGGCGACGGCCTTGGCGAAGCCGGTGACGAACTTCCTGACCGTGCCGGGGTTGCGGGCGATGAAGTCGTCGCGCATGACGACGGACCCGGCGGTGAACGGGCCGAACAGGTCGATGTCGGCGAACAGCGGCCGCAGGCCCCCGCGTTCCAGCGCCTTGTCCTTGAGGATGCCGCCCAGCGTGCCGACGTCGAGCCGCCCCTGGCGGAGCGCCTGCTCGGTGTTGACCGGCGGCACGACGACGAGCTGGACCTGGTCGATCTCCTCCGGGGTCAGCCCGCCCCGCTTGAGATACTCCTTGATCACCGCCTCGTGGTGTGCCCCGAGGGTGTTGACGCCGATCTTCTTGCCGATGAGGTCGCGGGCGGTCCTGATCGGGCTGTCGGCCGTGACGTAGTAGCCGGAGAAGCTCCTGGCGTCGGAACCGTAGTAGCCGACCAGCGCCTTGATCGGCGCTCCGGCCGCCCTGAGCTTCACGATCGCGCCGTTGAACGCGCCGCCGACGTCGGTCTGGCCGGTGGCGACCGACTGGATGTCCTGCGGGCCCGAGGTGGTGTTGCCGATCCACCTGAGCCTGACTCCGTCGAGATAACCGAGGTCTTCGGCCAGCTCGGCGAAGGTGACCGCGCCGACGCTGCCCTGGTAGCGCAGCTCGGTCGTCTCGGCTCCGCCCGGCCCGGCCTCGGCCGTGCCGCACGCGGCCGAGGCGGCCAGTGCGGTCAGCGCCAGCAGGGGCGGCAGAGCATGTCTGATTTTGATCACGGAAATGAGTCCTCACTGGGAAAGGCGGACATGCCGTGTCCCGTGGCGTACGGCATGGCTCTGCGGAGCCCGGACGGCTCGCGCGGGCATGGCCGTACGGCACGAGGGACGGTGACAGGCGTGACCGGCCCGGCCGTAACGCCGCGGGGCACGGAGAGGCGGTCACGGGTGCGTGATCAACAGCAACACTGCGCGCTGACGACGTGGCCGAAGTCCACGTGCCAGCGCCGGGTCAGGTAGAGGCACTGGCTCATGGTCATCAAGTTACGGCCAGGGGAGGGCAAAGTCAATATTACCTACTTGGAAAGTAGGGTTTACCTTGACCGCATTCTCGCCGAGCCGACTCCGACA
Organism: Sphaerimonospora mesophila NBRC 14179 = JCM 3151; assembly: GCA_001552515.1. Lineage (GTDB taxonomy): Bacteria > Actinomycetota > Actinomycetes > Streptosporangiales > Streptosporangiaceae > Sphaerimonospora > Sphaerimonospora mesophila. The sequence continues at coordinate 13,305 of BCRI01000055.1, forward strand.
CCACGCCCCGCCATTGCATGATTATGTACTCGCCTGTATATACTTTTACTCGTGTCCAAGGTGCTCACCTCCCTACCTGTCGGTGAACGTGTCGGCATCGCCTTCTCAGGCGGCCTCGACACCTCGGTCGCGGTCGCGTGGATGCGCGAGAAGGGTGCAGTCCCCTGCACCTACACCGCTGACGTGGGCCAATACGACGAACCCGACATCGCCTCCGTGCCCGGACGGGCCACCGCCTACGGCGCGGAGATCGCCCGTCTGGTCGACTGCCGGGCCGCCCTCGTGGAGGAGGGTCTCGCGGCCCTTGCCTGCGGGGCGTTCCATATCCGCTCCGGCGGCCGCGTCTACTTCAACACCACCCCGCTCGGGCGGGCCGTCACCGGCACCCTGCTGGTGCGCGCGATGCTCGAAGACGACGTGCAGGTCTGGGGGGACGGCTCCACCTTCAAGGGCAACGACATCGAGCGGTTCTACCGTTACGGTCTGCTCGCCAACCCCGCCCTGCGGATCTACAAGCCGTGGCTGGACGCGGAGTTCGTCGGCGAGCTCGGCGGTCGCGCGGAGATGTCCGAGTGGCTGCTCACCCGCGGTCTGCCATATCGGGACAGCGCGGAGAAGGCCTACTCCACCGACGCGAACATCTGGGGCGCGACCCACGAGGCCAAGGCGCTCGAACACCTCGACGCGGGCGTCGAGACCGTCGAGCCGATCATGGGTGTGCGGTTCTGGGACCCCTCCGTCGAGGTGGCAGCCGAGGACGTGTCGATCGGCTTCGAGCGGGGACGCCCGGTGACGATCAACGGCAAGGAGTTCGCCTCCGCCGTCGACCTGGTGCTGGAGGCCAACGCCATCGGCGGCCGGCACGGCATGGGCATGTCCGACCAGATCGAGAACCGGGTCATCGAGGCCAAGAGCCGGGGCGTCTACGAGGCGCCGGGAATGGCACTGCTGTTCACGGCGTACGAGCGGCTGGTCAACGCGATCCACAACGAGGACACCCTCGCCATCTACCACAGCGAGGGACGCCGCCTGGGCCGGCTGCTGTACGAAGGCCGCTGGCTGGACCCGCAGGCGCTGATGCTGCGCGAGTCCCTGCAGCGCTGGGTCGGAATGGCGGTCACCGGCGAGGTGACCCTGCGGCTGCGGCGCGGCGAGGACTACTCGATCCTGGACACCACCGGGCCCGCGTTCAGCTACCACCCCGACAAGCTCTCGATGGAGCGGACCGAGGACTCCGCCTTCGGTCCGGTCGACCGCATCGGCCAGCTGACCATGCGCAACCTCGACATCGCCGACTCTCGCGCCAAGCTGGAGCAGTACGCGAGGCTCGGCATGGTCGGCAGCCAGCACCAGAGCCTGATCAGCGTCGCGGAGGCGGCCTCGACCAAGTTGATCGGCGCGATGCCCGAGGGCGGGGCCGAGACGATCGCCTCCCGCGGCGAGGTCCCGGGCGACGACGAGCTGCTCGACCACGCCGCGATGGAGTCCGGCACCGACTAAAGCGCGGCCTGGGTGAAGCGCGTTCCGTCCGAAACGTGTTGTGTTCGAAACGCGTTCTGTTCAAAGCGCGTTCTGTTCAAAGCGCGTTCTGTTGGAAGCGCGTTCCGTTCGTTCAGGGCGCGTCCCGTCGTTCAGGGCGCGTCCCGCGGAGGCGATCACGGCTTCGGACCGTCCAGCACCTGGGCGACGATCTCGGCCGCGATCGCCTCCGCGTCCCTGCCCTGATTCGCCTCGATGACCTCCCGGATCCGCGCGGTCATGCGCAGATCGGCCTGCGAGGCATCCCCGATGTGCCGCCCGGCCACCGCGACGGCGGCCGCGAGTTCGTAGGCCTCAGCAGGGCCGAGGCCCTGCGGGTCGACCTCCACGAGGACGCGGGCGCCGTTCTTCGGCGAGACCCGGACCCGCCACCGACCCGATGAGGACGAGACCGACAGGCTCTCCTTCCGCAGGGACGGCGGAAACAGCACGACGGCCATCCTGCCCGCCGCCGCGAGGACCCGCTCGGCGAGTCGTCGCGTGTCCTTCTTCGCGACGACGATCCTCCCGGTGTGGTTGATGATGCTCACGCAGTCACCGGTGTCGGCGACGGCGATGCGCTCACCGTCGGCTTGGTCGTAGATGGCGCTCATGCGGCGGGGGTCTCCTCGGATCTCGAAGGAAGCATGCCGCGCTCGGCACCGCTTGGCCAATCACCCACCGGCAGGATACGATCATGAGAACTGCCTGAACGGCGACGCCTAAACATGCTCGGAGACCAGCACCGCGTGGGTCCCCGGCTCGACGGCCTCGAAGCATGGGGAACGTCGCCCGGATAGGAGACGTAGTCGCCGGGGCGGAGTTCCACCGGTTCGTCGGCGACCCCGACCAGTGCCCGGCCCGCGCTCAGCACGACGTGCTCCACCACGCCCGGGGCCGTTCTCGCGCTGATCGCCACCCCGTTCCTGCCCGCCGGGCTTCCCGTACTGCTGGCCCTGGCCGGGCCGGTGCTCTTCGTCGCCAGGCCCGAGGAGGCGTCCCCGTGAACGTGCCGCTGGTCGGCTCGATGCTCGCGCTCGCCGTCGGAACGTACGCCTGCCGGCTCGCCGGCCCGGCGCTGCGCTCGCGGATCGATTTTCCGCCCCGGGTGGAGAAACTGCTGGAGATGGGAGCCGTGGTTCTGCTCGCCGCGCTGGCGCTGACCATGGCACTGACCGAGGAGCAGGGCCTCGCGGGCGTCGCCTGGCCGGCCGGGGTGCTGGCCGGTGGCGTCCTCGCCTGGCGCCGGGCGCCGTTCCTGCCGGTCGTCCTCACGGCCGCGGGTGTCACCGCCCTGCTGCGCCTCCTCGGCGTCCCGTGACCGCGGATCAGGACGCTCGTCGCATCTCTCGGCCGAGGAAGGGCCGGGTCCGGGTCACCCTGGCAAGCGTGTCGCTCCTGGTGCCTGCCACGGCGGGCACGGTCGCGGCGGCCGTCCCGCCGCACGCGGCACGCCGGTCTCGTCTCATAATCGAAATTTGCCGAGCCGGAGGCCCAGCGACTTCGATGAACCCCGTGTCCCGTACGTTCTCCACGACCGCAGGCCGACGTCGGCCGGTCATCCGAAACATCGCGATCGCCCTGGCGGTCATCGTTCTCGGCCCGTTGGCGCTGTCCGGCTGCACCGGATCGGCCGAGCCGTTATCGCTGCCACCCGCCGGGGTGTACGACCACGAGGCGGCGGACGAGGACTCTCGGGCCGTGCCCGTTCCGGCCGGCGGCACCGCCGAAGCCGTCACCCGGCCGTTGACGGAGGCCGGCTGGTTCTGTGCGCAGGTCCGGGCCAATGCGGACGGCCGTGCCCTGTGGTGCAGGATCGGTCACCGCGACGAGGCGGACACGGTCCATCCCCAGGTGGCGTACTTCCTGCTCGATCGTGACGATCGGCTCGCCTGGGCGTGGTTCCCGCGTGCCGAGTATTTTTCCGGGGACCGGCGGATAGGTGATCAGGTCGCCGATGCCGCGGGACCGGCGCTGGCCGCGGTCTGGTCCGACGCCGGTGATCGCGTACGGCGGGAGATCGAGGATTTCCATCGTGACCTTCGTGGCCCGTTGGAGCAGGGAACCGGCGAGATCCCCCGCATCGCCTGGCGGGACCGGCATGCGGACTACCACTATTCCGCGCTCGACGGACTGTTCGTCACCGCCCGGGATGTCTCCGTACGCCGCTGGCCGTTCGGCGCCGAGCACTACGCGACCACGATGAGCTCCGCCGTCGACGACCTTCTGGCCGGTGGCTACGACTGCTTCTATCCGCCTCAGACATCCTGCAACCGGGTCCAGTCCAACGGCTACTTCCGGGTCGCCCTCCGCGGTGATCAGATCGTCTCGGCCTGGTTCGGCATCGGCAGCCTGATCGAGTCGGGACGGCAACGGCATCCGCTGAGCGAGGAGTTCCCGCACGGGCTCACCTTTCTGACCGAGGCGGTCCGCCGTCCGGTGACCGAGCGCATCGAACAGTCGCGGCGGTCCGGCACCGGCTTCGCCGGCATCGTGGCCGGCACGGTGGTGATCATCGACGCGCGTCGAGGCGCTGTCGGCAAGGGCGAGCTCGTGGCGTACTTCGACATCCAGATCGGCGCACCGCTGGCGGCGACGCTACCGGTTTGATCCTGCCGCTCGTCGGGCCCCTCGCATGCCGCGGGAACCCGCAAAGGCCACTCGTCGGCAGCCGGAATCCCGTTGATCACATCGTCGGCCGTGTCTAGCGTGGCCCGCATGGCGAAACTCCCCGAGCTCTACGTGGCCGTCGACGTGGAAGCGGACGGGCCCATCCCAGGGCCGTACAGCATGATCTCCCTCGGCATGGCCGTCGTCGGCCGCCCCGACCTCACCTTCTACACCGAGCTGCGGCCGATCTCCGACGAGTTCGTGCCGGAGGCTCTGGCCGTCTCCGGGCTCGACCGTGAGCGCCTGCTCCGGGAGGCTCCCACGGCCGAGCAGGCCATGACCTCCGCCGCGCGCTGGATCAACGACCTGCGCCGGATCGGCCGTCCCGTCTTCCTTGCCGGTCCCGCCGTCTTCGACGGGATGTTCGTGCACTGGTACTTCATGCGCTTCCTCGGCAAGAGCCCCTTCAACGCCTCGGGAGCGGGCCTCGACCTGCGCAGTTACTGGATGGGCCGGACCGGCTGTGAGTGGGCCGGCTCACGCAAGGCCATGATCATAAAGCAGCTGGGGATCACCGACCTCACGCACACCCACCACGCCGGTGAGGACGCCGCCGAACTGGCCCAGGTCTTCGAAGCCATCCTGAAAAGCCGGCAGAGCCGGGAGACCGACTCAAGCTCCTGACGGAGGGAGAGATCCGCAACCGGCCCGACCTACACTCCTCCCGTGTCAGAGCACCCCCTCCTCGTGCTGGTCCCCATCGGCCTGATCCTCAGCCTGACAGGGGCCGGAATGATGATCTACGCATGGAACTTCCGCAGGCGGGCGCAGCGCGCCGAGGGTCAGGTCGTACGTCTGCGGCAGGGCAGGCGCGCACGCAGCGGCGGCGCCCTTTACTACCCGATCATCCGCTTCACCACGGCCTACGGTCGGCAGGTCGAGGCCGAAGCCCCCTTCGGCACCAACCCGCCACCCGCGCTGCGCGGCCAGCAGGTGCCGCTGCTGTACGACCCGGCCAGGCCCACCCGGGTCCGCATCGACAACACGGTGGGACGGGGAATGCTCCACGGCCTGATCTGCCTCGTGTCGGGCATCACGGCGTTCGCCATCGGAGTCGCGATCGCCTTCACGCAGGTGCTGTGATCACCGTTGGCCGCAGAGGCCGCTCAGGCGTCCGGGCCGGAACTAACGCGGCGTAACCATGGCTGGTCTAACCTTCCGGGTAGAAGAGGAAAAGCGTGCAGCCCGTGGTCGTCTGCGGGACATGCGAAGAACCTGCGGGGGCGTGGATGAAGGAGCCGGCCGGGTAGTCCCGGTCACCGTCGTTGAAGACGCCGGAGACCACGAAGACCTCCTCGGGACCCGGTTCGTGGACATCGACCCCCTGCCAACAGGTGTTCGCGTCCATCTCCAGCACGCAGGCCTTCGCCCCGTTGTCCCCGGTCCACAGCAGTCGCACGCGGATGCCGGGGAAGAGTTCACGGACCGGGGCGTCCTGGATGGCGGACCACACAGAGGCGGGCATGTCCTGTTCTGTCGTCATGTGACCAGCCTGGCGATCAGCCGCTGCTCAGCCGAGTGTCGGGAAAGACATCGTGCGGTACTTTCCTGCCATGCATCACGTAGTGGCACTCATCCGCCCACCGCAATCGACCTTCGAACTCGCCTGCACGGCCCAGGTGTTCGGGATCAAGCGGTCAGGACTTCCGACACGGTACGCCTTCGGCGTATGCACGGAACGCCCAGGCAGGGTCGCGACACACGCCGGCTACGACATGCTCGTGACCGACGGACTGGACGCACTCGACCGGGCGGACACCGTGGTCGTCCCGGGCTGGCTGCCCACCGGGGAGCCGCCCTCACCCGCGGTCATCGAGGCGCTGCGCCGCGCGCACTCCTGCGGAGCACGGGTGGTCAGCATCTGCTCCGGCGTGTTCGCGCTGGCGCACGCCGGTCTGCTGGACGGACGACGGGCGACCACCCACTGGGGGCTGGCGGACGAACTCGCCGCGCGCTTCCCGCATATCCGCGTCGACCCGGATGTGCTGTATGTGGACCATGGTGACGTGGCCACCAGCGCCGGCGCCGGGGCCGGATTCGATCTGTGCATGCACCTGGTCCGCACCGACCAGGGCGCCCGGTACGCCGCGCACATCGCACGCACCATGGTCATGCCGCCCCATCGCGAGGGCGGGCAGTTGCAGTACTCGGCGCCGCCACACCCCGGGCAGATCGGCGACACGCTCGCGCCGACCGGCTTCCTCTGACCTGAGCCAGGAAATACGTCAGGACGTACGTCGAGCTCGTCGAGAGGTGAACGGGCCGACTCTCCACCGAGTTCCCCTATCCCTGAGAGGCAGCGCGCAGGTCAGGGCTGAAGGACATACCTTCCGCGCACACCACCCTTTGCGACCGCGCGGTGGGCGGAGGCGACCTGGTCGAGCGGCACGATCGCGTGCACCCGCGCCGGTAGGCGGCCACTGGCCGTGTCCGCGAGGATCCACGCGAGCCGGGCGCCGTCGGGCCGCGCCACCAGCACCCGGACCGTGATGCCGCGCACTTCCGCCGGCTCCGCCCCCGGCTGCACGCCGACGAACAGGCCGCCGTCGCGAACGAGAGCAATGCCCTGTTCCTGGAGTGCGGCGGCGTCGGCTACCGCGTCCCAGCCGGGCGCTGCTTCTGTGGTGAAATCGGCGCCGAGGCCGCGCACGAACTCCTCGTCCTGGGTCCGGGCCAGTCCGGTGACCTGCCAGCCGCGTTCCCTGGCGAGCGCGACGACGTTGCCGCCGAGCGCGCCCGCGGCGCCGGTCACCAGCAGCCTCCGGCCTCTGCCGTCGCCGAGCAGGTCGACCAGTTGGGCGGCGGCCAGGCCGTTGAGCGGTACGACAGCCGCCGTGGTCAGGTCGAGACCGTCGGGCACGGGTGCGATGGCGTCCGCCGATACGACGAGCTGTTCGGCGTAGGTGCCGAAGTCGCGGTCGAACCCGTCGATCAGCCCCGCGACCCGGCGCCCGACCGGCACTTCGACGCCGGGGCCGACCGCGGTGACGGTGCCGGCGAAGTCCCAGCCCAGCCCGGTGTGGTGGGGCTGGTTGACCAGCCCGCGCCGGTGGAACAGCCCGGCAGCGACCGCCAGATCGACGGGATTGACCGCGGCCCCGGCGATCTCGACCCGGACCTGGCCCGGCCCCGGCTCGACGATGGGCACGTCAATGATCTCGATGGAGTCAGGACCGCCCGGGGTACGGACGACCGCGGTACGGAAGGTGCGGGACATGTTGCCTCCTGTGGAGAAACCAGTACTGCTGCATCACAATGGACCGGTAACTCTCCAACGGGAAGTACGCACTTCAAAGTGCGTATGCCACCGAGTGGTAAGGAAGGAGCCATCGATGCCGATGGTGACGGCGGCCCAGCAAAGGGCGCAGGCGAAGCTGGAGTACGACGCATTCCTGGCGAGTTGTCCCAGCCGCCAGCTCCTCGAGCGAATCTCCGACAAGTGGGTGTCCCTGATCCTGGCCGCGCTCGGCGGCGACGGCCCGCACCCCGGCAAAGACCGTGCCGACCGGCCACGGTCAATGCGCTACTCCGAACTGTCCCGCCGGCTGGCCGGGGTCAGCCAGAAGATGCTCACCCAAACGCTGCGCACGCTCGAACGCGACGGCCTGCTCACCCGCACGGTGACCCCGACCGTGCCCGTCACAGTCACCTACGAGCTGACCGACCTCGGAGGCTCACTCCACGACCTCATGCGCGGCGTCAAGGTATGGGCGGAGACACACATGGACGAGGTTCTCGCCAACCGGGAGAAGTACGACGCCCGCACGACTTAGCCACGGCATCGTTCGTCACCGGCCCCGGCAGAATCACCCGGACCAGCATCATCATGAAGCCGGGAACCGTAAGTCTCATTCACACCGGGATCCGGGCGCCACCGGCTCGTAGCCTGGGGGTATGGGCGCCGAGGCGGTGACGCTGTTCCTCTGCGGCGACGTCATGCTCGGCCGCGGGGTGGACCAGATCCTGCCGCACCCGGGAGACCCGGCGCTGCGTGAGTCGTACGTCCTGGACGCCAGGACGTACGTCGCACTCGCCGAGGAGGTGAACGGACCGGTCCCCCGCCGGGCCGACTTCTCCTATCCCTGGGGCGACGCGCTCGGAATCCTCGACGAGGTCGCGCCCGAGGTCCGGGTGGTGAACCTGGAGACGAGCGTCACCCGAAGTGATCACTTCGCCCCGGGAAAGGCGGTCAACTACCGGATGAACCCGGCCAACCTGCCCGCCCTCTCCGTGGCCAGGCCCGACGCGTGCGCGCTGGCCAACAACCACGTGCTGGACTTCGGCCGCGAGGGGCTCGCCGAGACCCTCGACTCACTGACGGCAGCCGGCATCGCGGCGACCGGGGCGGGCCGCGATCTGGACGAGGCGCGCAGGCCGGTGATCGTGCCGCTGGCGGAAGGCGGCCGGGCGCTGGTGTTCTCGTTCGGCATGGAGTCGAGCGGGATCCCGCCGACCTGGGCGGCGTCCGATCACGGTCCCGGCGTCCACCTCGTGCCGGCATCGTCGGAGCATACGGCCGGCGAGATCACCGAGCGGGTACGGAAGGTCAGGCGGCCGGGAGACATCGTGGTCGCCTCCATCCACTGGGGTTCCAACTGGGGATATCGGATCTCCAGGGCGGATGTCCGCTTCGCGCACGCGCTGATCGACGGCGGTGTCGACATCGTGCACGGGCACTCCTCACACCACCCGCGGCCGGTCGAGCTCTATCAGGGGAAACTCGTGCTGTACGGCTGCGGCGACCTCATCGACGACTACGAGGGCATCAGCGGATATGAGGCGTTCCGCGACGACCTCCGGCTGCTGTACTTCGCCTCGCTCGACCCGATCTCGGGACGGCTGACCGGCCTGCGTATGACGCCTATGCAGTCCCGCCGAATGCGGCTGTGCCCCGCGCCCCCTCACGACGCCGAATGGCTACGCCAAACCCTGGACGAGTTCAGCCGCGATTTCGGCGCTCAGGTTCACCGCGACCCCGACGGCGTATTGTCCCTGTGCGAGGCCTGATTCGCGGTCACCGCGGCTTCAACGCAAACCCTTGTGGCGGAGCGCCTCCGTGACGACGGTTCGAAACGGCAGACCCGTGCACGTCCCATCGCTTCAGATCGAGCATCAGCGACGTATGGCGGGCCACGGATTTCTATTGACCATGACAGCCCATAGACATGACAATCCCCGTAAATCGGAAATGACCGTACGGCGCGGAGGGCCCACGCGATGCGGACGAGGACACGGGTAAGCACGTTGGCAACGGCGGTGCTGGGGACGGCCGCGTTCCTGATCCCACCGGCGGTGGCCGGAGCCGGGGCGGCCGGTCCGACGCCTGCGCCGTCGCCGACCCTTCCTTACCCGTGCAAGACATCCCCGCCGCCGACCCCGGCTCCGGCCAACACGCCGCCCACCGCACCGGGAACGCCCGAGATCGTCAGTGCCTCGATGAACTGGGTCCGACTGCGCTGGGCCCCGGCCACCGACGCGGACGGCATCGCCTGCTACTACGTGCGGGAGGACCGGGAGGGCGGCTCGTTCGTCGTGGCCAGCTTCCAGCCCGCCGTGACCGAGGGGGACGTCTACCTGCCCTGGCCCCCGTCCGGCGTCCCCTCCCAGACGCACGATCTGTACCTCGTGGCCGTCGACACGAAGGGCGCGACAGGGGCGGCGTCCGGCACAGTGGCCGTGACGATCTACAACGACGTCATATCACCCTCGGCATCGCCGCAACCCACCTGTCAGGTGAAGGCCACCTCCTCGACCTGGGGCGGCGGGATGACCACGAACGTCGCGATCACCAACACCGGGTCCACGACCGTGCGGGACTGGCGGCTGACGTTCGGCTTCCCCGACCCGGGCCAGCGGCTGACCCGGGGATGGTCGGCCACCTGGTCGCAGACCGGTTCGGCGGTGACGGCGACCGCCATGTCCTGGAACAAGGACATCGCCCCCGGGAAGACCCTCTGGATCGGCTTCAACGGCACGCACACCGGCGCCAATCCCACCCCTGCGGCGTTCCTGCTCAACGGCGCGTCCTGCGCGTGATCTCATGCCCTGACATGCGGCCTGCGACGGGTGGCGCGCCTGCCCCGACCTTGCCGCTGCCAAGAACCTGTCAGCCCAGACGAGCCGGTGAACGGAAGACCTGCCGGCTGTGCCAGTCGATGTATTCGGGTTCGACGTGCTCCAAGCCCGGCTGCGGCTCACGGACCGGACGCCCGGCCAGGGAGAACACCATCTCCTTGGCCGTCGATGTCCGGCCGACGAATTTGCGTGAGACGCTGATCGTCAGATCGTGGGTCAGGCCGAGCACGCCCTTGTCGAACAGCTTGTGGTGCAGCGCGCACAGGCAGAGTCCGTTGGCCAGTTCGTCCGGCCCTTCGAAGGCCCACCAGCGTACGTGCGCGGCGTCCAGGCCGATCGCGATGCCGTCCAGCCAGCCGTCGTAGCCGCAGAAAGCGCAGCAGTACTCGTAGGCCGTCAGGACCTGTTCGCGGAACGCCGGGTTCCGCCGTGCGATCCGGATCTCCGGCCGGGTGTCTTCCCCGGCCGTGTTGGCTTCCAGGACGGTCAGATCGAGGCCGGCGGCCAGGCAGATGTCCGGGTGCAGCGACGGCTCGAAGTTCGCGTCCAGCAGGGCACGGGCGATCTGTGCGACCAGGCGGGAGTCGTCGTGCAGCGCGCGTACGAGGTCGGGGTGCAGGCGGCCCGTCGCCCGGCTGTCGCGCAACCGACCGAGCTCCGAGCCAGGACTGCCCGGCCCCTCGGCGGTCTCCACCAGCCAGATGCCGTCTTTGGCCAGATGATGGAACGGATATCCGGGGCTGGTCTTACGTGGAGGGCCGAACTCCCGCAGAAGTCGCTTCAGGTCCGCCTCGGCGGCACTGAACGGGATCGGACGGCCGCCCTGGCGTTGAAAACATCCAAGAGCGTAGAGCAGGAGCAACGGCTTGTGCGGTGCACGCTCGCCGCCACGTGACCACTGATTGACGCCCGTGACCCGCTCGACCCAGTCCATAGCGCGACAGCATAAGACGATCTTGCAGTTCACGGAAGAGCCGAGACCGGCTCCCTCCATGGGATCGGCACAAGCGTCACCTTTCCGCTTCACGTCACACAATCGCGGCAGCTTGTCGCATTTATCAGCCGTCTTTCGGACATACCATATCCAGATGGGGCTATTTGATCTTCGCCGAAACATGGTGCTGGCGACCATCCGAGAATTCGACGAACTGGGCCGTGATGCCTTCCTCGAGCAGTACGGCTACGGCCCCGCCAGGCACTACTTCCTGGTACATGGGGTCGGCGATACGACTCCACGGTGGTCTGCGGGGATCGGCGAATCGGCAGGCCACCAAACCCCTGAGCGGCTGTCCGGTCTCGGGCGGAAAGGTCATGGCCGATCCCGGTACGGCGGAGGGGTGGGCGTGGGTCGTTCCGCCTCCCCGACCGATGATCGAGACGAGGGGGTCGGCCGCCGGGGGCCGGTGGAGGTTGGGTCTTGCGCGGGGCACCCCGCCCCTTTAGCCTGCGAAAGATCAGGAAACTTTGTTAACTGTTCCGGAGGCGTTCGTGCAGTGGCGCACCGCCGCAGGGCTCTTCGCAGCGTTGATCACGTTAGTGGCGCCGTCGGCGGGAGCGAACGCACGGCCACCGGCGTCGACGGTCGATGCCGCGGCCGTCACCACCGCCCTCACCTTGGCCGTTCAACACTCCCCGAGCGAAAGCGGCGTCGTCGACGTGTCGACGGCGACCGAACTGCGGAGCGCGCTGGCCGCCGCCCGGCCCGGGCAGACGATCAGGCTGGCCCCCGGGGAGTACCACGGCTCATTCGTCACCCAGCGCGCGGGGACGGCCTCGTTGCCCATCACGCTGGTCGGTCCGGCCGATGCCGTCCTGGTCAACGACGGCCCCTCGGGTTCCGGCCCCTCCTGCCCCGCTCCAACGAGCGGGTGGGACTCCGGATACGGGCTCTGGCTGTACGCCGCGCCGTACTGGAACCTGTTCGGGTTCACGGTCAAGGACTCCAAGAAGGGGATCATCCTGGACGACTCCCCGCATGTGACCATCGACCGGGTCCACGTGCATCACATCGATGAGGAGGCCGTCCACTTCCGGAGGTCCTCGGCGGACGGCGTGATCCGGAACTCGCGGATCTCGCACACCGGCCTGGTGCAGGCAGGATACGGGGAGGGCGTCTACATCGGTTCGGCGAACTCCAACTGGGCGTGCCACGGCAACAGCGGCGGCGTCGACCGCTCAGATCGCGTCGAGGTCCTGGACAACCGGTTCGGCCCGAACATCGCCGCCGAGCACATCGACGTCAAGGAGGGCACCTTCGACGGCGTCATCTCGGGTAACACCTTCGACGGCACCGGCATCTCCGGCCAGAACTCGGCCGACTCCTGGGTCGACGTCAAGGGCATCGGCTATGTGATCGAACGCAACACGGGGTCCTTCGCGTCCCCCGGCACCTTCGCCAACGGCTACGAGACGCACAACCCCGCGACCACCCCGTCGTACGCCAACGGCTGCGGCAACGTGTGGCGCGACAACGCCTCCGACCTCGGCGGTGTCGGCATGTACGCCATCCGCATCACCTCGACCTCCAAGTGCGCGGGCGATCCGAACGTCGTGCACTCCTCGAACACCGTCCGCAACGCGCTGTCCGGTCTGACCAACATCAAGGTCACACCATAGGTACGCCCCCTCCTGACCGGCAGAGACTGCCGGGTCGGGACACCGGCCCCTCAGTTCTCCGGCGCGGCCGCCCGTCGTTCCTCCGCCGCGTCGAGGGCGGGGGTGAGCGGGGCGAGCGCGGCGCGGAGCAGGTCGGGTAGCGAGCCGGACGGCACGACGAGCCCGCCGGCGGCAGGGGACGCGGCGGCCGTCCACCGCGTCCACCGTTCGAGGGCGACCCGGACGGCGGCGGCCACGCTCGCCGCGAGCACGCGGGCGGTGTCCCGGCCGGAACCACCGAGGCGGTCGGCGATCGCATCGGTCAGGGGATGTTCGATCGCGGCGGCGGCATCGACGAACGCGTCGCGCAGCACGGGACGAGTAGTGATCAACAGCAGCGCGTCGCGATCGTGTTCACCGGGATCGGTGTACTGCTCCACGATCGCGTCGATGACGGCGTCGGCCAGCCGGACGCCGGCGGGGCGGGCGGCCACCGCCGCCGCCACCCGGGATTCGCGTTCGGCGGTGACAGCGGCGACGATGGCCTGTTCCCGGCTGGAGAAGTAGTTGTTGTAGGTCCTCGGCGAGACTCCGGCCGCCTCGGCTATGTCGTCGACGCGCACGTTGTCCGGCCCGCGTTCGAGAGCCAGCCGCAATGCCGCCTCGCGCAACGCCTGCCGGGTGGCCTGTTTCTTCTGCTCGCGTAGCCCCGTCCGTCTTGCCGTCACCACCCCACTGTCCCAAATTCCCTGCGTGTACGCAAACTTGCGTACACGCACTTTTTGTATAGTCTGAGGCCCTCGTACCCGGCAGGAAGGGCCAGATCGATGCGCGCCAAGGGCATCAGCTACGACACCGGCTTCGTCCGCAACGGAGCCATCTCCCGTGAGCGTTTCGACCCGGACGTGGTCAGGCGCGAGCTGACGATCATCCGTGACGACCTGCACTGCACCGCCGTCCGCGTCATCGGCGGTGATCCCGAACGGCTGGAGCTGGCCGCGACGTACGCCGCCGACCTCGGCCTGGAGGTCTGGTTCTCGCCCTACCCGCTCGAACTGACCCCCGAGGAGACGCTGTCGCTGTTCGCCGACTGCGCCGAGCGGGCCGAGCGAGTCCGGCTGCGCGGAGCCGAGGTCGTGTTCGTCGCCGGCGCCGAGTTGAGCCTGATGAACAAGGGGTTCCTGCCCGGCGACTCCGAGACCGACCGTCTCGGGCCGCTGCTGCACGAGCCGGACCCGGCCCGCCTGCGCGAGCTGATCGGTGACCTGTCCGCACGTGTCAACGACTTCCTCGGCGACGCTGTGGCGCTCCTGCGCGAACGGTTCGGCGGCCGGATCACCTACGCCTCCATCCAGCTCGAGCGCGTCGACTGGGCGCCCTTCGACATCATCGGCGTCGATCTCTACCGATCGGCCGAGATCGCGGGTCAGTTCGGTGCGGGCGTCCGCGCCCTCGTCGCGCAGGGAAAACCGGTCGCGATCACCGAGTTCGGCACCTCCGCCTACCATGGCGCGGCTGAACGGGGCGCCCGCTGTCTGGAGATCGTCGAGTACGACGAGGACGGCACGCCGGTCCGGCTGGACGGCGAGTACGCCCGCGACGAGGCCGGCCAGGCCGCCTATCTCCGTGAGCTGCTGGAGACCTTCGACGCCGCGGGCGTCGACAGCGCCTTCGTCTTCCTCTTCGCGCTCTACAACTTCCCGCACCGCCCCGGCGGTGATCCCGCCATCGACCTCGATCTGGCGAGCCCCGGGATCGTCAAGATCCTCGACAGGGGCCACGGGCTCGCCTACCCCGGCATGCCGTGGGAACCCAAGGCCGCCTTCGCCGCGCTGGCCGATCACTACCGCGGCTGACCACATCACCTGGACTTCGACCCGCACCCGCATACGTCCACGAACAGGAGCAGGAACATGGACACCACCACCACCACGGCCGCCGCCGCAGGACAGTTCCCTCTGGGCGGTGACCTGCCGGTCAACCGGCTCGGCTTCGGCGCGATGAGGCTCGCCCTCGGCGGCTCCGTCCGCACCTTCGAGGCCGGCATCGCCGTGCTGCGCCGGGCCGCGGAGCTCGGCGTGAACCACATCGACACCGCGGGCTTCTACGGGTTCGGTGACCTTTCCGCGCACGAGTTGATCCGCGAAGCGCTGTCGCCGTACCCGGAGGACCTGGTGGTCGCCACCAAGGTCGGTCCGCTCCTCGAGGGCGGCGTGGTGCCCACCGGCCAGGCCGCCGCCGGTCAACTACGCGGTCTGGTCGAGGAGGATCTGCGCCGCCTCGGGCGGGACCATCTCGATCTGGTCTACCTGCGAGTGGGCGGCATGGGCCCGGCAGGCGGCGAATCGATCGGTGAACGCTTCGCCGCGCTCGCGGAGCTTCGCGGCGAAGGGCTGATCCGGCACCTCGGCATCAGCAATGTCGACGCCGTCCAACTCGCCGAGGCACGGTCCATCGCCCCGGTCGCCGCGGTGCAGAACCATTTCCACATCCACTTCACCGGCGATTCCGGCGTACTCGCTCAGTGCGAGCAGGAGGGCATCGCCTATGTCCCATATTTCCCGCTCGGCGGCGGCGGGGCACGGATCGACCACGCCCGTCTCAGGGATGTCGCCGGCCGCCACGGGGCCACCACCGCGCAGGTCGCCCTGGCCTGGCTGCTGGCCAGGTCACCCGTGACACTGCCCATCCCCGGAACCGGTTCGCTCGACCACCTGACCGAGAACATCGCGGCGGCCGGACTTCGCCTCACCGGCCACGACCTGGCCGAGTTGGGCGGACGAGACGGTGAGGCCGACCCGGCGGACGCCGAGAAGCCGACGAGCTGACCCGCCAGCGGGCGGCCTGCCGTACCGTCGCCGTTTTCAGCTCTTTTCACGCGGCCGACCCGGCCGATCACGGCTGACCTGGCCGGGCGCACGCGGGAGAGGGACGCCGACGGCGACGGTCTTGACCGATGCCGTTCAGCGATCGGACTCTGTTCGTCAGATCCGTTCCCGACAGGGTGGAGAGGACACAGATGAGACGCCGCAGATCGCTCCTCCGTCTCGTCGCGGCGATCGCGGTCGCCGGTCCGGCGATGGCGGCCCTCACCCCGGCGAGCGCGGCCTCCTGGGAGACGGTCATCGCCCCGTCCTCGTTCAACGACTACAACGCGCTCGCCGCCGAATGGGCGTACCTGTATCCCTGGGGCTCGGACCACAACGGCTCCGCCCGGATGTACGGCTCGGCCACCGACCACAACCACGTCTCGCTGTCCGGCGGGGTGCTGACGCTGCGGGCCGCCCGCATCAACTGGAATGAGGGCACCAGCGGTTCCAGCCCGCACCTGCCGATCCGCTACCACTCCGGCGCGGTGCACGCCCGCGATCAGGTCGTGGTCAACGACCAGTTCCCGAACTGGGAGGTCAAAGGCGATTTCCAGGCTCCCTCGGCCCGGGGCACCTGGCCGGCGTTCTGGCTGACCGGCGTGAACAGCTGGCCGCCGGAGAGCGACATCCTGGAGTTCAAGGGCGACAACCGCAACTGGTTCAACACGTTCCGTACGTCCTCGGACGTGGACAGCACGATCGTGGGCGTGTCGTCGCCGGGATCGTGGCACAACTACCGCGCCTGGATCACCAAGGTCAGCGCCACCGACGTGGACATCCACTACTACATCGACGGCCAGTGGAAGGCGGTGCACCATGCCCGCGGGTTCGTGGGCAAGCCGATGTGGCTGATCATCAACCTGCAGATGGAGGGATCTTCCGGCTCGCCGGGCCCGAGCGCGGACACCTACTATCGGGCCCGCGACGTCTACGTCGGGCGCAGCCGGAACTACTGACCACCCTTTCCGGAGGCGTACGGCGGGGCGGGCCGGGCCGGCGCATGACAGGCCCGCCCCGCCGGCGCGGGGGTGAGGCTCAGAGTGTGGTGGAACCCGGCGGGGTCACCACTCCTCTTCCTCTTCCTCCTCGCCCTCGATGAGGTCGCCGATCTCGTCGATCGCCTCGGCCGCGACGAGACCGCCGACCACTCCGGCGGCTCCGGCCGCGGCGACCATGCCCCATCCGGGTCCGCCGCCGTGGTGGTCTCCCCCGTACGGCCGATGCACCTGGTGCCCGTACTGCTCGTACTGCTCGTGGTGTCCGTACGGCTCGTGGCCGTCGTGGACACCGGCCGTGCCGTACCGCGACAGCGCGGCCAGCCAGCCGCCGATCTCCGCGGCCCAGTCCCGATGCAGGGCCTCGTCGTGGCCGACGCTCCAGCGACCGAAGGAGTCCCCACCGTAGTCGTGGCGACCACCGCGCCTGTCGGCCTCCAGGATGACGTCCATCCCGCCGGGCGTGGTCGCGAAGGTCAGCTCGACCTCGCCGACCTGCCCCGCGTGGTCGGACGGCGGATAGAACTCGATCTCCTGGTAGAACGGCAGGTGCTGATCGACCCCGCGGAGGTGGCCCATCTCCAGGTCGGCGCTCTTGAAGTGGAACCCGAGTTGGGCGAAGGCCCGCAGCACGGCCTCCTGCGCGGGCAGCGGCGTGATCTCGAAGGCGTCCAGGTCGCCCTTGTCGACGGCCTTGGCGATGGCCAGTTCGGTGCGCACGCCCATCACCATGCCGTGCAGCGGCCGGCCCATCACCTCGGTGATCGGGCTCTCCCACGGGACGGGGAGCTCGAAGGCGATGGCGCGATGCTCGTCGGCGCGCAGCGTGAACGGCCCGGCGACCTCGGTGCGGAGGAACTCGACGAGACCGGTCTGCTCGTCCTCGCCGTGCTCGGCCTCGATCCGGGTGACCAGACCGAGGGCGACGTGCTCGATGTCGGCGTCGAAGTCGCCGCCCGCCAGGCGGACCTCGCCGCGCAGCGGGTCGCCTGGCCGTACCCGCGGGGTGGCCAGAACGGTGTCCACCGAGGGGGCGCCGACGCCGAAGGCTCCCAGCATCCGTTTGAAGACCACGGTTTCCTCTCTCCAGTCAGACCGATGTGATCTTCCCTCAAACGATCACCATCGGGCCAGGGTTCCCGACACGCCGAAGCGGATCGGGAACCCCGTCTGACCGGCCGGGCCCGGGTCAGCGGAGCAGGCCGACCCCCGCGTAGCCATCGACACCGGGGAGAGGGGGAAGCTGGGGCTCCCCCTCCTCGGGACGCCAGTTCTCCGTGGGCACAAGTCCCGGCTCGACCAGCTCGAACCCGTCGAAGAAGCGCAGGATCTCGGCGTGCGAGCGAGGCGTCACCGCGCCGGCCGAGGTCTTCTTGTAGAGCTCGCGGCCCTCGCGGATCTTCTCCGGCTCGAGGTCGCCGTACGACAGGTGACTGATCGCCATGCCGCTTCCGACGGCCAGGCGGTCGCGCAGCGTCTTCACGATCCGCTCGGCGTCCTCGTCCTCGGGGACGAAGTGCAGCACGGCGAGCATGAGCAGGCCGACCGGCTTGTCGAAGTCGAGGTGCTCGGTGACCCTGGGGTTGTCCAGAATGGTCTCCGGATTCCGCATGTCGCCGTCCACGACGATGGTCTGCGGGTTGTCCTCAAGCAGGGCGCGCCCGTGGCTGAGCACGATGGGGTCGTTGTCGACGTACACGATCCGGGACTCGGGCGCCACCCGCAGCGCCACCTGGTGCACGTTCTCCTGGGTCGGCAGGCCGGTGCCGATGTCGAGGAACTGACGGATCCCGCTCTCACACATGAGCCGTACGGCTCGGCTCAGGAAGCGCCGGTTGGCCTGCACCCCCTCTCGGACGTTCGGCGTGAGCTCGATCAGCTTCTCCGCCGCAGCCCGGTCGGAGGCGAAGTTGTCCTTGCCGCCGAGCAGGTAGTCGTAGATTCGGGCCACACTCGGAACAGTCGGATCGACTCCCGCCGGCACTCTTTCCATCAGCCATCACCGCCTGAGACGCGTCTTTTGTGGATCTTAACCGAGCAATCGAGCGGTGTGCGCCGTCAGCGGCGGTGTGTACACGTTTGAGACCTTGAACCCTGGATAGCTGGGCTTCCGATCGTCGCTTACGGAGGAGCCGAATGTCCGGGTCGAAGCCCTCATCCCCCATCATGCCGTCCGACATCGGTTCACGGCTTTCGCCGTTCGACCGCTTCGCCACCGCCGCCGCGGCGTTCGTGTCCCGGGCCTGGTTCTTCGTCATGTGCGTGTCGTTGGTGTTGGTGTGGGCGCCGTCGTTCTTCGTCCTGCGCGACATGGACACCTGGCAGTTGATCATCAACACCGTCACCACGATCGTGACCTTCCTGCTGGTCGCGTTGCTGCAGAACACCCAGACCCGGGCCAACGACGCCGTGCAGCACAAGCTCAACGCCATCGCCGAGGGCCTGGCCCAGGTGCTCACCCACCTCAACGCGGAGTACGACGACGAGGAGCAGCGGCGCGAGGTCGGCGAGCTGCGGTCGGCCGTCGGCCTGGAGGACAAGGAAAGCGCCTGACCTCCGCTGTACGGTTTCCGCCCGCGCCATCACCCGTCCGGCGGGACGCTGCCATGGGCATGAGGCGGCATCTCTGCTGCGCGCCGTTTTGGACGGCAGCCGGACGGCGACCGGATTCACACCATGAAATAATCCCCCCTTAAGCCTAAAACAGACTGATATCACACTATAGGCTAATTATCCGACAGCAAGGGGGACAGACCACAACTCGAATTATGAACCGGGCATACTCAGTAACGAGGTCACCCGGACTGGATAGGACGACAGATGTGCGGTCTACTTGCCATGGCACCACCTACCCGGGATCTGCTGCCTACACAGCGAGGGCCATGGCATGAGACTGTTGACACCGATGTGGCGACAACTCACTACCGTAGAGGCCAGAAGATGGCTGGCCGCTCATGGTCTGCTTCTCGTAACCGAGGCCACCGTGAATGAACTCACCTCGTTTCTCGGCGACTGGACGGTTCCCTACTCTCACCCTCATGAGAACAGCCCCGGGATCACCGTCATCCGGCCGCTTTCGGTGCGCGGCGAGAACCACACCGGATTCACACATCACCCTTTGGCCCTGCACACCGACCGTGCCCACTCGAGTGTGCCACCCACGATAGTGGGCTGCCTTTACACCCGGCCTGCCGCGGACGGCGGTGAATCCCTGCTTCTGGATGGGGCCGAAATCATCCGGACAGTCGAGCACAGAACCTTGCTCTCCGAGGCCCGACACGTCGTCCTGAGAGCCAGGGGACGCCCCTGACCTCCTGTCATGTCTCTCACCACCGGCTCGAAGCGCTACCGCATCCGGTACAGAGACGATCAGATAGGCCGGCCGCACGCGGCGACCATCAGCGCGCAGAGCCATATTTCGTCACCTTCCTTGCCATAGTCGAACGCAACCGCGGAGACGTTGCCAGTCTGCGCAAAGCGGTTGAATATTCGCGCAGGGCGGCCGTCGACATGCCGGATGTCGCGGGAGTGGTGCACCAGTTGGCCGCCTTCATGGCAGAATACCTCGAGCGAAGATCGGCCCCACCGGCGAAGAGTGAGATTAAAGAAGCCGAGCAATGTGTAGATAGGGCTATAACATCGAGCAATGGTCGGATCGCCCACTATCATGAAACAAAAGCACGCATCCTCGCACTCCGACGAGATTTCGATTCCGCTCGCATCTCCCTTACTCGGGCCATCGAACTGGAACCGCGCGACGGCCGTGATCACCATAGGCGACTGACGCACTACCACACCACACGAATACGGATCGATCTGCTGGAACAGCAGGCCCGCTGGGACGAAATGCAGGAAACCGGTCGACGGGAGTTGATGGAGTTCAAAAACCAGCAACTCCAGCTGATGGGGTTGCTCGCCGCGGTGGTGGCGTTGATCGCCACAGGAGGGAGCATCGCCGGCCAGAGCAAACCCGCGGACGGGGCTGCTCTCATCCAGGTGATGGCAGGAGCCGTCGTCATCGTCTTCTCAGCCTTCTCGTTGATGACCGCGCGATCCTTGTGGCGCGTGTTCGTCTCCTTCCTCGCCGGCGTGGCACTGATGGTGATTCCACATCTCTTAGGACGGTGAGGAGACTGTTCGAAGTCGTTGATGTGACGCAGAGCCCCGGTTCGAAGACGAGGCCGACGGAGGATCGGACCGGAGCCTCGGGAAATCTCGCCTGGGTCATAGACGGAGCGACCGACTTCACCGAGGAAAGAACACTACCTGCGGCATCGAACGTCCAATGGCTGGTGGATCTCGTCGATCAGTGTCTGCGTAAAATCGGTCCTGGTGCCGGCTCCATGACCGGCGACGATGTTTTCACGGCTGTGGGAAGAGACGTCCGAACACGACTGGCCGAGATCTCTCCGGCCAGGCTGCGCAATCACCCCTGCTGCTCGATCGGTCTCGCCGTCCTTCATGACGACACCGTCGAGCTGGGACGCATCGGCGACACCACTCTTGTCGCCTATCGCGAATCACAAGTCGTCCGAGAGGTCGGTACCGATTTCTTCGAGGAACGTGAGGCGCGTGCCGTCGAACAGGCCAAGTCAGGGCGGCAGACGAGACAAGAGATCATAGACGCGATGTTCGTCCGACGGCTGGAGTACATCACAGGCGGGTACGACGAATCAGTTTTCTCCGGCCATCCTGACGCGGTGTTCAAAGTCCATGCGGAGACTTTTCCAGTGGAGAGCGTGGACGCTCTACTACTCTGCACCGACGGGTTCGCCAGGGCGGTCGTGGATTATCAAATATTTCCTGACTGGCAAAGTCTTGGACGTCATGCGCACCAGCGAGGGCTCGGCGACATCACCTCCCAGATAAGACGGCACGAATCAGACCCGGCACGGGTGGCAGGGTCCGAGAAGTTCAAAAACGCCGACGACTTGGCAGCGATTCTCCTGAGCATCGAAAGGTGAGAACTAAAATGGACGGACCGGACCGGATCCGCAGCAACGGCATGCCGGAATATATGGTCGAGCGCAACCCGGGGTATTTCGAATATCAGCTCCCGATATCGGTGAAACTCGTCATCGACATGGACGGCAAGGTCCCCCTGCTGATGAACGAGCGCGACGAGTGGGAGTTGCCCGGCGGGAAGCTCGAGGTGGGGGAGACTCCGGAGGTCTGCGTCTGCCGAGAGGTCTTCGAGGAACTCAACATCACGGTGACCGTGGAAGAGATCATCGACACCTGGGTCTACGAGATCACGCCACTGCGCCATACGTTCATCGTGAGTTTCGGCGCTACATACACCGGCGACGAAGAGATCCGCAGCTCGAACGAGCACAAGGAGCTGGGCATCTTCGCCTATGCCGACGTCCCGGCCCTCCGCATGCCTGGGCCGTACAAGCGGACGATCGAAAAATGGCGGAAGATCGTTTCCGCTCGTTGATTTCCACTCGCTGGTTTCCGCCCGCCACCGCACATGCCGCGGTAGCGACCGGCGCCCGACCAGGCCGGCCCCGCCACCAGGCCGACCGTGATGCGGACCCGGCGCGGATCGGCCGGCGGCGAGGAGGAGATCGAGTAGTAGCGTGGCCGGATCGGCCCGGCCATCTCCAGGAACAGCGGCAGCGTGATCGCGGGGAAGCGCTCCAGCAGCGTGAGCACGGTGACCCGCTTGGCGAGGATCTCGTCGGCGTAGTCGTTCTCCAGCTCGGCGAGCTGCCGCCGGGTCCACGGACACTCGGTCGCCCCGGCCGGCATCGCCAGGTCGGAACACGTGGCCGCCTCCTGCAGCTCGGCGAACTCCGACAGCAGCAGCCCGGCCGTCACCGGCGTGTCCACCGGCAGGCGGGTCGCGCCGCAGGCACGTACGACCTGGTCGCGCGGCACGCGTAGGCAGCGCAGCGCCCACTCGGCCAGCTCCCAATCGTTCTTGGCGAACGACGGTGAGACCGACACCGGTGGTGAGCACCTCCGTCGGCGCTTCTTCGACGGTCTCGGCCAGCGCCGCCGTGCCCCGTTCGTACGGACTGCGCTCTCTGACGTCCATCGTGAAGCCGTCGGGCTTGAGAGTGAGCATCTGCTTGATCCGCATCCGGTAGGCCTCGGGGTCGGAGATCGCGAACCGCTGCAGGACGACGGCCAGGGCGAGCCGCGCCCCGGTCAACGCGAACTGACGCCCGATGCAGGTCCGTTCACCGTTGCCGAACGGCTTGTACGCGGCCGGGTGATGCCCCGCCCTGTTCTCGGGGAGCCAGTGTCGATGTCGAACTCCTCCGGCCGGTCCCACGCCTTGGGGTGCCGGTGCAGCGCTGGCAGCAGGACGACGGTGTTCTGCCCCACCCGGATCGGGAAGCCGCCGATCACGGTGTCCCGGAACGTCGGAGCCCGGCCGTCCGAGACCCGTCCACGTTGACGATTTGAAGAAATCTTCAATTCGTCACATAATGGATTCGTGAGTTTCGGACATGTCATGCCGTTTCGGTACACGCTGCCAGAGGCACCGTCCGGCGCGCCGCCGCTGATCGGCCGCGTCGCGCTCCGCCGGTCGTTAAGGGGCTGACCGTGTCCGTACCCCTCCATCAGGTCAAGGCGGAGTTCTTCCGTACGCTCGGTCACCCGGTGCGTGTGCGGGTGCTCGAACTGCTCCAGGACGGCCCGCTGCCGGTGCGTGATCTGCTCGCGGACATCGAGGTCGAGCCGTCGAACCTGTCGCAGCAGCTCGCCGTGCTGCGCCGGGCCGGCCTCGTGACGGCCACCCGTGAGGGATCCACCGTGGTGTACGCACTGAGCTGCGGCGACGTGGCCGACCTGCTGCGCGCGGCCCGGCGGATCCTCACCGACGTGCTCGCCGGTCAGGGGAGGGTGCTGGCCGAGCTGCGGCAGGAGGAGCAGCCGCCGTCCCGATGAGCCGACCGCCGTGCGTGTCACCGCAGAGTTTCACCACAGGATTTCACCGCAAAGTGTCATCGCAGAGTGTCATCACGGAGTGTCGCCTCGGAGTGTCGCCGCGCGAGAAAGCAGGAGTCGCCGCGTGAGTCTATGGCGCAAGATCAGGAAGACCGGCCGGGTCGCCGAGCCCGCGCCGGAACGTCCCACAGGTGAGGCCCCGCCGGAGGCGGCCAAACTGGGCGGATCCGTACAGTTCCGGCACGTCGACGCCGGCTCGTGCAACGGCTGCGAGGTGGAGATCGGCTCGGTGTTCGGCCCCGTGTACGACGCCGAGCGGTACGGGGCCCGGCTCGTGGCCTCTCCCCGGCACGCCGACGCACTGCTCGTGACCGGCCCGGTCACCCGCAACATGGAGGTGCCGCTGCGCCGCACCTACGAGGCGGTGCCCGAGCCCCGCTTCGTGGTCGCCGTCGGCGACTGCGCCCGCGACTGCGGCGTGTTCGCCGGTGCGTACGGCGTGGCCGGCGCGGTCGGCGACGTGGTCCCGGTCGACGCCGAGGTGCCCGGCTGCCCGCCCGAGCCCGAGGCGATCATCGCGGCGCTGCGGCGGCTGACCGGCCGATGAACCTCCCCGGGGCTCTCCTCACGGTCGCGCTCGGCCTGTGCCTGGCGACGGCCCTGCTCGCGCTGGCCGTACCCGCCCGGATCCGGCCGGCCCTTTCGGGCGTCGGCACGGCCGCCGCGGGCGCGGCCGGGGCGGCGGCGGGCGGGGCCGCCATGGCCGGGCAGACCTGGTCGGCCTGGCTGCCCGACCTGCTGCCGCTGGCCGGGGTGCGGCTGACGCTCGACCCGCTGGGCGGGCTGTTCATCGCGGTCACCGGAGGCGTGGCCGTCTGCGCCGGCGTCTACGGGATCGGCTATGCACGGCACGGCCTGTCCGGCCGGATCGTCCAGGCGACGCTCCCGCTGTTCGTCGCTTCGATGCTGCTGGTGCCGGCGGCGGCCGCCGTGAGCACGCTGCTGGTGGCCTGGGAGCTGATGGCGATCACCTCGCTGCTGCTGGTGCTGGCCGAGCACGGCCGCCGCCCGGCCGTCGGCGGCGCCGGCCTCTGGTACGCCGTGATGACCCACCTCGGGCTGATCGCGATCCTCGGCGGGCTCGCCGGATTCGCGGCCGGGGCCCATGGCGAGGCCTTCGAGCAGCTCCGCTCCGCGCGGCTTTCTCCGCTCGCCCGCGACGCGGTGTTCCTGGCGACGTTCGCCGGGTTCGCCTCCAAGGCGGGCATCGTTCCGCTGCACGCGTGGCTGCCGCGGGCGCACCCGGAGGCGCCGAGCCACGTGTCCGCGCTGATGAGCGCCGCCATGGTCAACATGGGCGTGTACGGCATCGCCCGGGTCGGTCTCGACCTGCTGCCCGGCTCGACCGGCGGCGCCTCGGGGGGCGGAACGCCGGCCTGGTGGTGGCTGCTGGTGCTGGCCGCCGGCGGGGCCTCCGCGATGTACGGCATCCTGCAGGCCGCGGTCTCCTCCGACCTGAAGCGGCTCCTCGGCTACTCCACCACGGAGAACATGGGGCTGGTGTTGATGGGCCTCGGCGCGGCGGGGTTCTTCGCCACGCGCGGCGCGCCGCAACTGGCCGCCCTCGCGCTGGTGGCCGCGCTGCTGCACGTGGTCAACCACGCGGCGTTCAAGACGCTGCTGTTCCAGGCCGCCGGGTCGGTGCTGCACGCCACCGGCACGAGGAATCTGGACGTGCTGGGCGGGCTGCGCGCCCGCATGCCGTACACGACCGCGCTGTTCGCGGTCGGGGCGCTGGCGGCCTCCGCGCTGCCGCCGGGCAACGGGTTCGTCAGCGAGTGGCTGCTGCTGCAGAGTCTCGTCCACGCGATCCCCGCCTCCGGCGTGGCCGGGGCCGTGGCGATGCCGCTGGCCGTCGGCGTGGTGGCGATGTCGGCCGGGCTGGCGGTCGCCACGTTCGTCAAGGCCTTCGGCGTCGGGTTCCTCGCCCGGCCGCGCGGCCCGGAGGCGGAGCGTGCGGTGGAGAGCCCGCCGTCGATGCTGGGCGGGATGGGCCTGGCCGCGCTCTGCTGTGCCGTCCTGGCCGTCGGCCCCACCGTGATCGTGCCCGGTCTGGCCCGCGCCGTCGGCACGCTGCTCCCGGGTCCCGCACCGGTGACCGGCCCGGCCATGCGGACCGTGACGCTGCACCTGTCCGGGATCGCGGGCACGATGTCCCCGCTGCTGATCGCCGTGGCGCTGGCGGCGGCGATCGCCCTGGCCGCCGGTGCCGTACGGATGTTCTCGGCGCGCAGGCGGCGGGCCGCGCGGCTGTGGGACTGCGGCGCCGGACCCATGTCGCCGCGCATGCAGTACACGGCGACCTCGTTCGCCGAGCCGCTGCAGCGCGTCTTCGACGACGTGCTGCGACCGGAGATGGACATCGATGTGACCCCCAAGAAGGAGTCTGCCTATCTGGTGGAGCGGATCCGCTTCCACGCGATGGTCCCCGACCGGATCGAGCGGCGGTTGTACGGCCCGCTGCTGGCCGCAGCCGAGGCGCTCGGCCGCAGGGCGCGGGCGCTGGCCAACGGCAGCGTGCACCGCTACCTGGCCTACGGCTTCTGGACGCTCACCGGGCTGCTCATCCTGCTGGCGGTGATCCCATGACCGGATTGAGCAGTGCCGGATTGAGCAGTGCCGGATTGAACGCTGCCGGACCGGATGCGGTGGGCCTGATCGCGACCGTGCTGCAGGTGGTGCTGGTGGTCGTCGGCGCACCGCTGCTGACCGGGCTGATGCGCCAGGTGCGCGCCCGGATGGAGGGCCGGGCCGGGGCCGGTGTGCTGCAGCCGTGGCGTGACCTGCGCAAGCTGCTGCGCAAGGAGCCGATCGATCCGCGCGGCACCGGATGGCCGTTCCGCCTGGCCCCGCTGGTGCTCGCCGGCACGGCGCTGGTCGTGGCGGCCGTCGTCCCGCTCGTCACCACGGCGTCGCCGCTGGACTCGGCCGCCGACCTGTTCGCGGTGACCGCGCTGCTCGCGCTTGGATCGGTGGCGCTGGCGCTGGGCGGCCTGGACACCGGGACCGCGTTCGGCGGCATGGGGGCCAGCCGGGAGGTCACCGTGCTGGCGCTGGTGGAGCCGACGATCCTGGTGTCGGTGTTCGCCCTGTCGGTGCGGGCCGGCTCGACCAACCTGGGGACGATCGTCGGCCTGACCGAGGCGGACCCGATGCGGGTGCTGTCCCCGGCCAGCCTGCTGGCCGCCGTCGCCCTGGCGCTGGTGACGATCGCCGAGACCGGCCGGATCCCGGTGGACAACCCGTCCACCCACCTGGAACTGACGATGATCCATGAGGCGATGGTGCTGGAGTACTCCGGACCCGATCTCGCGCTGATCGAGTGGGCCTCCGCGGCCCGGCTGACCGTACTGCTCGGCCTGCTGGGCAGCCTGTTCCTGCCGTGGGGCGTCGCCACGGGCGGGGCGGCGGGCATGGGCGCGCTGGTCGCCGTACTGGTCGGGGTGGCCGCGTTCGCGGCGAAGACGGCCGTCCTCGGGATGCTGCTGGCGGCGGGTGAGGTCTTCATGGCCAAGCTGCGGCTGTTCCGCATCCCCGAGCTGCTCGCCGGGTCCTTCCTGCTGGCCCTGCTCGCGGTGGCCGCCTCCTACTTCCTGGCGGGCGGTGCCTGATGAGCGACTCGCTGTACGCCCAGTGGCTCGCCCTGGCCTGCGGGGCGTTCCTGCTCGCCGGGGTGCTGGTGCTGTGGCGGCGCGACCTGGCGGCCATCGTCAGGTTGTTCGCCCTGCAGGGTGTCGCGCTCGGCGCGATGGTCGTGGTGCTCGGCCTGCGGCAGGGGTCGGTCCACCTGGTCGCCGTCGCGGTGGGAGTCGGGGCGCTGCGCGCGGGGCTGCTGCCGTACCTGATGCGCCGCGCGCTGGACACCCCCCGGCCCGGCGGCGAGACGGCGGCCGACGAGGCCCGTGAGACGCGGCCGCTGGTCAACGTGGCGACCTCGCTGCTGGCCGCTGCGGTGCTCGCGCTGGTGGCCTACGCCGTGTCCCAGCCGATCGTACGGCTGTCGCCCGACCCCGCCACCCGGGCGGTGCCGGTGGCGCTGACCGTGCTGCTGGTCGGCTTCTTCGTGCTGGTCACCCGGCGACGGGCGCTGTCGCAGGTGGTCGGCTTCCTGCTGATCGACAACGCGATCACCGCGACCGCGTTCCTCACCACCAGCGGGGTGCCGCTGGTGGTCGAGCTCGGCGTGTCGCTGGACGTGCTGCTCGCCGTACTGGTGCTGCAGGTCCTGACCACGCGGATGCGCGCAGCCTTCGGCGGCACCGACCTCGACGAGCTGCGCGAGCTGCACGACTGATGGACGAGCGAGTGAAGAAGCCGCGAAACGACCTGCGCACGGCCCGGGGCGTACGGCCCGGCACGTGTGCGGCGGAGGAGGACCTGTCGTGACCCTGCTGGTGGGCGCACCCGTGCTGCTGCCGCTGCTGGCCGGCTGCCTGTACGCGGTCCTCGGCTGGCGGCCCGCCACGGCCTGGCTGGGCGCGGTGGCCGCCGCCGGATCGCTGGCCGCGTCGATCGCGCTGGCCGCCGTCACCGCCGAGGGGCCGCGGCAGGCCCTCGGCGGGCTGCTGCGCGCCGACTCGCTGAGCGCGTTCATGCTGATCGTGATCGGGGCCGTCTCGCTGCTCGCGATGCTGGCCAGCCCGGCCCACCTGGCCGCCGAGTCGGCCATCGGGCACGCCGGGCCGCGGGCGGCCCGCCGCTACGGCGTGTTCACGCAGGGGTTCATCGCCGCGATGGCGCTCGCCGTGCTGGCGGCCAGCCTGGGCGTGCTGTGGGTGGCGGTCGAGGCCACCACGATCCTGACCGCGTTCCTCGTCGGGCACCGCCGCACCCGCGAGGCGACCGAGGCCGCGTGGAAGTACGTGGTGATCTGCTCGGTCGGCATCGCGCTCGCGCTGCTGGGCGTGGTGCTGCTGCACTATGCGGGTCTGAACACGAGGGCCGGACTACACGCGGAGGCGGGGGTGGCCGCCGGCGCCGGCCTCGATTGGGCGGTGCTGGCCGGGAACGCCGCCGCGCTCGACCCCGGTGTGACGCGGATGGCGGTCGCCCTGCTCGTGCTCGGCTTCGGCGCCAAGGCCGGGCTCGCCCCGATGAACGCCTGGCTGCCCGACGCCCACGGCCAGGCGCCCGCGCCGGTGTCCGCGCTGATGTCCGGCGTGCTGCTGTCGGTGGCGTTCTACGCGATCCTGCGGGTGAAGGTGATCTCCGATGCGGCGCTCGGCGTGGGTTTCGCCCGGACGCTGCTGCTGGTCGCCGCGCTCGGCTCGCTCGCGGTGGCGGCCGCGCTGCTGATCGCCCAGCGGGACTACAAGCGCATGCTGGCCTACTCCAGCATCGAGCACATGGGCCTGCTGGCACTCGGAGCCGCCATCGGCGGCCGGTTGGCGCTCATGGCCGTCCTGCTGCACATCCTCGGGCACGGCCTGGCCAAGTCGGTGCTGTTCCTGTCGGCCGGCCACATCAACCTGGCGGCGGGCAGCAGCCGGATCGCCGCGGTCCGCGGCCTGGCCCGGCGGGCGCCGCTGCTGGCCGGCGCCTTCGGCCTCGGGCTGGCCGCCGTGCTCGGGCTGCCGCCGTTCAGCCTGTTCGCCAGCATGATCGGCATCGTGCGTGCCGGGTTCGGATCGGGGGCCGGCGCCGCGGTCGGCTGGGCGACCGCCATCGCCCTGGTGCCGCTGCTGGTGGTGTTCGCCGCCGTCGCCCGGCACGCCGGACGCATGCTGCTCGGCTCGCCACAGGCCGCCGAGGCGGCCGAGGTCTCAGAGGTTCCCGAGGTTCTCGGGGTACCCGGGGTGCTCGGGGTGCCCGAGGTTCCCGGGGTGCCGGAGCCGGGTGACCGGGCCGGTGCCGTACGGCTGCCGCGCACGGCCGCCGTCCCGCTGGTCGCCGGGCTGGCCGCGGCCGCCGTGCTCGGCGTCTGGACCGGACCGCTGCGGCCGCTGCTCGAAACCGCCGCGACCATCGCCGGAGTCACCCCATGACCGAACGCCTCGTCCTCGACATCGGCCCCGGCGAGCTGCCCGGCCAGGCGGCGAGACTCCTCGACGGCGGCCACCGGCTGGCACTGGTGTCCGCCTGCGAGGAGGCCGGCGGATTCCGCGTCGTCTACCTGTTCACCGCGGCGGGCTTCGATCTGGGCCCGGAACGACGTACCGAGCTGCGGGTGCGGCTGCCGGGCGACGACCCGGTCCTGCCCAGCCTCGCCGCGCTGTCGTTCCCCGCCGGGCGGTTCGAACGCGAGATGCGCGACCTGTACGGCATCGTGCCGGCCGATCACCCACTGCCGCGCCGTCTGGTGCGCCACCACCATTGGCCGCGCGGGTGGTATCCGATGCGCTCC
>BCRI01000056.1 GCA_001552515.1 Sphaerimonospora mesophila NBRC 14179 = JCM 3151
GCACGCCGTGGAACGCCGGCCTGCTGCGCGCGGCGATCGACGAGTCGCTGGCCACGGTGTCCCTGGTCGGTGCGCCCTCGACCTGGGTGCTGTCCAACCACGACGTGAAACGGCACGTCACCCGGTACGGCGGGGGCGAGCTCGGCCTGCGCCGCGCCCGCGCGGCCGTGCTGCTGACGCTCGCGCTGCCCGGCTCGGCCTACATCTACCAGGGCGAGGAGCTGGGGCTGCCCGAGGTGCTCGACCTGCCGGAGGAGTATCTGCGCGACCCGCAGCGGCTGCGCGCCCCCGACAGCGGCCGGGACGGCTGCCGGGTGCCGCTGCCGTGGGCCGGGACGGAGCCGCCGTTCGGCTTCGCCCCGCCGGGGGCGCGGGAGAGCTGGCTGCCGATCCCGGAGGAGTGGCGCGCGCTGAGCGTCGAGGCGCAGCTCGCCGACCCCGGCTCGACGCTGCACCTCTACCGGGCGGCGCTGCGGCTGCGCCGTGAACTCCCCGACCTGGGCGACGGCGACCTGCGCTGGCTGGAGTCGCCGTACGGGACGCTGGTGTTCGCCCGGGGCGACGGCTTCACCTGCACGGTCAACCTGAACGACCACGAGGTGGAGCTGCCGGCGCAGGGAGAGCCGCTGCTGGCCGGCGGCGCCTCCCCGGTGGTGCGGGCGGACGGTGGCGGGGTGCGGCTGGCGCCGGACTCGGCCGCGTGGTGGCGGCGGAGCCGCTGATGCCGGGCCCTGACGCGGCCGGCGTCCAGCGGCCGGCCGTCGTTCCCCGGCTCGCCGACATCGCCGTGCAGGCCGGGGTGAGCGAGGCGACGGTCAGCCGGGTGCTCAACGCTCGCGGCGGTGTCTCCACCGCCACCCGGCAGACCGTGCTCGCCGCCCTGGACCTGATGGGGTACGAACGGCCGCAGCCGCTCCGGCGGCGCAGCAACGGGTTGATCGGCCTGGTGACCCCCGAGCTGGACAACCCGATCTTCCCGGCGTTCGCCCAGGCCATCGACCAGGCGCTCGCCCAGCACGGATACACCCCGGTGCTCTGCACCCAGATGCCCGGGGGCGTGCCGGAGGACGAGTTCGTCGAGATGCTGCTCGAGCGCGGCGTGAGCGGAATGGTGTTCGTCTCGGGGTTGCACGCCGACACCACGGCGCGACCGGACCGGTACGCCGGGCTGATCGCCAGGGGTGTGCCGATCGTGTTGATGAACGGCTACTCCGCCGGGGTGGCGGCGCCGTTCATCTCGACCGACGACCTGGTCGCGGTGCGCCTGGCCGTACGGCACCTGGCCGACCTCGGGCACGAGCGGGTGGGGCTGGCGGTCGGCCAGGCGCGGTTCGTGCCCGTGATCAGGAAGATCCGCGGGTTCCGGCAGGCGATGGGGGAACTGCTCGGCGTCGGCGAGGCCGAAGCCGACACGCTGATCTCCCACTCGCTCTTCTCGGTCGAGGGCGGGCACGCGGCGGCGGTCGACCTGCTGGAGCGCGGCTGCACCGCCATCGTGTGCGCGGGCGACCTGATGGCGATCGGCGCCATCCAGGCGTGCCGCGACCGGGGGCTGTCCGTGCCCGGTGACGTCTCCGTCATCGGGTACGACGACTCGCTGCTGATCGCGTACACGGATCCGCCGCTCACGACCGTGCGCCAGCCCGTGCGGGCCATGGCGGCCGCCGCGGTCGACACGCTCCGCGAACTGATGGCGGGAGCGCCGTCGCGGCACCACGAGCTCGTCTTCAGACCCGAGCTGATCGTGCGACGCTCGACCGGATCGGGTCCCAAGCTCATCAGATAGGACCCGACCCGGTCGGGCGGCAGCCGCTCCCGAGGGCGACGGGAGCGGCTGGTCTGCTGCCTACAGCGTGCGGTCGCCGGTTTCCGGGAGCGCCAGCAGGCACAGCATGCTCAGCACGGCCATGGCGGACACGTAGCCGCCGACGGCCATCGAGCCCAGGCCCTCCGCCTGCATCGCGGTCGCGACGAGCGGGGGCACCGCACCGCCGAGCACACCGCCGAGGCTGTAGGCGATCGAGGCCCCGCTGTAGCGGAGCTCCGTCGGGAACAGCTCCGGCAGGAACGCGCCCATCGGGCCGAAGGCCACGCCCATGATGCCGAGGGCGCCGGCCAGGGCCAGGCCGACCAGCGGCACGGACGCCGTGTCCATCAGCGGGAACATCGCCAGCCCCCACACCACGGCGGCACCGGCCCCGGCGACGAGCGTGCGCTTCCTGCCGAAGCGGTCGGACAGCAACGACGAGGCCATCACGCCGATCGCCATGAAGACCACCCCGACCATGGTGAGGGCCAGCATGGTGGTCCGCGGGAGCTTGAGGGTGCCGGTGGCGTAGCTCAGGCAGTACGTCGTCGCGGTGTAGAACAGGGTGTAGCTGATCACCATCGACCCGGCGGCGAGCAGGACCTGCTTCCACTGCCGGCGCAGCAGCCCGGCCAGGGGTGTCCTGGCCAGCTTCCGCTGCTCCATCGCGGCGAGGAACACGGGGGTCTCGGCGATCTTCAGGCGGACGTAGAGGCCGAGGAGCACGAGCAGCAGGCTCGCCACGAAGGGCAGGCGCCAGCCCCACTCGTTGAACGCCGTGTCGGTGAGCGTCGCGCCGAGGAGGAGGAACAGGCCGTTGGCGAAGATGAACCCGACGGCCGGTCCCAGCTGGGGGAACATCGCGTAGAGTCCGCGCTTGCCCGGCGGTGCGTGCTCGGCGGCCAGGAGTGCGGCGCCGCCCCATTCGCCCCCGAGGCCCACGCCCTGCAGGAAGCGCAGCGCGACCAGGATGACGGCGGCGGAGACGCCCAGGGTCGCGTATCCGGGCAGCAGCCCGACCGCCACCGTGGACAGGCCCATCAGCAGCAGCGAGGCCACCAGCATCGACTTGCGGCCGATGCGGTCCCCCCAGTGGCCGAAGATCGCCGAGCCCAGCGGGCGGGAGATGAAGGCGACGGCGAACGTGGAGAACGCCGCCAGCTTGCCGGCGAGGTCGTCCATTTCGGGAAAGAACGCGGAGTTCAGCACCAGCGCGGCGGCCGTGCCGTAGATGTAGAAATCGTAGAACTCGATGGCGGTGCCGGTGAAGCTGGCGATAGCCACTCTGGTCCTGCTCGGCTGTTGGATGTCGGTCACCGCAGTGCTCATCAGACCATCCGTCTCATTATGTGAGAAGTCAAGGGCCTCGGGATCGGCGCGCTGACATTAGCAGACCGAATTGCGCCGGGGAAGGAGCCGTAAAGGGTCGTCCCGCGAGATCCGCGCGGACCGCTCCCTGATGCGGCGACATATTCCCAGGTCAGGGCGTCGTTCTTGAAGGTTCGATTGCCGAGTTTCGCTGGTTTCGGAATTCGGATAATTCGACTTTCCTGAGGTCCGAAATGGGGGAAGGCGACCTGATTCGGGTCTTGACTGCTCTCTCTCGACTGGGGATACTCTGGTGCTGGGAGCGCTCCCATCCATATTTGCGCTCTCTGCTTCGCCATGGTCGATGACGCCCATGAAGCAACGGGGGAAGGCTGCCGGCAGGCATTACACAATCACCGGTGTTAACACGCCGTAAATCCATGCGCGGCCTTGTCTTCGTCCGCTGTATCACAGCCTGTATCACAGCTTGGAAAGCGCCGGAGATCCCTGCGCATTGGAAAGGACGTTGCTGTTGATATCGCGTCACCATGCCCTGGCCGGGTTCCGTCGGCGTGCCGGGCGATGGGTGTCCATCCTGCGCCTCCTGCCGTCGGCGGGCCGCGGAGTGCTCGCCGCCGCGCTCATACTCAACCTGCTCATCGGTGCCCTTCCGACGGCCTTCGTCATCCTGACCAGCGTGATGCTGAGCCGCCTCCCGGCGGCCGCGCAGTCGTCGGCGCCCGAGTCGATCTCGTCCCTCGCCACCGCGCTCGTGCTGGCCGTGGCGGCCTTCGTGCTCCAGCAGCTGCTGGTCCCGTTCCAGAGCGCGCTCGGCGAGGTGGTCTCCCGGCGCATCGACGGCGCCGCCATCCAACGCCTGATGAGCTCGGCGCTGTCGGCTCCGCTGCCCGTCGTCGAGCGGCCGGACGCGCTCGACACGCTGGCCGACGCCCGCGGCGGATTCGACCGGACCCTGCCCACGCCCGGTGACGCGGCGTCCGGGGCGCTCGGCCTGATCGCGAGGTACGGCCAGCTCGTCGGCGCGGTCGTCGTCCTGGGGGTCGTGCTGAATCCGCTGGTCGCGCTGCTCGTCGGAGCGGTGGCGTTGACGATCAGGTTCGGGCAGCGCGGCTCGCTGGGCCGGTTCGCCGCCCTGTGGAAGTCCCTGGCCTCCGAACGCCGCCGGGTCACCTATCTGCGAACGCTGGCGTCGGGCACGACGGCGGCCAAGGAGATCCGCGTCCTCGGCCTGCTGCCCTGGCTGAAGGAGCGGCACACCGCCGACAGCATGAGCTACCTGGCCCCGCTGTGGTCGGGCCGCCGGCGCATCCTCGGCCCGCCGTTCGTGGGCTACGCGGCGGCCGGCCTGGTGGGCGGCGCGATCGCGCTCGCCGCCCTGTCCGGCGCCGCGACCGACGGATCGCTGAGCCTCCTCGCGCTGTCGCTCGCCATCCAGACCATCCTCATCCCGATGCGGTTCGGGGTGTTCTTCCCCGAGAGCGACGTGCAGACGCAGTACGGCATGCAGGCGCAGGACGCCATGAACGCCTTCGCCGAGACGGCGGCGGGGACGGCGCAAAGGACGGACCCGATCGCGGGAGCCGCGATCACGGGAACGGCCGCGGCGGACGGAACCGGGCCGGGCCCGGAGGAGGGGGCGCCGCGCGGCTCGATCCGTTTCGAGAACGTGTCCTTCGCCTACGAGGGCTCCGACCGGCTGATCCTCGACGGTCTCGACCTGGAGCTGCCGATCGGTCGCTCGACGGCGATCGTCGGGCTCAACGGGGCCGGCAAGACCACCATCGTCAAGCTGCTGGCCAAGCTCTACCGGCCGGTCTCCGGCAGGATCACGGTGGACGGCCGCGATCTCGAGACCATCGACGACGCCGCCTGGCACCGCCACATGGCGGTGATCTTCCAGGACTACGTGCGATACGAGCTGAGCGCCGCGGACAACGTCGGCATGAGCCGGCCCGATCGGCTGTCGGACCGTCAGGCGACGGTGTCGGCGGCCGAACGCGCCGGCGCCCTCGAAGTCGTGGCGGCGCTGCCCGACGGATGGGACACCCCGCTGTCCCGGCAATACCGCGGCGGCCGCGACCTGTCCGGCGGGCAGTGGCAGCGGATCGCGATCGCGCGTGCGCTGTTCGCCGTCGACGCGGGCGCCTCGGTCCTGGTGCTCGACGAACCGACGGCGCAGCTCGACGTCCGTGCGGAGGTCGCCTTCTACGACCGCTTCCTCGCGCTGACCCGCGGGCTGACCAGCGTGCTGATCTCGCACCGGTTCTCCAGCGTGCGCAGGGCCGACCGGATCGTCGTCATCGAGAGCGGCCGCGTCGCGGAGAGCGGCGGCCACGAGGAGTTGATGGAGCTGGACGGCAAGTACGCCAAGCTCTTCAGGATCCAGGCGGAGCGCTTCGCCGCCGCCGACAGCGCCGACCCGGACCAGGACGCGGCATGAGGACCCTGCTACGCGCCATCGCGTTCCTGCTGCGGCTCGCCGCACGCACCGATCGGTCCCGCCTGACCAAGGCCGCCGTGCTCATGGTCGTGGGCTACTCCGCCACCCCGCTGATCGCGCTCGGGGTGCGGAACTTCGTCGACGCCTCGATCCGGCTGGAGGCGACCCTCGCGCTGTGGCTCGCACTCGGGATCGCGCTGCTGCTGGTCTTCGAGCTCATGATGGAGCACTTCGCCCACCTGTCCTACTTCGAGCTGGGCGAGCTGGAGGAGCTCGCGCTCAACGAGGAGATCATCGAGCTCTCCAACGGCTCCAAGGGCCTGGAGCACTTCGACAGCCCCGAGTTCGCCGACGGGCTGGTGCTGATCCGCGAAGACCTCGCCAAGACGCGGACCGCGTTCACCGCCGTTCTCCAACTCGGCGGGATAGCCCTGCAGATCGTGCTGACCACCGTCATCCTGGTCGCGCTCAGCCCGTGGCTGCTGCTGCTCCCGCTCGCGGCGGTGCCCCCCGTGCTGCTCGGCCGGCGGGCGCAGCGGCTGATCGACGCCGCCCAGGAGCGTACGGCGGAGCGGACCCGGCTCAGCCGCCACCTGCTCCAGGTGAGCACGACGCCGGACGCCGCCAAGGAGGTGCGGCTGTGCGGGGCCGCGCCGGAGCTGATGAAGCGCCAGGCCGAGGCGTGGCGCGAGGTGACCGCCGAGGTGTGGCGGGCCCAGCGCCGCGGGGCGCTGATCCGGGCGGGTGGCCAGCTGGTGTTCGCCATCGCCTACGGCGTGGCCATCTCGCTGGTCGTCATGCAGGGCGTCGACGGACAGGCGAGCGTCGGAGACGCCATCTTGGTGATCACCCTGGCGGTCCAGGTCAGCGTCCAGGTGTCCACCGCGCTCGGCCTGCTGACCACGCTGCAGGGCACGGGACGCACGGTCGAGCGGCTCGAGGAGCTCAGGCGGCTGGCCATCGGCCGTACGGCGGAGCCCGCGCCGCCGGCCCGGCGGCGGATGCCCGCACGGCTGCGCGAGGGGATCACCCTCGACGACGTCCGGTTCGCCTATCCGGGCACCGACCGTCTGGTCCTGGACGGGGTGTCCCTGCACATTCCCGCCGGGAAGTCGGTCGCCGTCGTCGGGGAGAACGGCAGCGGCAAGAGCACGCTCGTCAAGCTCCTGTGCGGGCTCTACCGGCCGACCGGCGGCCGGATCCTCGTCGACTCGCTCGACCTCGACGAGGCCGACCTGGCCGAGTGGCGTCTCAGGGTGGCGCCGCTGTTCCAGGACTTCGCCAGGTTCGAGCTGCTGCTGCGGGAGAACGTGGGCGTGGGAGACCTGCCGCGGCTGCGGGACGACGAGGCGATCCTCGCCGCGCTGCGCCGGGCCAACGCCTCGCGACTGGCGGACCTGGTGCCCGGCGGGATCTCCGGGCTGCTGGGCCGGGAGTACGGCGACGGCATGTCGCTGTCGGGCGGGCAGTGGCAGGCCCTGGGCCTGGCCCGCGCCTCGATGCGGCAGCGCCCGCTGCTGCTGGTGCTGGACGAGCC
Source organism: Sphaerimonospora mesophila NBRC 14179 = JCM 3151 (assembly GCA_001552515.1). Lineage (GTDB taxonomy): Bacteria > Actinomycetota > Actinomycetes > Streptosporangiales > Streptosporangiaceae > Sphaerimonospora > Sphaerimonospora mesophila. Next base: position 7,114 of record BCRI01000056.1, read on the forward strand.
GGCGGCGGCGCTCGACGCCACGGCGGAACACGAGATCTTCGAGCGCTATCAGGCGACCGCGGCGCAGACCGCCGCGGAGTCCGGCGGCGTCACCGTCTTCGTCTCGCACCGGTTCTCCACGGTCCGCATGGCGAATCTGATCGTCGTGCTCGACGGCGGCCGGATCGCCGAGTTCGGCGACCACGCCGCTCTCATGGCCCGCGACGGGGCGTACGCGGAGCTGTTCCGCATGCAGGCACGTGTCTATCAGTGAGGGAGCAATGCCGAACCCCGCGGAGACGATCACCGTACCCATCGAGTGTCCGGCCGGACGGGAGGGACCGCTGGCCTGGGGACAGCGCGCCATCCTCGCGACCGTGAGCTGGCTGGACACGGAGGACACCTATTTCAACATCCCCCTGGACTGGGCGCTGCCCGGCCGCCACTCGGTGGCCGACGTGGCCGGCGCGATCGCACGCCTGACGGAGACGCACGAGTCGCTGCGCACCGTGCTCGTCAGGGCCGGCGCCGACGGGGAGTGGCGCCAGCGGGTCGAGCGGCGCGACTCCCTCGCGCTGGAGGTGTACGACATCGACGCCTCGGCCGATGTCGCCGAGCAGAGCAGGGAGGTCGCCGCAGCGCTGGCGGCGAGGCCGTTCCGGCTGACCGAGGAGTGGCCGGTGCGCTGGGCCGTCATTCGGTCGGAGGGCGCCGTCCCCGCCGTGGTGCTGGCGCTGTCGCACACCGCGGTGGACAACTGGTCGCTGGGGGTGATGCGGCAGGACCTGCTCGACCTGCTGGCCGGACAGGTTCCCGAGCCCCCGGCCCGGCAGCCGCTCGATCAGGTCGACTTCGAGGGGTCGGCCAGGGGCGCCGGGCGCAGCACGGAATCGCTGCGGCACTGGGCCCGCACGCTGGAGCGGGCGCCGCACAGCATGTTCGACTACCCCGCCCGCACTCCGGAGGCCAAGCGGTACGTCAGGCTCGGCCTGGACTCCCGGTCGCTCGCGGTCGCCACCCACATCGTGGCCGACGCCTGCCGCACCAGCACGACGACCGTCCTGCTCACCGCGGCCGCCTGCGTGCTCGGCGCGTACACGGGACACGACCCCGCCCTGCTCAGGCTGATCGTCGGCAATCGTCACGACCCGGACGCCCGGCGCACGGTCTCCCCGCTGGCGCAGGACGGGCTGCTCCTGCTGCCCCGCGGCGACGGCACCTTCCACGACGCCGTCAAACGCGGCTACCTGCCGGCCATCAACGCCTACAAGCACGGGCACTACGACCCGGCCGTGCTCGCCGAGACGATCAGGCGGAACGAGCACCGGTGGGGTGTGGTGCACGACAAGTCGGCGTTCTTCAACGACGTGCGGCTGACGGACCGCTGGACCGGCCTGCCCGCCGTGGCCGACGAGGGCGGGCTCAAGGCGCTCCGGGCGCACAACCGCGTCTTCGAGGTCGGCGCGTACGACCGGGTCGACTGCAAGCTGTTCCTGGCCGTGACCGACCGGCCCGACAGCGCCGTCCTGCACCTGCTGGGCGACACCGCCTACATCACCCGCGACGAGCTGACCATGCTGCTGAACGCGATGGAGACCCTCCTCGTGGAGAGCGCGTTCGGCGAGGTGCCCCTGGGCGAGCTGGCCGCCGCCGTGGGGATCACTCCGCCGGACCGGCCCGGCGACTGGGTGCGCGTCCGGGGCGGCCGGGTCGATCCGGAGGCCGTACGCCGGCTCGTCGCAGAGGCGGCGGGCGCCGAGGCGTCCATCGTGGTGGAGGCGGGCGAGCCGTGGCCGCGGCTCGTCGCCCATGTCGCGGCCGCTCCCGGCGGCCCCACAGGTCCCGAGCTGCACGTCGCGGTCGTCGACGCGCTGCGCGAGCGTACCGGCGTGACGGCCCCCGACTGGTATGTGCTGCACGATCGTGCGCTTCCCGCCACCGAGGACCCGGAGGCGTGGCAGACGCTCGGCGTGCTGTGGCAGGGCGACGGCAGACAGGAGCCGCCGCCGATCTTTCTCGACTCTCGACCGAGCGAAGGGTGATCATTATGCCGACCGGCATCGGCCAGGTGTGGGACGAAGAGGTCCGCGCCGCGGTCGACAGGCTTACCGAAGCCTCGACCGAGCACTACTACAACCCCTACAAGACCTTCGACTGGCCCGCCGATCTGCAGGTGGACGGGCTCTGGATGAGCGCCGACCTGATGACGGTCCACGGCACGGAGGCGGCCGAGCAGCTCGACGACGAGCAGCTGCGCGCGCTGTCGAAGTGGGAGAGCGTCAACTTCTACAGCCTCAACGTGCACGGCATCCGAGAGCTGATGTTCGAGGTGACGAACCGGCTCTACGCGCCCGGATTCGAGGTGCCCACCCCGTTCTTCCACCACTTCCTGGGTGAGGAGAACGAGCACATGTGGTTCTTCGCCGAGTTCTGCCTGCGATACGGCGGCAAGCTGTATCCGAGCCGGGCGATGGCCTTCCCCGGCGACGGCAAGGGCTCGGCGCTGCTGGACAACTTCATCGTGTTCAGCCGGATCCTGATCTTCGAGCAGATCGTCGACCACTTCAACAGCCGGATGGCCGCCGACACCTCGCTGAACGAGACGATCAGGGCGATCAACCGGGTGCACCACCAGGACGAGTCCCGGCACATCGCCTTCGGCTGCCAGCTCGTGCGCGCCCTGTTCGAACGGCTCCTCGCCGCCGGGAACGAGGAGGAGATCTCCGCGGCACGCAGGTACATCGAGCGCTACATCCAGGCCTCCCTGGAGCAGCTCTACAGCATCGACGTCTACCGCGACAGCGGCATCCCCGACCCCTTCGCCTTCCGGACCAGGCTCCTGGCCGACCCGGCCCGGCAGCAGGCGCACCAGGCCATCGCCGGCCGGACCTACGCCTTCTACAACCGCATTGGAGCCCTGCCGTGCACACCTCGGTGACCGCTGACACCCCGGCCCTCACCTCGCTCGGCCCCGGCCTGGCCGCGCTGGGACCGGCCGAGAGCGAGCTGCTGACGACCGTCGACGCCGTCGTGACCAGGCTCGCCGCGCAGACCGCCGCGGTGTCCCTGATCGGCCCGCCGCTGCTGCCCGCCGACATGCTGGCCCGGCTCGACTACTTCGCCAACTTCCCGCACCTCGGCGTGGTGGCGGCCAGGTTCACAGAACCGGCCATGGAGCTGCTCGCCGACGAGCGCGACCTCGCCGAGCTCACCGCCGAGCACCACGCCCCGACCGGGTTCCTGCTGCCCTCGGCGACCTGCTACGGCCTGCTGTTCCAGCTCAGGGAGCAGGAGCTGGGCGGGCCTGCGCTGCTGACCTCGGTGGGCCGGTGCTTCCGCAACGAGCGGGAGTATTCGGGACTGCGCAGGCTGTGGGGATTCCACATGCGCGAGATCCTCTACGTGGGCGACCGCGAGGGCGCCCAGTCCCACCTGGACGAGTGGCGCGCCCGCATCGAGGAGACCGCCGCCGTCATGGGGCTCACGCTCACCGTCGAACCGGCCAACGACCCCTTCTACCGGAAGGAGAGCTCACGGGCCCGGCTGTCCGCCCTCGACCCCGTCAAGCACGAGTTCCTCGCACCGGACGGCACGGCGATCGCCTCGGTCAACCGGCACCGCAACTTCTTCGGGGAGCGCCTGGGCATCTCCCTGTCGGGACAGGCCGCCTACAGCAGCTGCGTCGCCTTCGGCCTGGAGCGCTGGGTGCACGCCCTGGTGCTCGCGCACGGCAGCGCGGCGGCCGCACTGCGATGGGCGCGCGATGCCCTCGGGTGATCTCGACCGCAGGGTGGCCCGCGTCACCGAGGCGCTCGGCGTCCGCTTCCCGGTCGTCCAGGCCGGAATGGGCGGCGTGGCGGTGCCCGAGCTCGCCGCGGCCGTGAGCGAGGCCGGCGCGCTCGGCACGATCGCCCTGTACAAGCTCGCCGCGGCGGACGTCGAGGCGATGGTCAGGGACGTGCAGGGCCGTACGCGCCGACCGGTCGGCGTCAACGTCATCCCGGAGGTCGCCGGGCGGCTGCTCGACCGGCAGATCGGCGCCGTGCTCGCCGCGGCCGACCGGCGGCTGGTGGTCAACAGCTACGGTCCGCCGCCCCCCGAGGTCGGCGCGGCCGTACGCGCGGCCGGGCACACGCTGCTGGTCCAGGTCGGCTCGCCCGAGCAGGCCGGGCGTGCGGTCGAGGCCGGCGCCAATGTGCTGGTCTGCCAGGGGGTGGAGGCCGGCGGCCACCACCTCGGCCGGGCGCCGCTGCGCGACCTTCTCGCGCGGGTCGGCGCGGCGCATCCGGACCTGCCGCTGCTCGGCGCGGGAGGGGTCGCCGACGCGGTGGCGGCCCGCGGCGTGCTCGAAGCCGGCGCCGGCGGCGTGATGTGCGGCACGGTCTTCGTCGCCACCGTCGAGTCGGCCGCGCACCCGGCGTACAAGGCCGCCCTGGTCGACGCCGGAGCGGACGACACCGTGATCACCGACCGGTTCTCGATCGGCTGGCCCGGGCGTCCCCATCGGGCGTTGCGCAGCGCGGTCACCGACCACCCGGCCCCGCTCCCCTCGTCGTTCATCGCCTGGACGACCGTGATGGGAGAGCGGCGGCCGGTGCCGAGGGGCTCGGCGTCGGCGCCGACCGTCGAGGCCGACGGCGCCGTCGAGGAGATGGCCAGGTACGCGGGCACCGGCTGCGGCGCGATCGGGTCGATCCGTACGGCCGCGCAGGTGACGCGATCGCTCGGCACGGCCTGCCTGGCTCCGGCCGGCCCGGGGCCCGAGCGGGACGCCGACGACCGGATCGCAGGGGGAGTGAGATGAGAACCGATCTGGAACTGGCCCAGGTGAGCCAGCTGGCCTTCGGCTACTGGCACGCGCAGGTCCTGTTCGCGGCGACCGAGCTGGGGATCTTCGACGCGCTGGCGGACCGGCGGCTGACCCCGGCGCGGCTCGCCGAGCGGTGCGCGGTGCCGGCGCCGCGGCTGCGCCGGCTGCTCGACGCGTGCGTGGGGCTCCGGCTCCTCACCCGGGACGCGGACGGATACGCCAACGCGCCGCACACCCGCAGGCTCCTCGTCACGGACTCCCCGGATTCGCTCGTGCGGTGGGTGCGGGTCATGCACCGGTGGTACGGACCGTGGGGCGAGCTGCCCACCGCCGTGCGCACCGGTTCCGCGGCCGAGGAGCGGGCCGCCCGCCTGGGCGATGACCCCGCCTACCTGGAGGACTTCATCCTCGGCATGCACGAGTACAACTCCAGGAGCGCCGGATCGCTGCCCGCTTCGCTGCAGCGGGAGGACGCGGCTGTCCTGCTCGACGTGGGCGGCGGGGCCGGCACCCACAGCATGGCGTTCTGCCGCGCCTGGCCGGGGCTGACCTGCGAGCTGATCGACCTGCCGGGAGTGACGGACATCGCCCGGCGGGTCATCGCGGGAGAGGGACTGAGCGACCGGATCACGGTGCGGGAGGGCGACTACTACCAGGACCGTTTCGGCCAGGACGCGGATGTGGTCCTGCTGTCGAACGTCCTGCACCAGGAGTCCTGGGACAGGAGCGTCGACATCCTGCGGCGTGCCGCCAAGGCGCTGCGGCCGGGCGGGCGGGTGCTGGTCAACGGCCATGTGCTCGACGAGACGAGGACGTCTCCCGTCTTCACCACCCTGCACAACCTGTCGGCGCTCGTGCTCTGGGACGGCGGCGAGAGCCGTACCGTCGAGGAGATGGAACAGATCATGGCCGAGGCCGGCCTGTCCGACATAGCGGTCCACCCGACCGGCGAGCCCTCTGCCCGACTGCTCGTCGGCCGAGCCTGAAGGAGTTCCAATGGAACGAGTCATCGAATGGCTGCGTGCGAAGAATCCCGAGCTGACCGGTGAGGTGGGCGACGACGCCGACCTCATCGAGTCCCGCCTGATCGATTCCCTGCAGTTCCTCGAGTTCATCTATCTTCTGGAGGACATCTCCGGCCGGACGATCGACCTGCAGGAGGTGACGGTGGACGACTTCCGGACGCTGACGCGGATCCAGGAGCGGTTCCTCTCGCCCGACGCGGTGGAGGTGGGCTGACGTGACCGCGGCTGATGACCCCAACATCCTCCCGCACTGGCGTTCGGCCGCGCTGATCACGATCGACATGCAGCGGGACTTCCTGAGCGACAGTCCGTACGGCCTGGCCGGCACGACCGAGGTGATCCCCGCCATCGCGAAGCTCGCCGAGGCCTGCCGCGCGTCCGGGCGGCCGGTCGTCCACATCGTGCGGCTCTATCGGCCCGGCGGGTCGAACGCCGACCTGGTCCGGCGCTCCCTGCTGGCCTCGGGCGTCGACCTCGTCGCGCCCGGGTCGCCCGGCAGTGAGCTGGCCCCCGGGCTCGCGCCGCCGGGCGCACCGGATCTCGACCACGAGCACCTGCTCGCGGGTGGGGTGCAGGAGATCGGGCCGGCCGAATATGTGATCTTCAAGCCGCGCTGGGGTGCCTTCTTCCAGACCCCGCTCCAGGGTCTCCTGGAGCGGTTGGAGGTGGACACCGTGGTCTTCGCCGGGTGCAACTTCCCCAACTGCCCCCGTGCCAGCCTCGTGGAGGCCAGCGAGCGCGACTACCGGGTCGTCCTGGTGCCGGACGCGGTCTCCCAGGTCAACGCCCAGGGTCTGGAGGAGATCCGGCGGATCGGCGTCCAGCTTGTGACGGCCGGGGAAGTGGTCGCCGCGCTCACCGCCGCCGGGGAAGGCCCCTGATCCGAGGGGGTCGGCCCGCTCCGCGGTCCCGGGGACACGGTCCCGCCGGGCATCACGCCCGGCGGGACCGCGTCGTCTCCGTACGTCTCACCGTTCGGCCCCGTCTCTTTCACCCTTCGTCCGGGCCGGGAACGACGACGGCGGTCAGCAGCAGGCCGCGCTCGGCGAGCCAGCGACCGGGGAGCGCGGTCCCGCTCCCGTGCGGACGCGCCACGAAGACGCCCGCGACCGGATCGATCACGGCGCCGACGTCCGTGAACCACACCGCTGCGCCGGTCAGCTGGAACCACGCCTTGTACACGGACTCCTTGACGCAGAAGAGCAGCCGGTCCCAATGGACGCCCGGGTGTCCCGCGCCGAGGCGCCGGATCTCCCGGCGTTCGTCGGCCGACGAGATCTTCTCGAACGTGCCGGTGGGCATCGGCTCGTCCGGCTCGGCGTCCACCCCGATGGAGCGTACGCAGCGGATCTCGGCGACGGCGGCGCCCCGATAGCCCCGGCAGTGGGTGATGCTGCCGACGGTCCCGGCGGGCCACAGCGGCTGTCCGGCCGCGCCGCGGAGGATCGGCTCGGGCTCCCGCCCCAGCATGGCCAGCGCGGTCCTCGCGCATGCCCGCCCCGTGGTGAATTCCAGCCGCCCCCTGGTCACCGCGTTGGCGACGATCGTCTCCTCCTCCGGGAACAGCCGGGCGTCCGGGGAGTCCTCGAAGGTGTCGGCGCAGGCGACATGGCGGGGGAGGATTCGCTCGATCACGGTCTCCAGTATCGGCCGGTGACGGGCGTCCGGGCGGAGGAGACCCGGACGTGCGGGGCCAGGGCCGCGGCGGCCGGGGCGCTGCCGCCGGAGTTCGACCGAACGGTGCGCTGATACGTCGGCGGTATGCCGGAAATCAACCCGCTGCCGAATGTCGCTTCGTCCCCCGGCACCCGACCATGTGATCAACCTGGCCGAGGGTGCCCGGGGAGCGGGGTTGGGATGCGCGAGCTGGACGGTAGAGGGACAGGGGCGAGGATCCGGCGGGTGCTGCGACGGGTCGCGGCCGTCACCGCGGCCGTCGCAGCGACGATCTCCGTGCAGGCCGGCCCTTCGCCGGCCCGGGCCGAGCCGCCGACCACCGCCGAATCGTCACCGATCGCCGGGTCGTCGCAGACCGCCGGGCTGCCTCCGGACACCGCGCTGACCGAGGCCGCCGCATCGGCGGCCGCACGCGCCTCGGGCCGGCCCGTGGAGGTGCTGTCGCATCGGGGCGAGACGCGAGAGGTGCGGGCTCTGCCGAACGGAAGGTTCGAGTTCGTCCAGCACCTGCGCCCGGTGCGCACCCGGCGAGAGGGGGCGTGGGCGGACGTCGATCCGACGCTCACCAGGCTGCCCGGCGGTGGGCTGGCGCCCGCCGCCTCGACGGTCGAACTGCGCCTGTCGGACGGGGGAACCGGGCCCTTCGCCGTCATGAGCAGGGCCGGCCGGCGGCTCAGCCTGACCTGGCCGCGGGCCCTGCCCGAGCCGGAGGTCAGCGGTGACACGGCGACCTACCCCGAGGTGCTGCCGGGCGTCGACCTGCGGGTGCGCGCAGAGGTCGACGGCTTCGCCCACGTCATCGTGGTCAAGACGCCCGAGGCCGCGCGCGACCCGGCACTGACCCGACTGCGCCTGCGTCTGGACACCGAGGGCGTGTCCGTCGAGATGGACGCGTCCGGCGTCCTGCGCGCTCGCGACACCGTCTCGGGGAACGACGTGTTCGAGGCGCCCGCGCCGCTCATGTGGGACTCCGGCCCGGCGGCCGCTCCGCGATCGGCGCCGTCGTCCCTCGTCGCCGACCTGGCAGAACCGTCGGTGGCACCGCCGGAGGGGGCGAACGTGGCCCGGCTCGGGGTGGGCGTGGGGTCCGGAGAGATCACGCTGCTGCCCGACCCGGGCATGCTGACCGGGCCGCGGACCCGATTCCCCGTCTACATCGATCCCACCTGGAAGACGGTCGCCAGGTCGGCCCGCCTGATGGTCTCCAGCGGCTACCCGACCACCTCCTACTACAACTTCAGCGGTACGCAGGGGGTGGGCCTGTGCGATGTGCAGTACGACGGCGCCTGCGTGAAGGACCAGAAGAAGCGGTTGTTCTTCCGCATGCCCATCGGCGCGCTGGCGGGCAAATATGTGGTCTCGACCGAGTTCGTCGCCTACGAGACGCACGCCTACAACTGCAAGAACCCCACGTCGGTCCAGCTCTGGCATGCCAGCGGATTCGGGTCGAGCTCGACGTGGAACAGCACCGACGACAACTGGATCAAGCGTCTCGCCTCCCGCGACGTGGCGTACTGCTCGCGTACCCCGGTGGAGTTCTCCACAGCGGCGCTGCGTGACGTGGTCCGCGCCGCGGTGAATCGCAAGGACGCCGTGATCACGTTCGGCCTGCGCGCCTACTCCGAGTCGTCGATGGCCTGGTGGAAGCGCTTCGCCAACGACGCCTACCTGCGGATCGAGTACAACACCCCGCCGCCGCAGCCGTTGATGAAGAACCAGTCGATGAGCCCCGGCGGCCCGTGTGCGGCACCGGCGGCGGCGGTCCGGGTGAACAAGCCGCCCACCCTGTACGCGATCCTGTTCGACCCGGACTCCGGTTCGGCGGCCAAGCTCAAGGCCGAGTTCAAGATCGCTTGGGATGGCGGCGAGTGGGTGTCCCCGCTGAGCGCGGCCAAGACCACGGGCTCGACGTTCCAGGTCACCGCGCCGTCGACGATCCCGCAGAACACGCTGATCGGCTGGCACGTGCGCGCCTGGGACGGATACCAGTGGAGCCCGTGGAGCTCGGCGGGCAGCGCCACGGGCTGCTACTTCTACTACGACGCCACCGCGCCCGAGGCGCCGTCGGTCTCCTCCGCCGCCTACCCGCCGTCCGATCCCGAAGACCCGGCCGATCCCTGGCACGACGGGGTGGGCCGGTACGGCGACTTCACGATCAGCACCACCCAGGCCGACGTGAACCGCTACTGGGTGGGGGTCAACACCACTCCATCGGCCGCGAACGAGTACCGTCCCGCCGCTCCCGGCGGCCCGGTCACGGTGCCGCTGATGCCCACGAAGGCGGGAGTCAACTTCCTGTACGTCAAGGCGGTCGACGCGGCGGGCAACGCCAGCGCCCCCACCGCGTACATGTTCCGGGTCGCCGCCGGCTCCGCCCCGCTGGTCCACTGGCCGCTGGACGAGCCCGCCGGCGCCACGGCGCTGACGGCAGAGGTCAGACCCGGCGTGCCCGCCGTCACCACCGGCACCGCCGGCGGGGTGACCCTGGGCGTGGACGGCCAGGTGGGCACCGCGATGCGCGGAGACGGGGCCACGGGATACGCCCAGACCTCCGCTCCGGTGATCGACACGAGCGGCACGTACTCGGTGGCCGCCTGGGCCAGGATCGCCCACACCAACGGCTTCGCGACCATCCTCAACCAGGACGGCGACGTGGGCAGCGGCTTCTTCCTGCAGTACGTCCAGGACGACGACCGCTGGTCGTTCAGCCTGACCAACGCCGACGAGCCCAAGGGAGGAGTGCGCGTCCTGTCCGACGCGCCGCCCGCCGTGGGCGAATGGACGCACCTGCTCGGCGTGTACGACGCGGTGGCCAAGACCGCGCGGCTGTACGTCAACGGCGTGCTCCAGCAGGAGAAGCCGTTCACCGTGACCTGGAAGGCCACCGGCCCGATGGCCATCGGGCGGGCCAAGCACAGCGGCGCGAAGGTGGACTTCTTCCCCGGCGAGATCGACGACGTGCGGGTCTTCGACCGGGTGGTATCGGCGGACGAGGCGGCCGACCTGTTCACCCGGCATCCGGTCCTGGCCGGCCGGTGGAAGCTCAACACCGACGGTGCGGACGACTCGGGCCGGGGGCGGGCCCTGACCTTCGGCGACCAGGCCCATGTGGATCAGTCGGCGGGCTGGCTCGGCAGTCCGATGGGCGGTCTCGTCCTCGACGGCTCCGGCGACCACGCCGCCACCGCGCAGCAGGTCGTCGCCACCGACCGCAGCTTCACCGTGGCCGGCTGGGTCACGGCGGCCGCCCGGCCGGAATCGAAGGCGACGGTGTTCTCCCAGGCGGGCACCGCCAACAGCGGTTTCATCCTTCGTTACGATCCCGCGGGCGACGGCGGATGGCAGGTGGAGATGCCCGACGCCGACACCGCCGGGGCGACCATGCAGCGCGCCGACCACTCGGCCTATCAACTCCAGCTGCAGTGGGATCACGTGGCGGTGGTGTACGACTCGTTCGCCGACGTGCTGCGGCTCTACGTGAACGGCTGGCTGGAGGAGACCGAGACCCGGGTGTCCACCCGCTGGCACACCGTCGGGTTCGACGCCACCGGGCCGTTGCAGCTGGGCCGGGCCAAGACCGCCGGCACGTGGGGCGAGTACTGGCCCGGCGTCATCGACGACGTGTGGGCCTTCTCCGGAGTTCTCGACCAGGAACAGATACAGGTGCTGGCCGGATACACCGAGCTGCCCTCCGAGTCTCCCTTCTAGGGATGCGACCTGGCAGTCACCTACCTGTCGAAGGGAGATGCGGTGCGTACTGGCGGGGTCCGGGCGGTCGCGATCGCGGCGGTTCTGTCCACCATGATCATGCAGTTGCAGGTGGCGCCTTCGCAGGCGCGACCGGAGAGTCAGGCGCAGGTCGAGACGTCGCCGGGCGGGCGTCCGCGAGTGGCCGACCTGACCCCGGTGGTGCAGGGCGATCCGGTCAGGACGCTGCCGCGCCCAGCGGATCCGCCGGCGCACGGCCGGGTCGACCCGCCGATCTGGCCGGCGGGCGAGGCGGAGGTCGCGCTGACCGCGGCGAGCCGGGAGCGACCCGTACGGGCGGGCGCGCTGCCGGTGTGGGTGGGCGCCACAGGCCCGGCCGATCACGACGCCGGTGTGCGGGTGCGCGTACTGAACGGCCGGGACGCACACACGAAGACGGCGGGTACGGCCGGCGCACGCGGCGGCACCGAAGGGACAGCCAAGGCGCTGGGAACGCGGGGATCGGACGACCCGATCCGGATCAGCCTGGAGTCCCCCTCGGCGGAGCGGGTCACGGTGTCGCTCGACTACACCGGCTTCACCGAGGCGTACGGCGGCTCCTACGGCTCGCGGCTGCGCCTGGCGCGGCTGCCCGCGTGCGCGTCGACCACCCCGGAACGGCCGGAGTGCGGTGATCTGACGCCGTTGCCCACTCGCAACGACGGTGAGAACGGGACGCTCAGCGCCGACGTCGGCCTGGCGGCCGGCCAGGCCACGGTGCTCGCTTTGGCGGCCGCCCCCGAGAGCGACAAGGGCGATTACAAGGCGACCACACTGTCCTCCTCGGCCACCTGGCAGGTCGGCGGCAACTCCGGCGACTTCACCTGGTCCTATCCGCTTCGGGTGCCGCCGGTGCCCGGCGGACTCGATCCCGACCTGGCCATCGGCTACTCCTCGGGGTCCGTGGACGGGCGCACCGCCAACACCAACAACCAGCCCAGCTGGGTGGGGGAGGGCTTCGATCTGTGGCCCGGATACGTGGAGCGGAGCTACAAGCCGTGCTCACAGGACGGCGCGCCCAAATCCAACGGGGTCGACCCCGGCGACCAGTGCTGGGCCTACGACAACGCCACGGTCACCTGGAACGGCAAGGGCGGCGAACTGATCAAGGCGGGCGACGGCACCTGGCGGATGAAGGGCGACGACGGCACCCGGTTCGAGCGGCTGACCGCCGCCTCGACGGGCAACGGCGACGACGACGGGGAGTACTGGAAGGCCACCACCACCGACGGCACCCAGTACTTCTTCGGCCTGAACCGCCTCCCGGGCTGGACCTCGGAACGGCCGCAGACCGGCTCCGCCTGGACCACCCCGGTGTTCGGCGACGACGCGGGCGAGCCCTGCCACGACGCCGCCGGGTTCGACCGGTCGTGGTGCCGCCAGGCCTGGCGGTGGAACCTCGACTATGTCGTGGACACCAACGGCAACGCGATCGCCTACTACTACACCAAGGAGACCAACCGCTACGGCCGCAACGTCTCCACCTCCGCCGACACCTCTTATGACCGCGGCGGTCACCTGGAGCGAATCGAGTACGGCCTGCGCACCGGCGCCCTGTTCGCCGGCCCCCCGGCGAAGGTCGTCTTCACCACCGCGGAGCGGTGCCTGCCCGACTCGGCCTTCGACTGCGCGTCCGGGAAGATCGGAGACCGGCCCGAGCGGTGGCCGGACGTGCCGTGGGACCAGAACTGCACCTCCGACTGCACCAAGCACGGCAAGATCTCTCCGACGTTCTGGTCGCGCAAGCGGCTCACCGGCGTCACCACCCAGATCCGGCGGGCCGACGGGACCTACCGGGACGTGGACGCGTGGAAGCTGTCCCACATATGGGGCGACGCCGACATCGACCGCGCGCTGCTGCTGCGCTCGATCGAGCACACCGGGCGGGCGGGCGGCACGGCCGTCACCCTGCCGAAGGTCACCTTCAACCACGTGCAGCTGATGAACCGGGTGGACAGATCCGGCGACGACATCCCGCCGTTCATCAAGTACCGGGTCGGAGCGATCTACGACGAGTACGGCGGCCAGGTCGACGTCGACTACTCCACCACCGACTGCACGCTGTCCGATCTGCCCACCCCCGAGACCAACACCCGTCGCTGCTTCCCCACCTACTGGCAGCCCCCCGGGCACGACGAACCCATCCGGGACTGGTTCCACAAGTACGTCGTCACCCGGACCGTGGTCTCCGACCGTACGGCCCGAGCCCCCGACATGGTCACCACCTACACCTACCTCGGCGGCGCCGCCTGGCATTTCGACGACGACGACGGGTTGACCAAGACCAAGGAGAAGACCTGGTCGCAGTGGCGCGGGTACGGCCGGGTGCGCGTCACCACGGGAAGCGCTGACCAGCCGCTGTCGCGCACCGAGCACCTGTTCCTGCGGGGCATGGACGGCGACCGCCGCGCCCCGTCGGGTGGCGTCAAGAGCGTCACCGTCTCAGACGATGAGGGAGGGACCCACGTGGACCACGAGGGCCTGGCCGGATTCGAACTGCAGCGTACGGAGTACACCGGCCCCGACGGCGTCGTGTACACGCGCACGGTGAACACGCCCTGGCGTCACGAGACGGCCAGACGCGTCCGCTCGTGGGGCACCACCGTCGCGAACCTCACCGGCGTCGCCACCACCAGGACGTGGACGGCCCTGTCCGACGGGGGCCGCCGCCAGACCCGCGTCGACACCGCACACGACACCGTGACCGGGCTGCCCCTCCAGGTGGACGACCAGGCGGACGTGTCCACGGCGTCGGACGACCTGTGCACCCGTACCACCTACGCGATCAACGCGACCGCCTGGCTGCGCGAACTGCCCTCCCGGGTGGAGACCGTCGCCGCGCGCTGCTCGGCCACCCCCGACCGGTCCAGGCAGCTCGTGTCCGACACCCGGACCTCCTACGACGGCCGGGGCTTCGGCGAGGCGCCGACCAAGGGCGACGCCACCATGGTCGAGGAGATCGCCTCCCACGACGGCACGACGGCACGCTACATCCCGGTGGCCCGCACCGGGTACGACCCCTACGGGCGGTCGGTGAGCGTCAAGGACGCCCTGGGGAACACCACGACCACCGCCTACACCGAGACCGCCGGGCTGACCGTCAAGACCACGGTGACCGGGCCTCCGGCGACGCCGGGCGTGCCCGGCAGCGCCCACGTCACCACGACCGTCCTCGACCCCGCGTGGGGGCTGCCCACCGCGGAGACCGACCCCGGCGGGCGCACCACGACCATCGCCTACGACTCGCTCGGCCGCACGGTCAAGGTGTGGGCCGGCCTGCCCACCAGCGCCACCCCCACCGCCGAGTACGCCTACCGGATCGAAGAGGGGAAGATCGCCGCAGTCACCACCAGGACGCCGACCCCCGAGGGCGGGCAGCGCGTGCGCCACGACCTCTACGACGGGCTGCTCCGCCAACGCCAGACCCAGGTGGAGGGCCCCGACGGCGGCCGCGTGATCGAGGACACCTTCTACGACAGCCGCGGCAACGTCACCAGGACGTACGCCCCCTACTACGCGACCGGAGCCCCCACCCCCAGCCTGTTCGGCGTGGCCGATCCCGGTGACGTGGAGGCGCAGGTCCAGACCGACCACGACGGTCTCGGCCGGGTCACCGTCGAACGGCAACTGATCGGGGGCAACGACACCCGGGAGATCTGGCGGACCGTCACCACCTACGGCGGTGACTGGGTGGCCGTCGACCCGCCGGACGGCGGCATTCCCACCCGCACCTACACCGACGCCAGGGGCCACACCACAGAAGTGCGGCAGTACCAGGGCGACTCGCCGACCGGGGCCTACACCGCGAGCACCTACACCTACACCCCGGGTGGCGAGCTCGCCACCATCGCGGACGCGGCGGGCAACGCCTGGACGACCGGCTACGACCTGCGCGGCCGGCAGATCAGGGTTGAGGACCCCGACCGCGGCACCACCCGGTACACCTACGACGACCTCGACCGGGTCACCTCCGAGACCGACGCGAGAGGCCGCACGCTGGTCCACCGATACGACCCGCTGGGCCGGGAGATCGAGACCCGGGAGGGCTCCGCCGACGGCACTCTGCTGCGCTCCTGGACCTACGACACCCTGCGCAAGGGACTGCTCACCTCCGCCACCGCCCATGCCGGGGGCCGGTCGTACACGAGCAGGATCGACGTGTACGACAGGCAGAACCGCCCGGTGCGGCAGACCGTCACGATCCCCTCGGGTGAGGGCGCGCTGGCCGGCGACTACACCTTCAGCACCGCCTACAACCCCGACGGTTCCGTACAGTCCACCGGTTTTCCGGCCGCGGGCGACCTGCCGGCCGAGACCGTGGGCGTCGTCTACGACGCCCTGGCCCGGCCCGTCCGGCTGACCGGCAGCCTCGGCGCCTACGTCACCGCCACCGCGTACTCCAGGACGGGCCGGCCGTTGCAGTACGCCCTGAACGCCGGAGGCAAGACGGTCTATCAGACCTTCACCTGGGAGTACGGCACCGACCGGCTGGCCACCTCACGTGTCGACCGGGAGGGCGTCGCCGGGGTGGACCGGGAGGCGAGGTACACCTACAACCCGGCCGGGGACTTCACCGCCATCTCCGACGTCTCCAGGTCCGGCACCGACACCCAGTGCTTCCGCTACGACCACCTGCGACGGCTGAGCGAGGCGTGGACCCAGGCGTCCGCCTCCTGCGCCGCGGCGCCCACGCCGGGGGCGATCGGCGGTCCCGCTCCCTACTGGCACGGTTACACCTACGACGCGGCCGGCAACCGGGCGACCGAGACGTGGCACGGGCTGAACGGCCAGGCCGACACCCGCCGCGACTACACCTACGACCGGCCGGGCAGCGGGCACCTGCTCGTCGAGGTCGCGCAGTCCGGCGGCGCCGGTGCGCGCACCGACTCCTTCGGCTACGACCCCACCGGCAACACGGTCTCCCGCACCGGTCCGACCGCCGCCCAGTCCCTCACCTGGGACTCCTTCGGCGACCTGAGCTCGGTCACCGAGGCGGGCTCCACCACCTCCTTCGTGTACGACGTCGACGGTGAGCGACTGCTGCGCCGCGACCCCTCCGGCGTCACCCTGTATCTGGCCGGCATGGAGGTGCGTCTGGCCAAGGGTGCGAGCACGGTGACGGCCACCCGTTACTACGCGCACAACGGGGAGACGGTCGCGGTGCGCACCGGTCGCGGGGTGTCCCTGCTGGCCGCGGATCACCAGGACACGGCGCTGCTGGCCGTCGACGCCGCCACGCAGGAGCTCACCCAGCGGCGCTTCACCCCCTTCGGCGCTCCACGCGGCACCGCCGTAGGCATCTGGCCGGACGAGCGCGCCTTCGTCGGCGGCACCGCCGACCGGGCCACCGGCCTGACCCATCTCGGCGCCCGTGAGTACGACCCGGCGATCGGCCGGTTCCTGTCGGTGGATCCGCTGTTCAACATGGAGTATCCACAGAGCTGGAACGGCTACTCCTACGCCAACCACAGCCCGATCACGCTGAGCGACCCCGACGGGCTCGACGGCCCGCTGCGCGGCAACACCAACTGCTACTACTCGGGCAAGGGCTGCACCAGGACACCACCCTGCTGGGGCTGGGAGTGCACCGGCGCCGGTTTCCGCTGGTACGTCGCCCCGAAGCCGAGGTCGGACTGCTGGGGCTGGGAGTGCACGGACGGCGGCGGCACGGCGGACAGGTGGACCCCGCGCTACAGCACACCCGTCTACAAGGCCCCGGTTCGGCGGTGCGACTGGAAGTGCAAGCTCAAGAACGGAGCGGTCTGGACCGGCAAGGCCGCCTGGAACGGCATCCAGTTCGCCATAGAACACCGAGCGGAGATCCTTGCCGGCTGCGCGCTGGTCTTGTCGACCGTGGCGATCGGAACGGTCTGCGCGGTGGCCGGCACGATCAACTCAGCCGGGACCGCCATCTACCAATTCCACAAGGGCAATACCAAGGACGGGCTGCTCAATCTTGCGGGGATGGGGCTCGGCGGAGCCGGCAACGGCTTCCACCTCGCCGGCAGGATGGCCGCCAAGAGGTCGGGCAAGCTGCTGTTGAAGTCGGAACGCGTCATGGCGAGGAAGTCCCCGGAGATACCGGGGCTCAAGCCGGCCGGAAGACTGGACAGGGCGCAGTGGAACATGCGGACGGCGCACCGCATGCGGGTGTCCCGGAGGGCGATCCAGAGAGCGAACACCTGGCACCTGCGATCCCTGCGGATGGGCAGGGGTGACCTGAACTACAACTACCGCGGCTACATGCTGACGATGGCCCCGCCGATCCTCGGCAACTACGGCTGAGTCGAGGGACGTGCGGCCCGGCCGGGTCTGACCAGGCCGTGCTCATAGGCGAAGGCGACCGCCTGGGCGCGGCTGGACAGGCCCAGCTTGGCCATGGTCCGGTTGAGGTGCGTCTTCACCGTGGCCTCGGCCACGGACAGCCGGTCGGCGATCTCCCGGTTGGACAGCATGCGCGCCACCAGCGTCAGCACCTCGGTCTCCCGCGCGGTGAGACCTTCGAAGCGGGCCCCGGAGACGGCCGGACGGCAGCAGGACTCGACCAGCCGCCGGAGGGCGGCCGGGACCAGCAGCACGTCGCCGCCGGCCAGGGTGTGGATGGCGGCGAGCAGCCGCTCGGGCGGGGTGTCCTTCAACAGGAAGCCGGAGGCGCCCGCGAGCACCGCGTCGTATACGTACTCGTCCAGGTCGAAAGTGGTGAGGATGAGGACCCTCGGGGCGTCGCGTCCCAGGGCCGAGATGATCTCTCGGGTGGCGTCTATCCCGCTCATGCCGGGCATCCGTACGTCCATCAGCACGACATCGGGCCGGACGGCCTGCGCCAGCAGCAGGGCCTCCCCGCCGTCGGCCGCCTCCCCGGCCACCTCCAGCCCGGGGTCCGCGCGGATCAGCGCGGCCAGACCCGCCCGGACCAGGACCTGATCCTCGGCGACAAGTACTGCGGTCATCGACCTCATCCGTGTCCGAGGGCCGGTTGCTCGGTCGGAGCGAAGGGAAGGCCGACCTCGACCTCGAATCCCCCTGATGGCCGCGGACCTGCCACGATCGTTCCGCCGTAGAGTTTGACACGTTCTGTCATGCCGATCAATCCCTGCCCGCCAGACCGCGCCGCCGCGGGCGGGTCACCCGGCTCGTTGGTCACCCGGATGCCCAGCGCGCTGTCGCCGTAGGTCACCACCACCTCCGTACGGGCCCCCGGCGCGTGCTTGAGCACGTTGGTGAGGGACTCCTGGACGACCCGGTAGGCGCACAACTCCAGCCCCGGGTTCAGCGGACGTCGCGTGCCCGCGAACCGGAACCGCACCGGCACCCCGGAGGAGTCCAGCCGCCGCACCAGCTGTTCGAGCCGGTCCAGGCCGGGGGTGAAGTCACGGCTTTCGTCGTCTCCACCGTCCTGATCGGTGCGCAGGATCGACAGCATGCGCCGCATCTCGGTCATGGCCTCCCGGCTGGCGTCGGAGATCGTTTCGAGGGTGGCGTGCGCGGTGGCGGGATCGGTGGTGAAGACATAGCGGCCGAGACCGGCCTGCATCGAGATCAGCGCCACGTGGTGTGCGACGACGTCGTGCAGCTCACGGGCGATCTTCACCCGCTCCTCGGTCGCCGCGCGCCGCGCCCTGCTCTCCTGCTCCAGCTCGAGCCGCACGGCCAGGTCGGCCAGCCGCCGGTTGCGCTCGGTCAGCGACCGTACCGCCGTGCCCAGGGACAGCACGCTCACGGTGATCAGGATCGCGGTCCCGGCGGCCGCCCACGGCGCCACCAGCGGTTGCATCATCCCCGCGTGGGTCCATTCGGCCAGCACGAGCATCGCGCTCGCGGCGGACACGGCGGGGGGGCGGCGGGCCGCCACGGAGTACAGGGCCAGCGGCGGGCCGATGTTGTTCACCCCGTAGTGATAGCCGAGCAGGTGGTACACGATGGCGCAGGAGCACGAGACGACCAGCACGGTGATCGGCGCCTTCCGGCGGCAGATCAGCGGAAGGTTCACCGCCAGGATCAGCGCGAGGGACAACCCGTCCGGCGGGGGTGCGCCGGGAGGCGACTCGTACATCGCCCCCAGCCAGCTGCCGGCGGCCAGGCTCACGGCGACCAGCGTGTCGACGATCAGCGGACGGGCGGCGAGCAGGCGCAGAGCCCGGGACGGCCACCCTGCGAACGCCATGCGCTTGGTGCCCACCAGATCATGGTAAAACCAAACGCGGCCTCCGGCTTTACCGGAGCATGCTCGCTCCAGCAAAGCCAGAGGTAGGCGCATAATTGCGGTATGGGGGGAAATCCGCCTGACGGGGCTGAAGAGCGCGATCGAGACATCGATCAGGCGACTCTGGCGATGGTGTTCAGCCAGTCTCCCGTTGGCCTGTACGTGTTCAGTCTCGATCTGCGGCTGGTGAAGTACAACACCGCCGGGCGCGAGATGCGGGGCGTGCCGTCCGCCGAGCTGCTGGGGCGGCCCCTGCCAGAGATAGTGCCAGGGTTCGACCTATCCGAGATCGAAGGCATCCTGACACGGGTCCGCGACACGGGTGAGCCGGTGTTCGAGCAAGAGATCAGGGGTTATCCGCTGAGCGATCCCGACACCGAGCATGTCCAGTCCATGTCGGCGTTCCGGCTGCACGACACCGCCGGGCGTCCGCTGGCCGTGGCCGTCTCGCTCATCGACGTGACGGACCGGGTCCGGGCCCGCGCCCGGCTCGATCTGATGCACGAGGCGAACGCGCGGGTCGGCACTACCATCGACGTCTCCCGCACCGCCGAGGAACTGGCGGACGTCGTGGTGCCGACACTGGCCGACGTCGTGGCGATCGACGTGCTGGACTCCGTGCTGAGAGGTGAGGCTCCCTCGCTCGTGAGTGAGGGCGAGAGCGTCTCCCTGCGGCGGCTGGCCTTCCGCGCGGTGCGTGCGACGGACAGGAGCCTCACCAGGATCGGTGAGGTCGGCCGTTTCCCCACCGGGACGCCCCACGGGCAGAGCCTGATCGACCTGCGGCCGCGGCTCATCCGCCGCCTTGACGGCGTCGGCGACGTACGCTGGCCGTCCGACGATCCCGCCCGGGCCGAGTTGATCCATGCCGCCGGGGTCCATTCGGCGATGGTGGTGCCACTGGCCGCCAGGGGAGTCGTCCTCGGCCTGGTCTCCTTCTACCGGTGGCGCGGCGAAGGCTCCTACAACGACGACGATCTGGCGCTCGCCGCCGGACTCGCCGACCGCGCCGCGGTATGCATGGAGAACGGCCGGCGCTACCTGCGCGAACACACCATCGCCAGCGTCCTGCAGCGCAGCCTGCTTCCGTCGAACCTGGCCCACACCAGCGGGGTGGAGGTGGTGCACGGCCACCGGTCCGCCGGAGCGGGCGGCGACTGGTTCGACGTGATTCCGATGTCCGGGGCGCGCGTCGGCCTCGTCGTCGGGGAGGTCGCCGGACACGGCATCTACGCCGCGGCGGCCATGGGCCGGCTGCGCACCGCGATCCGCACCCTGGCGGCACTGGATCTGGCCCCGGACGAGACGCTCGCGCGCCTGGACGACCTGGTGATCGACCTGGCGGACGAGCACACCGGTCGCACGGACGTACATGAGCGGCCGCCGACGCGGGCGACCTGCACCTATGCGGTGTACGACCCGATCTCCCGGCACTGCTGGCTCGCCCGGGCGGGGCACCTGCCGCCCGTGCTCGTTCACCCCGGCGGCAGCGCGGACCTCCTGAGGCTTCCGGCCGGACCACCCCTGGGGGAGGGGGGTCTGCCCTTCGAATGCACCGATCTGGAACTTCCCGAGGGCAGTGTGCTCGCCCTCTACACCGAGGGACTCCTCGAGGGAAAGCCCGGCGGGGTGGAGGCGGCGCTCAAGCAGCTCCAGCGGGCGCTGACCCCCGCTGACCGTCCCCTGAAGGAAAGGTGCGACGTCGTTCTCGGCACCCTGGTGCCCGCCCACCCCGGCGACGACGCCGTACTGCTCCTGGCCCGCACCCGCACCCTGACCGCCGACCACGTCGCCACGTGGACCCTGCCCTGCGATCCCGCGATCGTGGCC
This sequence comes from Sphaerimonospora mesophila NBRC 14179 = JCM 3151, assembly GCA_001552515.1. Taxonomy (GTDB): domain Bacteria; phylum Actinomycetota; class Actinomycetes; order Streptosporangiales; family Streptosporangiaceae; genus Sphaerimonospora; species Sphaerimonospora mesophila. The sequence goes on from BCRI01000056.1 coordinate 28,385, forward strand.
GCGGCGCGCACGATGACGGCCCGCCAGCTGGCGGCCTGGGACCTCGACCATCTGGCGTTCAGCACCGAGTTGGTCGTCAGCGAACTGGTCACCAACGCCATCCGGTACGCCAGCGGGCCGATCGGGCTGCGGCTGATCCGCGACCGCACGCTCAGCTGTGAGGTCTCCGACCACAGCAGCACGGCCCCTCATCTACGCCACGCCCGCACCATGGACGAGCGCGGGCGGGGCCTGTTCCTCGTGGCCCAGACCACCCAGCGCTGGGGCACCCGCTACACCGGGCAGGGCAAGGTCGTCTGGGCGGAGATCGCGGACTCGGCCGCCTAGAACACCGGTCAGATAACCCATGTCCGGGGGTGGAGGGACCGAAGCCGCCGGACACCGGTGACATTACGTGACCGATGCTCTAGGTCTGAGACCCCGTCTAGGTCTGAAACCGACGGAGGGTCGTGTCCGATGGGTATGCCCGGTCGGTCAGCGCCGGCCGCCGGGAGTCGTCACCTCTTCGCAGCCGAGCCGGGCCAGGGCGTCGGCGCGTTCGTTCTCCGGGTGGCCGCTGTGCCCGCGTACCCAGAGCCATTCGACCCGATGCCGCTGGACCGCCGACTCCAGGCGTCGCCACAGGTCCGCGTTCTTCACCGGTTCCTTTCCCGCCGTCAGCCACCCGTTGCGCTTCCACTTGGCCACCCAGCCGGTGATGCCGTTGCGCACATATTGGCTGTCGGTGTGCAACCGGACCACCGACGGCCTGGTCAGCGTCTCCAGGGCCATGATCGCGGCCATGAGCTCCATCCGGTTGTTCGTCGTGTCGGGCTCGCCGCCGCGTAGCTCCCGCTCGTGCTCGCCGTACCGGAGGATCACGCCCCAGCCACCGGGCCCCGGATTGCCCCGGCAGGCGCCGTCGGTGTACACGTCCACAACGCGGTCACTGGCCACGGGCCCCACACTATCGCCGCCATGCGCGGCCTTTCGGCTCAGGAGTGCCCTGATCGAGCGCGCGCCGCCGCCGCTCGGCTCCATGCCGGCGGCCGGATGGTTTGAACGTTTCATCCCGCGTGCGTCGGGGCGTGGCCGTCGCCGACGGGCGGGGAGACGCGGCGGATCGACCCGAGGGAGGAGGTTGACAGGCGGGTTCACAGCCTGAGCGCGGCACGAGACCGGGTGCGGTCCGTCTTCGCCGCGGCGGACGCCGGTCTCGCCCGCCGACGGTGATCGAAGATCTGGTCGTGCGGCCGTCGCTTGACGTACGGTTGCACACGGAAGGGCGGGTCCGCGGCGCCGGTGAGCTCGGGGCCCGCCGCCTACCGGATCGTGCAGGAGGCTCTCACCAACACGCTCAAGCATGCGGGGAAGGATGCCAAGGCCGACGTGCTCTTGCGCCACGCCGAAGACGGGCCGCACATCCAGGTGACCGACGACGGAGCCGGCGGCGGCCGTCCTCCTAACGGCCGTCCCGCCCTGACGGGGCCCGGGCAGGGACCGGCGGGCATCCGGGAGCGCGCCGCCGTGTCCGGCGGCACGGCCAGGGCCGGGCGACTCGTCCCGTACGGATTCCAGATGCAGGTGTCGCCGTCGTGGATGTGATCCGAGTGCTGGTGGCCGACGATCAGGAGCTGGTCCGCACCGGTCTGCGGCTGGTGCTGCGGCGCGAGCGGGGGATCGAGGTCGCCGGCGAGGCACGCGACGGCCAGGAGGTCATCGACCTGCTGGAACGGCAGGACATCGACGTGGTGCTCATGGACGTGCAGATGCCGCGCGTGGACGGCATCGAGGCGACCCGGCTGATCAACGAACGCGGCGGACCCAGGGTGCTCATCCTCACCACCTTCGACCTGGACGAGTACGTCTACGGCGCGATCAAGGCGGGAGCCAGCGGCTTCCTGCTGAAGGACACCTCGCCCCAATCGCTGGTCGAGGCGATCAGGGTCGTGCACCGGGGCGACGCCGTCATCGCGCCGTCCACGACCCGACGGCTGATCTCCCATTTCGTCCCGCGTCTGCCCGCGTGCGGCACGGCGCCGGACGCGCGGGTGGCGCTGCTCAGCCCGCGTGAGCGCGAGGTGCTCGCGGAGGTCGCCGGCGGCCTGTCCAACGCCGAGATCGCCGAACGGATGTACCTGTCGGAGGGGACCGTCCGTACGCACGTCAGCAGCATCCTGGCCAAGCTGCACCTGCGCGACCGGGTGCAGGCCGTCGTCTTCGCCTACGAGAACAACCTGGCCCGCCCCACCTGACCCATCCCACCCCACCCCGCGCCGGGTACGCGTGCCGGCGGAGGCCGGTACGCGTCCCGGCGGTCAGGGCCTACGCGCAGCGGCGGAGCCGACATCGCTCCGGCACGCCGATGTGCGCGGGGGCGTTCGGCCTGCACGCTTGATCACGGCGGCTACCGCTACGACGCCGACCTCTTTTGGGAGCGCTCCCACTATCGGAAGGAGGGCGAATGGGCCTGTGGTTCGGGGTTTTGGGCCCGTTGCAGGTGGCACGTGACGGCCAGGCCGTACGGCTCGGCACGCGCAAGCAGCGCCTGCTGCTCACCGTGCTCCTGCTGGAGCGGAACAGGACGGTCTCACTCGATGATCTGGTCGGCGCGCTGTGGGAGGACAGGCCGCCGAAATCCGCGGTGTTCAACGTGCGCACCTACGTGAACCAGCTCCGTCAGGCGCTGCGCGACCCCCAGGAGGAGAAAGCACAGAGACCCCATGAAGAGAAAGCGCGGAAAGGAAGGGCGCGGTCGTCGCAACTCCGCATCGTCGGGCGCCGGCCGGGCTATTCGCTCGTGGTCGATTCCGGCGAGCTGGACAGCGTGGAGTTCGGCCGTCTGCTGCGCGAGGGGCGGGCCGAGCTGGCGCGCCGGGCGCCGCGCCAGGCGCTCCGGCGGCTGTCGGAGGCGCTGGCGCTGTGGCGCGGCCGACCGGCGGAGGACGTCCCGCGCACGCTCGCCGTGGCCGGATGGCTCGACTCCCTGGAGGAGCAGCGGTGCCTCGCGCTGGAGGCGCACGCCGCCGCCCGTCTTTCGCTGGGCGAGCACGACGGCCTGATCACCGACCTGCGCGATCTGCTCGCGGTCCATCCGACCCGGGAACGGCTGTGGGGGCACCTGATGCTCGCCCTCTACCGTTCCGGCGACCTCGCCGCCGCCCTGTCGGCGTACACGACGGCGCGCCGGTCGCTGACCGAGCGGCTGGGCGTCGACCCCGGCGCCGATCTGGTCGCGCTGCACGGCAGGATGCTGGCCAGGGACCCCGCGCTGGACCTGGACGCCGGAGCCGCAGCCGCCGGAGCCGCCGGGCCGGGGGCGCCTGGCCGGGGGCGTCCGCGGCACCGCGGGCACCGTACGGACCGGGACCATCACCGGGGGCACCGTGAACACGGACGTCGCTGAAGCCGTACGTCCCCACCCCCGGTGGCCCGCTCAGGGGGTGGAGATCCGGCGCAGGACCACGCCGAGCACCCGGTCGCCGGAGTAGTAGCCGTGCGTCCGCGAGTCGAAGCTCAACGCGGCGTTGTCCCCGAGCGCGACGAGCCGTCCGGCCGGTACGGGTGAGCCGGGGGCGGACGAGACGGCCGCCGCCACCGGCGCGGGCACGGGGTCACCGGGCAGGGCCGCGGCCCGTTTGATCACCCAGCCTCCCTGTGCGATGTCGCGGACGCCCCGATCCGGCCGCCCCCCGACGGTGGCCGGATGCCGGGGCGCCGGCTCGGGCTGCGCGATCACCACGATGTCTCCCCGCCGCACCCGGCCGAGCGGCACCCGCCGGACGAGGACGCGATCACCGGAGCGCAGCGCGGGCTCCATGCTCCTGCCCTCCACCGTGATGACCGCGAGCCTGCGGCGCAGCGCCACCAGCGTCGCCGCCCCCGCGAGCGCCGCCATGACTCCGGCCACGGATCCGGCCACGAGTCCCGCAGCGACAGGTGCGGCGTCGGCCAGCGTGAGCGCGGCGGTCACGGCGTCCCCGCATCGGCCGGTTCCGGTGTCCCGTACCCACGGGCCTGCAGGCCGAAGAGGCCGGCGTAGACGCCGCCCCGCCGCATCAGCTGGTCGTGCGTGCCCTGCTCGGCCACCACGCCCGCGTCGAGCACGACGAGCAGGTCCGCGTCCCGTACGGCCCCGAGCCGGTGCGAGATGAGCACGCTGGTGAAGCCCATCCGATGCCGGCGCAGCCGGGTGTGCACCTCGTGCTCCGCCTCGGGATCGAGACCCGAGCTGGGCTCGTCCAGGATCAGCAGGTCGCCCCGGTCGCGCAGCATCGCCCTGGCCAGGGCCAGTCGCTGCCACTGCCCGCCGGACAGCGTCACCCCGGCCGTCGCGTCCTCGCCGTCCGCCATGGGATCGGCGAACATCCGCGACAGCAGGGTGTCGTACCGCCGGGGCAGCGCCATCACGGTCTCGTGCGCCCCGGCCCGGTGGGCGGCCGCCTCGATGCGCTCCCGGTCCTCGATCGCGGTCACGTCGCCGAGGCCGATGTTGTGCGCGGCACTCAGGTCGTACGCCATGTAGTCCTGGAAGACCGCGCCGATGCGGGAGCGCAGCTCCGCCGGGTCCATGTCGCGCAGGTCGACCCCGTCCCACAGGATCGCGCCGCGTTCCGGGTCGTAGGCCCGGCACAGCAGCTTCACCAGCGTGCTCTTGCCCGCCCCGTTGCGGCCGACGAGCGCCACGGCTCTGCCGTACGGGATCGTGAAGCTGACGTCGCGCAGGACCCACGGGCGGTCGGGCGAGTAGCGGAACCACACGCCGCGGAACTCGATGCCCCGCCGCAGCGCGGGCACGGCACGCGGGCGGGCGGGCACGGGCAGGTCGGGGCCGCAGCGGGTGACCATCAGATAGTGGTCGAAGACCAGCACCTGCTGGTGGGCCATGGTCACCTCGTTCACCAGCGTGGTGATCGACGTCTGCACTCCCGCGACGGACGCGACCAGCAGCGTGAGGTCACCGACGGTGAGCTGACCCCGCCAGGCCGCGATCAGCGCCCAGACCAGCCCGGCGGCGGCGACGCCCGCCGACATGAGCCCCAGCGCCGACTGCGTGGCGAGCTCGCGCCGGTCCATCTGACGCCGCTCGGCGTCGGCGGTGCGCCGCTCGCCGGTCATCAGCGCGCGGAAGTACGGCCCGGTGCCGAACAGCCGCAACTCCTTGGCGGCCTGGACCGTGGTGAGCAGCTGGCGGTAGAACAGCTCCCGCCGCTCGACCGGCCCGACGCGCCACATCACGGCGGCCCGCCCCCGTGAGAGCCGCAGCTCCGCGAGCAGCGCGGGTACGGCTGCCGCCAGCACCAGGATCGCGAGCACGGGGCTGATGACCAGGAGAGAGCCGAGGAAACCGAGCACGGTGACCGCGCCCCTGCCGATGCTCAGCACGCCGCCGACCACCAGTCCCGGCGCGGTGCCGCCCGACTGGTGGGCCAGCGACAGCCGATCCAGGAACACCGGGTCCTCGAACCGCGCCAGGCCGACGAACCGCTCGGCCGCTTCGAAGAGCCGGTCCTGCGCGAGCAGCCCGACCCGCCGCTCCAGCTCCCGGCGGACGTACTGGGAGAAATGGGGCAGTGTCGCGGTCGCGAGGCCGGTCACCACGAGACCGGCGCCGACGGCGGCCAGATAGCGCCCGTCCACCCCCCGGCTGATGATCACATCCAGCGCGGCCTTGGTGAACCAGGCCGCGGCCACCGGCACCAGGGCCTCGAGCAGCGCCGCGATCGCGGATCCGACGATGAGCAGCGGTCCGGCCTGCCAGGCCAGGGCCAGCGCGCCGGCGACTCCGGCGGCGCTCGCCCTGACACCGCCGAGACCGTCCGGCCCCTTCGCCGCCCCCGTCTCCGTCGGTGTCTCGGCCTCGCTCACGCCGGGACGGCCACTTCGGTCCGGTCGGGGTCCAGCCCGGAGACGAGCACCGTCCCCGACTCGTCCAGGACGCCGAACGACGGGAACGCCCGCACCCGCAGCGCCTCGTTGATCCCGGTGCCCTGCGGCTCGATCACGACGCGGGCGACGGGTTCGAGCCGCTCGCGGTACGCCTCGGGGTCGCCGCCCATGTCGGCGACGACCGCCAGCACTCGGTCGCGTCCGCCGCTGAAGTGGGTGGCCAGGCGCAGGAATCCGGGCAGCCGCTCGGCGCAGGCGGAGCAGTCCGGGGAGAACACCCCGACCAGCGTGTTGCCGAGCAGGGTCTCCCTGGAGATCATCTCTCCGGTCGTGGCCACGGCCTCGAACTCCCCGGCCGTCTCGCCCTGGGCGAGCATCCCGGGAGGCGCGCTCGTGGCCTGGAGCGTGGAGATGATCTCGGTGTGCTCGCGTAGCCGGCGGATGACGCCGAAGGTGAGCAGGAGGTCGAACAGGCAGATCGCGCCGACCACGGCGACGAGTGAGACGACGGCAGTCATGGGCCCTCCAGCGCGGTTCGTGGTGCTCCGGCCGCCGACGCTAGAGGGCCGGAATACAGCGGTCGTACAGGGCTCATACAGCCCCGCCGGTGCCGTACGCGGCCAGTATCCGAGCAGTATCGGCCCTGTATGGCGGGCTCCTACCGTCGTGGCGAACTGTCCGCGACGACCGGAGGTCGCCATGGTGAGACTGGCCGAAACACTGGCCGACAGGATGCTGAGCCGCCTCGTGCCCAAGGCCACGGCCCAGGCGTGCTCGTGCTGGACCGAGGGCAACACCTGCCTCGTCCGCAGGTGCTGCCGTTACGGAAGCAGCTGCGGGAGCATCTCCTGCGGCAACTACGTCTGCAACTGCTGCTGAGAGACACGCACGTGAGCCTGCTCGCCCTCGCCGTGCGTCGGCGGGCAGGTCCGCGAGAGGGGACGCGATGCAGTACGTGGCTGCGCTCATCGGCATGATGTGGGTGGCGCATCTCGGGGTGACCCTGGCCCTGGTACGCCGGGTCCGCCGGCTGACCGGCCTCATCGGGCCCCGGCCGGTCCTCCAGCGGCCGATGATCCTGGAGGAGGACGAGACGGTCGGGCCGTTCCACGCGGTCACGACGGCCGGCCGTACGGTCTCCCGCGAGCTGCTCCCCGAGGTCGGCCTGGCCGCGTTCTTCTCGCCGATCTGTCCGGAGGCGGTGGAGCGCATTCCCGGCTTCGTCGCGACCGCCGGGCGTTTCCCCGGCGGAACCGACGCGGTGCTCGCCGTGATCGTGAGCGAGGAGCCGGACGCCGCCGAGCCGTACGTCAGGATGCTCGAACCGGTGGCCGGTGTGGTCGTCGAGCCAGAGCGCGGCGAGCTGAGCAGGGCGTTCAAGACCCGGGGGTTTCCCGTGTTCGCGTTGCTCGACGCGACGGGCCGCATCATGGCCTCGGGGGAGCGTCTGGACCAGATCTTCGAGATCCCGGAGGAGTCGCGGACGAGATGACAGAACAGCTCGCCGTCGTGGCCCGCTGCCTGATCGGCGTGGTCTTCGTCCTGTCGGCGGCCGGCAAGCTGCGGTCCAGGACGGCCTTCGCCGAGTTCGCCCGATCGGGCCGGGCGCTGACCGGCGCGCTCCTGGGCGGCCGGCCGATCGGGCGGGTCGCCGGCCTGTGGGTCGGCGCGGCCGTCGTGACCGCCGAGATCGCGGTCGTGGCGCTGCTCGCCGTCACCGCCACCTCGCGGGCGGGCTTCGCGCTGGCCATCGTGCTCCTGCTCGGGTTCACCGCCGGCCTGCTGGCCGAGATGCGGCGGGGCACGCGTACCCCCTGCCGGTGCTTCGGCTCCTCCAGCACGCCGATCGACCGCCGCCACATCGTGCGCAACGCCGCCCTGATCGCGCTGTCGGCCGCCGGTGTCGCAGCCGGCCCGATCCCCCTCCTCCACCCGGCCGCCGCGGCAGCCGGAGCCGTACTCGCGCTCGTCGTCGCCCGGCTCGACGATCTGGCCGAGCTGTTCGCGAACTGACCTCTCGCCTCACCATGATTTCGGGATTGATTCTGAGAACAGTAACGATATATCGTTGAGTGGTCTAGAATGAATCGCGAACGTAACGTCAAGGAGGTGCGCGATGAGTTCCGTTCACGCGATGGGCGGGCAATGGGCCGATCCGGAGGCGCTGCACCGTCATGTGCGGCGGACGCTGCACACCGCGATCGTGAAGGGGGCGGCGATGTGGCAGCAGGGGCCCGGCGGACCCCGTGAGCACCGGCACAGGGGCGGCCGGCGGGGGCGCGGTCCGTGGGGTCCGGACTTCGGGCCCGGAGGGCCGCCGTTCTGGGGCGGCGGGTTCCCGTTCGGCGGGCGGGGCTTCGGCGGCAGGGGCCGCAAGGCGAAGCGGGGCGACGTACGCGCCGCGATCCTCGCCCTGCTCACCGAGGAGCCGCGCAACGGCTACCAGATCATCCAGGAGATCGCCGAGCGTAGTCAGGGCGGCTGGCGGCCCAGCCCCGGCGCGGTCTACCCCGCGCTCCAGCAGCTGACCGACGAGGGTCTGGTGCGCGCCGAGGAGACCGACGGGCGCAAGACCTTCCACCTCACCGAGGCCGGCCTGGCCTACGTCGAGGAGCACCGGGACGAGGTTCGCGCCCCATGGGAGGAGATGACGCCGGACATCGGGGAGAACGTCCACGAGCTCTTCCATCTGTCCCGGCAGGCCGCCTCGGCGCTGTTCCAGGTCGCCCACAACGGGACCGACGGCCAGATCGCGCAGGCCAAGCAGGTGCTGACCGAGACCCGGCGCAGGCTCTACCAGATCCTCGCCGAGGGCGACCCGGCCGAGGAGTGACCGGGATGGACCAGCAGGACGGCCTGCGCGTAGGCGACCTGGAACGCGACGAGGTGACACGGGTGCTGCACGACGCCTTCGCCCAGGGGCGCATCACCCGGGGCGAGCTCGACGAGCGGCTGGACGCGGCGCTGTCCGCCCGCACCACCGGCGACCTGCGGCGGATCACCGCCGATCTGCCCGGCGCCGGCATGCGAGGGGCGTACGACCCGCCGCCGCAGTGGCGGGAGCGCCGCGGCGACCCGGCGCCGTGGGGGTGGCACCTCGCGGAGGCGCGGCAGCGGGCCCCGCGAATCCGGGGCCGCCGCGGTTCTCCGCCGATCGTGTTCGTGGTGCCGGCGCTCGCACTGGCCGGCGCGCTCGCGATGTACGGGGCATGGCCGCTGTTCGCCGCGCTCAGGCTGCTGTTCCTCGCCTGGCTGGCGGCGGTCGTGATCGGAATCGTCCGCCACCGTCATGGTCACCGTCACCGGCACTGGCACGGTCACTGGCCTGGGCACCCGGGCCGACGCTGGTACGGCCACTGGCAGCGGGGCTGACTCGGGGGCCGGTCCCGCGGGGGAGCGATGAGCCGTGGCGTCACGCGCGCCCGGCCGGGCCCGGTCGCAACCTGGCCATCTCCTCGGCGATGGCCGGCAGCGTCCAGTGGGCGTTGAGCCCACTGGGATTGGGCAGGACGTGGACGGCGATGTCGCCGATCGTCTCCTCCTGCGGGCCGATGACGGCCCGGGGCCGGCCGAAGGCGTGGCGATAGGCGGTCACCCCGGCGAAGGCCACCAGGCGCGGCCGGATCTCCTTCAGCAGACCCCTCAGTCGCTCGGCGCCCGCGCGGAACTCCTCGGGCGACAGCTCGTCGGCCCGCGCGGTCGCCCGTGCGACGAGGTTGGTGATGCCGAGGCCGTACGACGGCAGGACATGCTGCTCGTACGGTTCCAACCGGCGCGGGACGAGACGGGACAGGTGCAGCGCCGGCCAGAACCGGTTGCCCGGCCGCGCGAAGTGGTGACCGGTGGCGGCGGAGTAGAGGCCGGGGTTGATCCCGCAGAAGAGCACGTCCAGGTCGGGGCCGATCACGTCGTCGATCGTCGCGTTTCTGGCCGCCGCCAGGTCGGTCTTCGTCGGGCGCATGGCAGTGATGCTACGGGCTGTCGTGCGGCTCCCTTCCCGGGTGGATCAAGCCCGGAGCTGGCGGGTGATGGAGGGGTCGGTGATGGCGCCGTCGTTCGCCAGCAGAAAGGCCTTGCTGAGGATGAGCGCCAACCGGCCGTCCTCCTCGAACGGGAGGAACAGCCGGGCGTGGGGGTCGCGTGCGGAGACGATGCACAGGTAGGCGTCGTTGGGTTCCATCAGGATGTTCGCCGACCCCAGATGGATCTTGTAGGTGCGAAGATCGCCTCGTACCACCAGGAAGCGGTCGGTGATGGTGCACCGGTCGGCGATGGCCGTACGCCCGATCAATCGGGACAGCGCGTCGCGTCGCACCTCGGCCGACGGCGGCAGCTCCCCGAATGAACCGGTCCGCCAGTAGTCCTGAAGCCGGTCCGGCCCGTGGTCGGCCCACCGGGGATCGAGCGTGATCGACGTGACGGCCACGAACAGGTCGACGTCCCGCATGGCCTCGCTGAACACCAGTGCCGGGACCTCCGTCAGCGTGGCCCGGCGCCAGCCGCCCTCGGTCAGCCGGTCGAAGTGGACCCGGCCGGTCACGGCAAGGCCCTCGTCGTACAGATGGTGCTCCAGGGTCGCCCGCCACCGTCCGCCCGCCAGCAACCGCCTGCCGTCCCCGTCGTCGTAGCCGCCGTCCCACGGCCCCATGAAGTTGGACTTCCAGCCTCGCTGTTTGAACAGCGCACGGAGCCTGCGGTAGTCCACCACATGCTCGGCGAACCGGTCGGAGTGGTCGCCGCTCGCCTCCTCGGCGGGGGTGAGCAGGTAGATCTCGCGGAAGGCCTGCTTGAACGGCTGGCGCAGCTCCTTGCCCTGCACCACCTCCCGCCAGGCGCGCACCTCCTCCACGGACGCGCGGGCCGGATGCCACAGCCGCACCGGCACGTCCGGCACGGTCAGCCCCAACTCGGCGCGCCACACGCCGGGGGAGACCTCGAACTCCCAGATCAGCCGGTTGGTGACCGGATGACCCTCGAGCTGCCGGTACGGCGGAGCCGTCTCACCGGCGTATCCGGCCTCCAGCGCCCTGATCAGGGTGACCTGCCGCTGCCGAGCCTGCTTGGCCAGCTCGCGCAGCCGCTTGACCTCCTCGGGGTGCTCCCGCCGGACCGCCGCCGGCACCGTCTTGAGCTTCCTGTCCCCGTGCCACCACGACAGCTCGACCTCGCCGTCCGTCGAGATCACCGCCGTGTGCTCGCCGACGGCCTGCCGTACCCGCCCGTCCGGCAGCCGGAACGCCACCTCCAGCCGGTCGGCGAGGGCGGGCTCGATGCGCTTGAACTTGCGGTCCAGTTCCCTGGGCACCTGGGCGTGCCGGGTGATCCGGCGGGCGGCGTACAGCGAGGCGACCGCCTCCGGAGTCGGGTGCTCCTCCACCGCGCGGGCGATCTCGAACAGCACTTTCTGGGAGGGCAGCGTCTTGGCCGCGGTGGGCGCCACCGCGACTCCGCGGACCAGCGCGTCCAGCGACTCGGGCAGCCATGGCTCGTCCCGCATGAGCGCGATCCGTACGGCCCGGCCGATGGCCGACGTCTCCCCGGCGTCGAACGCCTTCTCCGCCTTGTACGGAATCTCGCCGGCGTGGATCGCCGCGACGCGGGCCCCGGCCATCTCCAGAGCAGTCCGGGCGAACTCCAGGTAGCCGGGCTGGCCGCTGAGCCATTCGGGCACGCCGGACAGCGTCGGAGCGGAATAGTAGGTCCATCCCCCCAGCGCCTCTCTGAACAGCGCCCGTCGCTCCGCGTCCCACCCGAGCAGCACGTCCATCTCGGCGACCGCGATCGGTCCGTGCTCCTCGGCGAGCCGGGGCCGCACTTCGGCGTCCATGCCCGCCAGCCCCGCCGCCACGAGCAGGGTGAAGGGATGGTCCCGCACCCTGTCCGGCAGCAGGAATTCGACCAGCTCACGGGCGGGCGCGACCAGCCGCTGCCGGGCGTGCTCGTCGAGCGCGTACCGGACCGAGATCGGGTCGTCGTCGCAGACCTGGATCCGCCCGCTGCCCAGCCCCACCAGGCCCACGCTCAGCCGGGAGGCCTCTGGCCAGTGCGTGGGATCCTTCGCGATCCCGGTGATCAGGTCGTACAGACGCGACGCGAGAGGGGAGAGGTGGCCGCTCATGTCAGCCCCCGACCAGGGGGACGAGCTTGACGAAGGAGACGACGGAGTCGGTGATCAGGTCGATCTCGGTGTCCAGATCCTCGATCTGCCGGTCACCCACCAGCAGCAGGAAACCGTTGCGGGCGAACGCCGCCTCGGCGGCGTCGGCCTGCTTCTCCCAGTCCAGTACGCGTGCGGTTCGCATCCGGTGGCCGTTCAGCTCGGCCTCCGCGTCGGTGGGTTTGATCAGGCCGCGGAAGTGGTGAGTCGGTGAGGCGTTGTAGCGGGCGACCTCCTCGCGTACGCGCAGCCGTACCAGCTCCCGGGCCGAGATCCGCTCCGGTAAGTCGGGCAGGGCGAACTCCGCCAACGCCCGGCCGGTCGCTGTCTCATCGCGAAACGTCACTGATGCCATCGAAAACCCTGTCGTCCAATGTCAGGTGGTGGCGCAATCTATAGCAGCGGCGAACGACAGAACACCGGCGACAGCGCCCCGATGGTGATCATTCACCCCGTCCGGCTCATGGCCCTGCCGGGCTCAGCCAGCCCTTCACCTCCGGCGATGGCGGTCCACGCTCCGGCGGCGGCAGAGCGAGCCGGCATGACGTGGACGTGGTGCTCAGGGTCTACGCCATGTGCATCGACAGGCGACGCGAGGTGGCCGATCGGCGGATGGGCGGTGAGGCTGTCAGTCGCCGTCGAGATGGAGTTCCAGTGCCGGATCGGCGGCGCACTGCTCGGCGAGATCCTTCAGCTTCTCGGCCATCCGGGCATCTTCGGGTGCTGTTCGCGGGAGCCGGGCAAGTTCGTCGAGGAACTGCGGCATCTCGGCAGACGTCAGGATCAGGCTGCCGTACGGGTCGACCCGCTCCAGCATGGGATGGCCGCCGCGTCCTCGAATCCGGTCGACGAGGCGGACGAAAGCGTCGTCGGGATCGGGCGCGACGGCGACGGGGGTGAGCTTCCTGCGCTTCGGGCTGCTGCCACGTCGCTCCACTCGCATCAGCATCACATCCACACCCATGATCACATCATAGTGAGGACCCCGGGAGAGATCTCGGGCCCCTTCGGCGTACGGCTGGTGGAACCATTCCGCGAGATGGCGAGAACGGCCGATCTCACCTGGGAAAACGAGACCGAGACCATTCCACGTATGTTCACGGCCATTGACGTGTGGCCGCTATCAGCGGCATGTGGCCGCATGGCATATCAACCTATGAGACCCGTGAAACCGCAGGTCAGGCGGTATGCCTATGATGAAGCTGAGTAGGGCGGGTGGGACTTGAACCCACGACCCACGGATTATGAGTCCGATGCTCTGACCGGCTGAGCTACCGCCCCGCAATGGTGCAGTCTCTCACAACTCGGGGGGTGCGCAGTCCCGCATCCCAGGAGAATCCGAAGGTTTCCGAGTCGGCCGCACCGTCATGCGGACCACGACGGCGGCTCGGACGCAACGCGCTGGGAGATCTCCCGGATGTCCCTGTCCCGGCCGGTCGCCAAGGGAGCCCGAGCCCGGGGAGGGGAGAAGAAGGGCGGCATGCCAGGCGGATCATCAAGGCCGTCATGCTCATCCGGCTCAGGGACCAACCAGGGGCGAGGACGACGGAACCCCCGGGGTGATCGACGCCAAGAACGCGCCGTCGATGAGCATGCAGCAGGGCAATCAGGGCTTTGTGTCCTAATGGTCGGGTACGGCATGGCGGAGTGGCTCTGCGTGCGATCGGGGGATTGCTGTGGAGATACGACTCGTGGCGGCCGTCGCTTCCCTGGCCCTCCTGACGGCAGTCCCAGCGTGTGACACGGCACTCCCGTACTCGGGGACCGGGCTGGGCGCTGTGGGCAGGCTCGCGGACGGTTTCACGATCGGGCTGCTGCTGCCCGACGGCGAGAGGTACGACACGCACGATCGGCCCGCCATCATGCGGGCGGTCGCCGCCCTATGCCCGAAATGCGAGGTCGTGACCGCCAACGCCGGCGGCGACCAGGCCACCCAGGATCGGCAACTGTCCGAGATGCTCGCCGATGGCGTGCGGGTGTTCATCCTGATCGCGGTACGGCCTGAGGACACCGTGTCCCAGGTCGCTGGGGCGAAGCTCCTGCGCGCCAAGGTCATCGCGTACGACCGGCTGGCGAACGGGCCGGTGGACGCCTTCACGGGCTTCGCCGGGCCTCATGCCGATATGACGCGGCGGCCCGCGGCCCTCCTCGACATCACACGGGAGGCGGGCAGCGCGGCCCGGCTCGCCGTCGACCTCGCCTCCGGCAAGGCCGTGTACGGCACGACCACCGTCGCCAACGGGACCACGGCGTCGATCCCCGCCGTCATGATCCACCCGGCTGCGCGTTTCACCACGTCCCGCGGGAGTGATGCGGGAAGCGATGGGTAGGCGGGGGAGAGCAGCGGAACGTCGACGAAGGGAGAGCCGCCATGGCGGACGCCCCGAACCCGATCCAACTGCAGAAGCACCTCAAGGGCGTGGACTACCCGGCCGGCAAGTCCGACCTGATCCAGACGGCCCGCGATCACGGCGCGGACGACAACGTGATCAATGCGTTGGAGCGGCTGCCGGACCGGCAGTACGACGGCCCGAACGCCGTCAGCAAGGCGGTCACCGAGGCGCGTTAGCGCCGCTCGGTGACGAGGCACCCGGCGGGAGGCCACCGAGCGGGGATCACCCGGCGGGGTCTACCCGATGAGAGCG
>BCRI01000057.1 GCA_001552515.1 Sphaerimonospora mesophila NBRC 14179 = JCM 3151
CACCCCCCTCCTCCCCGCCGTGATCTTGTAGTTTCTCGCACGGATGCCATCTGAGCTGCGCAGCCGAGTTTGTGATCTTGCAGAAACTCGCAGGGAAGCCCCTTGACGTGTGCTTATGCGTTAGCTGATCTTGCACTTGACTGGATAGTGCAAGATCACGGGAGTCGTCTCCGCTGCTCATGGACGAGGTTTGCGAGAAACTGCAAGATCGCGAACGTGAAGTGCCAGGCCATGGCGCCGTGTGCGAGTATTTGCAAGATCACGGCGATGGTGGGGGGCGACGGGCGGGGGAGGGCAAGTTGGAGTGCTGGTTGGAGTGGCGGCGGGATGAGGGCCTTATGGCCGGCAGGGAGGTATCCGCAATTGATTGGGCGGGCAAAAAACCCTAAAAGAGCATAACCGGCCAGGTGATCCCACTAGGCTCGGTTGTTCCAACGATCGGTTCCCGGAGAGCTTCGTGTCCATCGATCTCGTATCCCGTGCCGCGTGGGGCGCCCGTCGCCCCAAGGGCTCCTACTCCCCGCTGAAATCGACAAAGGGGGTGAAGGTTCACTACACGGGCGGTCGGGTGGACCCGTCGATCGTGGACGACCACGACAAGTGCGTGGCCCTGGTCAAGTCGATCCAGAATCACCACATGGACGGCAACGGCTGGATCGACATCGGCTACTGCGTGGATGAGGAGACCGAGATTCTCACGCAGCAGGGGTGGAAGTCCTACCGCGAGCTGCGAGTAGGCGATATAGCGCTCACTCTCAACCATGAGACGGGTATGTCTGAATGGCAACCAGTCCTGGAGGTATGTGTCTTCCCGGCCATGGAGCGAGAGATGATCAAGATGGCAGGGGATCGCCATTCATCTCTGACCACCCCTCACCATCGATGGCCAGTTGAACGGTATCGCAGGCGTACCGGAACGCAGCGTGTCAAAGGTGCCAACGGCAGATGGCTTGCGACCGGCAGGGCCGAGCGATCCCTAAAAGAACGCGAGCGTCTGTGGGTGACCACCGAGACGATGGGCTACTGGGACCGGATTCCGATCGCGGCGCCTTGTGCCGATCTCCCCACAGAGGCCAAATGGTCCGACGCTCTCGTGGAACTCCTTGCCTGGTTCTGGACGGAAGGACACGTGAAGCGGGGGCGTGCGGGAGAGCGCACGCTCTCCGTCGCGATCTACCAAGGCATGCAGAACGCCGCGAATGTCTCACGTATTCGCGCTGCACTCACCGAGGTGTTCGGTCCTGCATCCGAACAGTTTCCCCGTGTCGGCCGTGCCACCGACGGCGTACCGCGGTGGCGTGAGACCGTGAACCGGCACTTGGTGGAGTTCCACCTGTCGACGGATGCGGGAGAGCGACTGCTCGAATTAGCGCCTGACCGGGTCCCGCATTTTGACTTCCTGCTGTCCTTGACCAGTGCGCAACTTCGCCTGTTCATCGAAACCTCACTGGTCGCGGACAATGCAGGAATCGACAAGCTGGCCCAGAAGAATCGCGCCGCCGCCGAAGCGTTCATGTTCGCCGTCATCCTTTCCGGAAAGGCGGCATCGCTGCGACCTCGGCCGCCTGTAGGAAATTGCCCCAGCGAGATGTGGCTCGTTACCATCCGGCACCAGCAGTACTTTGCCCCTCGCTCTGCGGCCAACAGGGGATCGCGTTTCACGATAGGTTCGGAAACCTACCGTGGTGAAATTTGGTGTCCTCGCACGGCGAACCAGAGTTGGTTGGCCCGCCGAGACGGCACCATCTATTTCACGGGTAACACCATGGTCGCCTGTCCCCATAGAAAGGTATTCATGGGGCGCGGCCCGAAGCACCTGCCGGCCGCCAATGGCCCCGGCCTCAATTCCGGTCACTACGCGGTGCTCGGCCTGGTCGGCAACGCCGGGCTGACCCAGCCGACGGACGGCATCCTGAACGGCATCCTCGACGCGATCGACTACCTGCGCGAACACGGCGGCGCCGGCCGGGAGATCAAGGGCCACCGAGACGGCTACCCCACCGACTGCCCCGGCGACCCCCTCTACGCCTGGATCAGGAAGGGCGCCCCCCGGCCCGGGAAGGGCGACACGCCCTCGAAGCCGGCGCCCGCGCCCCAGTGGCCGGGACGGCTGCTCAAATATCCGCCCATCATGCGCGGCGCCGACGTGCGGACCTGGCAGGCGCAGATGAAGCGCCTCGGATACGACATCGAGGTCGACGGCGCCTACGGCCCGGACTCGAGGGCGGTGTGCGTACGCTTCCAGAAGGCCGCCCGCCTCGACACCGACGGCATCGTCGGGCCGCTGACCTGGAACGCCGCCTTCGCCGCCAAGCCGTAGGCCCGGGCCGTACGGAACGAGCCGTACGGAGCGGGTCGTACGGAGCGGGTCGTAGGGAACGGGCCGGGCGCGGCGTCGGCCTCGGCCATGGTGGCATCCGCCTGCTGGACGTGCCCGCTCGGCCGGTGGCGTGGTCGGCGGTCCGGAGTGTGAGACGCCCGGTTTCGGTCGGGCGAAATGCGCACCCCGAAGCATTGTTCTGGAGACGCTCCGCCTAGCATCCTGGCATGACGGTGCCACCTCTGGAAATCGCCTCGGGGTTCCCGCCCGGCTCGCGGGAGCAGTGGCGCACGCTCGCGCTCGGGGTCCTGCGCAAGTCGGGAGCCCTCGGCGAGGACGCCACACCCGCCGACGTGGAGGAGGCGCTTTCCTCCACCACTCACGACGGCGTGACGATCGCGGCGCTGCACGACGCCGCCGACCTGCCGGCCGCCCCCCGGATCGTACGGCCGGGCGATCAGTGGGACGTCCGCCAGCGCCACGCCCACCCCGACCCCGCCGTGACCAACGAGGCAGTGCTGTCCGATCTTGAGGGCGGCGTCACCTCGGTCTGGCTCGATCTGCCGGCCGGTGGCGGCCCGGACGCGCTGTCGCGGGTGCTCGACGGCGTGCACCTCGACCTCGCCCCGGTCGTCCTCGACGCGGGCGCCCAGGTCAGCGGTGTCCGGTCGGTCCCGATCGCGGGCGCGTACCTCGACCTGCTGGCCGAGCGTGGTGTGACGGCTCCCGGCGGCAACCTCGGGCTCGGTCCTTCCGCCGTCTCCGAGGGGATCTCCGTGCTGCGGCGGTGCCTGGCCGAGCAGCCCGCCCTGCGCGGCGTCGTCGTCGACGCCCTGCCGTACCACGACGCGGGCGGCGGCGACGTCGAGGAGCTGGGCTGTTCGATCGCCGCCGGCGTGGCCGCGCTGCGGGCCATGACCGACGCCGGTCTTTCCATTGAACAAGCGATAGGTCTGCTGGAGTTCCGCTACGCGGCCTCGGCCGACCAGTTCCTCACCATCGCCAAGCTGCGGGCCGCGCGCCGGCTGTGGGCGCGGGTGACCGAGGTCGTGGGCGGCGCCGGCGACCAGCTCCAGCACGCGGTGACGTCGTCGGCGATGATGACGGCCCGCGACCCCTGGGTGAACATGCTGCGCACCACCCTGGCCTGCTTCGGCGCGGGCGTCGGCGGGGCCGACGCGGTGACCGTGCAGCCGTTCGACGCCTGCCTTGGGCTGCCCGACGCGTTCGCCCGCAGGATCGCGCGCAACACCCACGCGCTGCTGATGGAGGAGGCCGGCGTCGCCCGGGTGGCCGACCCGGCCGGCGGCTCCTGGTACGTGGAGCGGCTCACGGCCGACCTCGCCGAGCGCGCCTGGGCGTGGTTCCAGGAGATCGAGCGCGCCGGCGGCATGGCCGCCGCCCTCGACCGGCTCGTCCCCGAGCGGATCGCGGCCACCCGGGACAGGCGGGCGGAGGCGCTCGCGCACCGCCGCGACCCCATCACCGGCGTCAGCGAGTTCCCCAACCTGGCCGAGAAGATCCCGGCACGTCAGTCCGGTCCCGGCCTCGCGGGCGAATCCGGCGGGCCGCTGCCGCGCATCCGCTACGCCGGGGAGTTCGAGGCGCTGCGCGATCTCGCCGACGCGCAGGCCGGGCGGCCCAGGGTCTTCCTCGCCACGATCGGGCCCGTCGCCGCGCACACCGCGCGCGCGACGTTCGCCGCCAACCTGTTCGCGGCCGGTGGCATCGAGACCGTGACCTCCGGGACGGCCACGGACCCGGCCGAGATCGCCGAGGCGTTCCGCGCGGCCGGCACACCGGTCGCCTGCCTGTGCTCCAGCGACCGGTTGTACGGCGAGCACGCCGCGGCCGTGGCGGCCGCGCTGCGTGACGCCGGGGCCCGCCGGATCTGGCTGGCCGGCAAGGGCGAGCATGGAGATGTGGACGCCAACCTGTACGCCGGATGCGATGCGCTCGACGTGCTCCGTACGACGTTTGACGACCTTGGAGTAACCCGATGACTCGACAAAGTTCGGTGATTCCGGATTTTTCGGGAATTGAGCTGGGGGCGGGGACGGAAGCCGTACCCGCGCCCGCGTCGCCCGGCGCCGAGGTGTGGGAGACACCGGAGGGGATCGGGGTCAAGCCGCTGTACACGGCCGCCGACCTCGACGGGCTCGACTTCCTCCAGACCTATCCGGGCGTGGCGCCGTACCTGCGCGGGCCGTACCCCACGATGTACGTCACCCAGCCGTGGACCATCCGCCAGTACGCCGGATTCTCCACCGCGGAGGAGTCCAACGCGTTCTATCGGCGCAACCTCGCGGCCGGGCAGAAGGGCCTGTCGGTCGCGTTCGACCTCGCCACCCACCGGGGGTACGACTCCGATCACCCCCGGGTGGCCGGCGACGTCGGCATGGCGGGCGTGGCGATCGACTCGATCTACGACATGCGGCAGCTGTTCGAGGGCATCCCCCTCGACAAGATGAGCGTGTCGATGACCATGAACGGCGCGGTGCTGCCGATCCTGGCGCTGTACATCGTGGCGGCGGAGGAGCAGGGGGTCGGCCCCGACAAGCTGGCCGGGACCATCCAGAACGACATCCTCAAGGAGTTCATGGTCCGCAACACCTACATCTACCCGCCGGGCCCGTCGATGCGGATCATCTCCGACATCTTCGCCTACACCTCGGCGAACATGCCGCGCTTCAACTCCATCTCCATCTCCGGCTACCACATCCAGGAGGCCGGGGCGACCTGCGACCTCGAGCTCGCGTACACGCTCGCCGACGGCATCGAGTACCTGCGGGCCGGCGTCGGGGCGGGGCTGGACATCGACGCGTTCGCGCCGCGGCTGTCGTTCTTCTGGTGCATCGGCATGAACTTCTTCATGGAGGTCGCCAAGCTGCGGGCCGCCCGCCTGCTGTGGGCGAACATCGTGAAGGACTTCGGGGCCGCCAACCCCAGGTCGCTGTCGCTGCGCACGCACAGCCAGACCTCCGGGTGGTCGCTGACCGCGCACGACGTGTTCAACAACGTGGTGCGCACCTGCGTCGAGGCGATGGCCGCCACCCAGGGGCACACCCAGTCGCTGCACACCAACGCGCTGGACGAGGCATTGGCGCTGCCGACCGACTTCTCGGCCAGGATCGCACGCAACACCCAGCTCGTCCTCCAGCAGGAGTCCGGCACCTGCCGCACGATCGACCCCTGGGGCGGGTCGTACTACGTCGAGCGGCTCACCCACGACCTCGCCCTGCGGGCGTGGGGGCACATCCAGGAGGTCGAGGCCGCCGGCGGCATGGCCAAGGCGATCGACGCCGGGCTGCCGAAGATGCGCATCGAGGAGGCCGCCGCCCGCACCCAGGCGCGCATCGACTCCGGGCGTCAGCCCGTCATCGGGGTGAACAAGTATCGCCCCGAGGCCGACGAGGAGATCGAGGTCCTCAAGGTCGACAACACCGAGGTACGCCGCCAGCAGCTCGACAAGCTGCGCCGCCTGCGCGAGGAGCGCGACCCGGCGGCGGTGGCGCGGGCCCTGGAGGCGCTGACCGAGGGCGCCGCCGGCAACGGCAACCTGCTGGAGCTCGCCGTCACCGCCGCCCGCGCCAAGGCGACGGTCGGGGAGATCTCCGAGGCCATGGAGAAGGTCTTCGGACGCCACGCCGCGCAGATCCGTACGATCTCCGGTGTGTACCGGGAGGAGGTCGGCGGCGCGGTGGACGACGTCAGGGCCGCGTGTGCGGACTTCGAGAAGGCCGAGGGCCGCAGGCCGCGCATCCTGGTCGCCAAGATGGGGCAGGACGGCCACGACCGCGGCCAGAAGGTGATCGCCAGCGCCTTCGCCGACCTCGGCTTCGACGTCGACGTCGGCCCGCTGTTCCAGACGCCCGAGGAGGTCGCCCGGCAGGCCGTCGAGGCCGACGTGCACATCGTCGGCGTCTCCTCGCTGGCGGCCGGCCACCTGACCCTCGTGCCGGCCCTGCGCGAGGCGCTGGTCGAGCTGGGCGCGGACGACATCATGATCGTGGTGGGCGGGGTGATCCCGCCCGGCGACGTCGACGAGCTGCGCGCCGCCGGGGCCGCCGCCGTCTTCCCGCCGGGCACGGTCATCGCCGACGCCGCGCTCGGGCTGCTCAAGGATCTGTCCACGCGCCTGGCCCACCCCGGCGCGGCATGACGTCGATGGAGGACTACCTCGCGGGCGTGCTGGCCGGGGACCGGCGGTGGACCGCACGGGCGATCACGCTCGTCGAGTCCACCCGGCCCGATCACCGGGAGCTCGCCCAGCGGCTGCTCGTCGAGCTCACCCCGCACGCCGGCAAGGCGCGCAGGGTGGGCATCTCCGGGGTGCCGGGGGCGGGCAAGTCGACGATCATCGAGTCGCTCGGCACCTACCTGACCGAGCGCGACCACCGGGTGGCCGTGCTCGCCGTCGACCCGTCCTCGCGGCGCAGCGGCGGCAGCATCCTGGGCGACAAGACCCGGATGGCCAGGCTCGCCGCCGACCCCAGGGCGTTCATCCGGCCGTCGCCGACGGCCGGGACGCTCGGCGGCGTCGCCCGGGCCACCCGGGAGGCGATGGTCATCGTGGAGGCCGCGGGCTACGACGTGGTGCTCGTCGAGACCGTCGGCGTCGGCCAGTCGGAGACCGCCGTCGCCGACATGGTCGACACGTTCCTGCTGCTCACGCTCGCGCGTACCGGCGACCAGCTCCAGGGCATCAAGAAGGGCGTGCTGGAGCTGGCCGACGTGATCGCGGTCAACAAGGCCGACGGCGAGCACGAGATGGCCGCCCGCCGGGCCGCCCGCGAGCTGGCCGGGGCGCTGCGCCTGCTGCGGTCGCACACCCCCGTGCTGACCTGCAGCGGGCTCACCGGCGCCGGTCTCGCCGAGCTGTGGGCACAGGTCGTACGCCACCAGGAGGAGACCGACCTGTCCGCCAGACGGCGCCGCCAGCAGGTCGAGTGGACCTGGTCGCTGGCCAGGGACCGCCTGCTCTCCCGGTTGACGGAGCGTGCGGCTCCGATAGCGGCCGAGGTCGAGGCCCAGGTGCTCGACGGCGGCCTCACCCCCTCGCTCGCCGCCGACCGCCTCCTGGCCGCCTTCTTCGAGGAGAACGTCTAGCAGAGAGCGCTTCGGTGGTGAACTTGCCCCCACTGGGAGATTGGCTTTCTACCCCGGTGGGGGTTTTCGCTACCCGTGGGGCGCACAATGCATGATTGCACTTTTCTCCGCGGCCAATCGTGTGACGATGTGCGCGCTATCGAGGGGAGGGGGCTCGGCGCGAGCGTTCGGCCGAGGTCCCTGACTTACGGGAGGTGCGAATGCGTCACGATCCGATGCTGCCGCCGCCGGTGGCGCGGGCGCTGGGGGAGTACCGGGCACTGCTGGCCGAACACGGGATCACCTGGGGCGAACCCCCGCTGACCTACGTGACGGTCATGAGCCATCTGCGATTCCCCGACGAGACGGCCCGGATGCGGATGGACACGGCGGATCTCGACGCGGCGTTCCGCGACGCGATCGGCGGAAAGGTCCCCAGGGGCCTGAGCGTGCTACGGCTGACCCCGGACGGGCGCCGGCTGGAGGCGGGCACGCCGCTCGTACGGCTGTCGCCCACGCCGCTTCCGGTCGTCCTGCTGGTCGACTCCGTCCTGGAGAGCCCGGTCACCGTCGTCGCCGACGGCGTGCCGTACGAGATCGGGGCGGGCGGAGCGCGATTGCTGGACATCACGACCGACACGGCCCTGACCGTGGACGGCCGGGCCGTCGACCTGTCTCCGCTGAGCCGGCCGGCCGTGCCCGCTCGGATCCGCCTGCGCGCCGGCTTCCCCTGCCGCTGGACGGTGATGACGGAGGGCGGCCAGGGCTGGTATCCGGACTGCGCGCCGCCGCGCCGCGACAACTCGGACACGCCGTTCTTCCACGGCGACGACATCACGCTGGACGTGCCCGCCGAGCCCGTCACCATCCGCGTGACGCGGGGCATGGAGTACGGCACGGCCGAGACCGTCGTCGTGCCCGAGCCGTGGCGCGAGACGCTCGTCGAGCTCACCCCGGAGCGGCTCTACGACGCGGCCGCCCGCGGCTGGTACGGCGCCGACCTGCACGTCCACATGAACTGGGCCGGCGACCTGGTGGCCGAGCCGGTCCAGGCGGCGGCCGCCCAGCACGGCGAGGACCTGCACGTGCTCAACCTCGTCGCGGGCAACGTGTCAGGTGCGAGGGTCTACGACAGCGAGGCCCTTGAGCACTGGGCGGGCCGTGACCTGCCCTGGTCGGACGCCACGCACATCGCCCGCATGGGGGTGGAGTATCGGAACGATCTGCTCGGACACGTGCACGCGTTCGCCGTGGCCGGTCCACCCGCGATCTACCACACGGGTTTCGGTAAGGACGCCGACTGGCCGCCTAGCGGTGTCGCCTGCGGTGAGCTGCGGGAACCGCACGCCGTGCTCGGCTACGCCCATCCTTTCCACGGCCCGGTGTCGTCACCGGAGGACATCATCGGGGAAGGCAGGCGAAATTGTTCGTCGCGTGCGCTGGTGGTCGACGCCGCGCTCGGCCTGGTGGACGGCATGGAGCTGCTGCACTTCTCGGACCTCGACGACCCGCCGGGCACGGTCGAGGTCTACCGGAGGCTGCTCGGCGCGGGCGTCCGCCTCGCCGCGCTGGCCGGGACCGACACCATGCTCTCCTTCACCCGGCAGGACACCGTCTCCAGCCCGCCCGGCTGGGAGCGGGTCTACGCCCGGCTCGACGGGCCGCTGTCGGCGGAGAGCTTCGCCCGTGCCGTACGGCGGGGCCGTACCTTCGCCACCACCGGGCCGTGGCTGGAGCTGGCGGTGGAAGGGCGTGAGCCGGGCGACACGCTGGAGCCCCTGCCGGGCGACCGGGTGACGGTGACGGCCCGCACGGTCGGGCCGGAGGTCGAGCGCGTGGAGATCCGTACGGCCGACGGCCCGATCGCCGAGGGCCCGGGCGGCGAGCTGACCACATCCCTGGTCGTCGGCGAGCCCACGTACATCGTCGCGGTGGCCACGGGAGGGCGTCATCCGCGCTCGCCGTACCGGGCGGCGTTCGCGCACACGAGCCCGGTCTACCTCGACGTGGCGGGGCGGCACGTCGCCCGGCCGGAGGACGTCCGGTGGTGTCTGCACTGGCTGGACCTGCTCGAAGCCCTCGTCCGGGACCACGCCCGCCTGCGGACCCGATCCCAGCTCCGCGACCACCTCGACCTCATCGAGAAGGCCCGCGCCGTCTACGAGTCCCGACTGGACTGAAAGGGAGGGCTTATCCCCGCGTGCGCGGGGAGCACTGGAGCCCACGGGACAGAATGTATGCGGGCATGGGACCATCCGCCGCACCCTTTCTGTCCTGGGGGCTCTACTTCTCGATCTACTCCTCGTACGTGCGCGGATGAGGGCAAATAGACATGTGACCGCGCAGCTCAGCGGGCAATTCCCAGCAGCAGGTCTCGCCACATCACCTGTGCCCGGGAGGTGATCAGCCGCTCGGTCTCGCGTACCTCGGGCTTGGCTCCGCGGGTGCGGTCGGTCCGGCGGATGAACATCAGCCCGCCTGCGGTGCACAGCTCGTACGACACGGGCACGCAGTCGCACACGTGTGCTGGACGACCCGCGCGTACGTTGTCCGCCGCGTGTCCGGTAGCCATCGCAGCCGCACGTAATCGGGCTGCTCTGGCGGAAGATGTAGACCGAGACAGGATGGCGGGAGCTTGCCCGGATCATCTGACTGCCGACCGCTCACGCCGTCGCCGCCGACTCAGCCGCGCTCACCTGCACGGTGGCGTTCTCCTGCTCCGGGGGCGTCTGCTTTGCGATGCTTTCCTGCTCGGCAATGGCCAGGCCGAGCTCGGGCAGGTCATCGGCGTCGACTGTACGGCAGGCCCCCGCCGCCTCGGCGGTCACGGGGAACGGCCGCTCCCGCGACGCCCACAACCGCCCCTCATCGCTCCGCATGATCCTCCACCCGGCGAACGCCGCGCCGGGGAAAGTCGCTCTATCGTTCTTCATAGTCAGGGCTCACCTCCTGATGAGGGTCCGTCTGGTCGTGGCCGCGACAGGCGGACCCGCTTTCACGCAGGCGGTGGTTATCTCGATCCTGACCTGCGTGACGGGCTTGGACGTCCCTCATGCTGGTGGGTGGAGCGGTCGTGAAGTGACACAGCAAGTGTCACTGATCGTATTATTTAAGTTACTCCGAGCCAATCGGCGAAGCCGGCGAGTGCTCCACTGCTGGCGCGGTTGAGCCGCAGCAAGGTCTCGATGTCCTCACGGACCCACCGGTGCTCCCGCGTGTGCTGGGGCGCGATAAGGCGAGCGGCCCGCAGCGACTCGAAGGCCGCATCCCTCATACCGGCCCACAACTGCGCCCGCGCGAGCTCGATGAAGAAGCCGCTGCGGCGTTCGGCGGGTATCCCGGCGGGGGGTGTCCATGTTTTCGCGAGATCGAGAGCGGGCCCGAGGTGCGGGTCTCCGAGGCTGACGGCGACTGACACCTCGTGGATGCGCACGGAGTCCGGCCCGAAGGCCGTCCCGTAGTAGATGCCCTCGCGAACCGCGTCGCCGAGTCGCCTGGCCTCGCCGAGGTGGCTCAGTGTGGCCTCGGTCTGGCCCCCGCGTGCCGCGACGACGGCCGCTCGCATGTGCAGTGCCCCCAGTACGCCCAAGTGTTGGGGATCCTTGCCCTCCCGGGCCGGCAGGCGAGCGAATTCGGATTCAAGCGCTCGCAACCCCGCACGATAGGTGTTCGTGGCGAAGAAGATCTCCGTGCGCACGTAACCTGTCGAGGCTGCAAGGAGAGGGTCTTCGGTGAGCGCGGAGGCGTCGCACATCAAGTCGATGAGCCGGGCTGACAGGTCCAGATACCCGTACTTGAAGGCGACTGCGTCGGCTGCGCGATAGGCGGCTACCAGCAGCGGTGCGAGGTTAGAGGCCGTCTGTAGCCCGCGAATGAGCTCCGTGAGCAGGTCGGGAAGCACGTGTGACAGCCGGACGTACTGGGCTTCCAAGCGCCACCGCACCGCTTCATCTACGGCAGCCTGCAGTTGCGGCAGGGGGCGTACCGGGCCGTCGTTGGGAAAGTCGCAGGTGGTGATGACTTTCCGGAGCAGTGGGATCGAGTCATGGACCCTGCCGTCACGGCGATCGGTGCCGTCCAACAGCCGAGATGGATCAACATTCAGGGCTGCTGCGATGGCGTCGAGCATATCGTCGCTCGGTTTGCGGACCCCTTGCTCCAGCTTCCGGATCATGCTGAGTGAAACGCTGGCGGCGTGGGCGAGGTCGGCCTGCGTCATGTGACGCGCGCTGCGCAGCGCGGCGATACGCCCTCCCGGGCCGCCGTCAGGTTTCCCTGGGGTAGACACGGGGGCTTCGTCCGGTCCTGGAGAGGAGAGCGGGTAGTTCGGCCAAGCTGCTAATCCGCCAGTCGGCGGGCACGGAAGGGTCGTCGCCCCATAAGCGCCCCCAGGGGCCCCGCCGGATAAGGCAGGTCAGCAAGCCCGCTGCCCTCGCCGGGACGACGTCGTTGGCAGGATGATCGCCGACGTATACCGTCTCCTCCGGAGGCACCCCGGCCAACTCGACAACACGATCGAAGAACGCCGAGTCCGGTTTCGCCACCCCCCACTCCTCTGACGTGGTGATGGCATCGACGGGAAGATGCAGCCCGCGCAGCAGCTCGCCCGCCTTGGTCGTCTGGTTTCCAGCGACGCAGACGCGCAGTCCCAGATCCCAAAGCGCCTGCAGCCCGTGTCGTACGTCGGGATACAGATCGGTCTCATCCAAGAATTCGCCCTGCCCGGATTCGTCACGTTCCCGGCGGGCCGCATGTACATCAATGCCGGGCCGGATGAGCCGGATGGCCTCCGCGTTGTCCAGCCCGAGGGCTGTCACCGCGCCGACGAGAGCCGACAGCGTGTGGCGGGGCACGCCCAGCCAGTCCGCCCACGATCCCCAGTACCGATCGTCGCGGACGAGCGTCTCGCCAATGTCGAACACCACAGCCCTGACCACGCCAGTAGCGTAAGTCAGCCCACCGTCAAAACGGTCCGACACCGGGGGAGTCTCCTCGGCCATCGGGTTCCGCCAACGCGCCGAACCTTCCCCGCGTGCGCGGGGAGCACATGGCCGGCACGTTCGCCGGCACCGACTCGTGGGGACCACCCCCGCGTGCGCGGGGAGCACGCTGCGCGGTACGACAACGTCTCGGCGGCATCGGGACCATCCCCGCGTGCGCGGGGAGCACCCGAGGAGGATCGCGGCGGCGCATACCCCCTTGGGACCATCCCCGCGTGCGCGGGGAGCACACTTCTCGCCATACCCCAAAAATGAACGCGAAGGGACCATCCCCGCGTGCACGGGGAGCACAGTAAACCGGGACGCTGTTCGGGCGTCTCATAGGGACCATCCCCGCGCACGCGGGGATGGTCCCGGTGTGCGCGGCCCGGGTCGGGTTGGTGAACAGTGCTCCCCGCGCACGCGGGGATGGTCCCACCGACACAAAGCGCGGCACCGGCACCACCTACTGTGCTCCCCGCGCACGCGGGGATGGTCCCCGCCCTGGTCTCCCCGCGGACGCGGGGATGCGTGCGCGGGGAACGCTGGCACATGCGACAAAGTGGCGTCCCAGATGTGGGCACCATAGGCTGTCTAGCGCAGGATTACTGCGCCAATAGCCTAATGACAGGCTGGCAAGAGCCGATCCATGGGAGGTCGCGCGTGCTGATCCGCGTTCGGATGGCCAACCACCGGTCCTTTCGGGACGAACACGAACTGTCTTTGATCGCCACCGAGTTCGACGAGGGGACAGCGCGTGAGACCGGTCTGCGGCACCGGGGGCGCGATGTCACGGTGCAGCCCGTGCTGGGGGTGTTCGGAGCCAACGCGTCGGGGAAGACCAATCTGCTCGATGGCTTCCGGCTCATGCGTGACGCGGTACGGGACTCGTTCGCTGACTGGGGCAAAACACCGGAGACGGTCCCTCGAGAGCCGTTCAAGCTCGATCCGGCATGCAGGGAAGAGACAAGCCTGTTCGAAGTGGACCTCGTACTGGGGCGGACTCCTGTCCGCTACACCTACGGCTTCGAGCTGTCAGACGAGCGAATTGAGGCTGAGTGGCTCCATGCGTACCCGCATGGTCGCCGCAATGTCTGGTTCGACCGGGAGGCGGACCGGCCGGCATCTCAGGGAGGCGAGTTCGTCTTCAAGGGGGAGGGATACAAGGGGGAGCGTGAGGCTTTGGTCAAGCTGACTCGCCCCAATGCCTTGTTCCTGTCCGTCGGCGCCACCCTCAACGATCCCCAGTTGTCGCTG
The DNA here is from genome assembly GCA_001552515.1 of Sphaerimonospora mesophila NBRC 14179 = JCM 3151. Lineage (GTDB taxonomy): Bacteria > Actinomycetota > Actinomycetes > Streptosporangiales > Streptosporangiaceae > Sphaerimonospora > Sphaerimonospora mesophila. Next base: position 13,645 of record BCRI01000057.1, read on the forward strand.
ATACATCGATGGTTCGTCAACGACCTGTGGCCGATGACATCGGGAAGGAACTCCCGTGCCCAGCTGGGGATGACCGAGAACCTCCTGGTCCATCCAGTTCGGGCACAGGACTATCACCGGCGGATAGTACGGCTGTTGCGATCAGCTGACTTGGGTGTCACCCGTCTCGATATGGATCCGGAGACCGGCAAGATCAGGTTGTGGCACCGCACACCGGATGGTGGGGAGATGCCGCTCGACTTCCGTACGGAAGAGTCCCTGGGCACGCATGCCTGGTTCACTTTCCTGGGGCCGATGCTCACCGTACTGGAGCAGGGTTCGGTTCTCCTGGTGGATGAATTGGACTCCAGCCTGCATCCAACCCTCGCCGCCGAGGTCGTCCGGGTCTTCCAAGATCCCACGTCTAATCCGCGGGGTGCGCAGCTCATTTTCACCACGCACGACGCGACCCTGTTGGGTAGCGCGGTGCTCGATCGCCCGCTGAGCCGTGATCAGGTGTGGATCACGGCCAAGAAACGTTCCGGGGAAACGGAGTTGTACCCGCTGACGGAGGCGAAGCCGCGGAAGGAGGAGAACCTCGAGCGCGGCTACCTGCGCGGTCGGTATGGTGGGGTCCCCCGAGTCACCGCGGGGGAGATCGCCCAAGAGCTGTCCTGGCAGGAGGCGAAGACGACGGCGTGAGCAGGCGGAGAAGACGGGGCGGCATGGATGACGAGCGCCCGCTGGTACGGAGATCCGGCGCGCTCTCCCGCGAGGTGAGAGTGATGTATGTGGCCTGTGAGGGCGAATCCACCGAGCCGGACTATCTCCGTTACCTGAACGAGCAGTTCGGCGATGGTGATGACGGGAGACGGCCTTTCCGGATCCAGCCGGTGTACCGCAAGAACGGGATGACCCCGGCCAAGGTTGTCGAAGCCGTACGAGAAGCCGCTGCCGAAGATGAGGCGTGGGCGCTCTTCGACCGTGACAGCCATCACGAAATCCCGCAGGCGGTGAAGGCAGCAGCCGCATCAGGGATCGAGTTCGCCTTCTCGCATCCGTCGTTCGACCTGTGGCTGCTGCTGCACTTTCAGATGCTCACCGGGGCACAGAGCGGCAGCAGCAAGATTGTGGTGGAGAAGTTACGGCAGGCCACGGACGCCTTCAAGGACTACGACAAGAGGGGTGACAAGAGCGTTAAGGGGGCGCGACGCGACGCCCTGAAAGGGCGGGAGGGCAGTGCGGTGGCGCATGCCCGGGGCCTGGTGGCCTCCTGCGCCGCCGGTCGCTGCACCCCGGCCCATGCCAAGACGGAGCCGGTCGGACGTGATGCCGGACCATGGTCGACTCAGGAGTGGGCGGCCCGATCCGGGCACGCCCTGGACTGTCCGATCTCCCAGCGTGATCCGTCGACCGACGTCTGGCGCTTGCTGGTCGCTCTCGGTATTCACCTGGGCGGGAACTGAGCGGGGTCAGGCGAGAAGCGTGCGGCCCCAGTGGTCGCCGGCGTCGGCGAGCCCCGGCGGGCAGGCGAAGACACCGCTGGAGACGTGCTTGATGTACTCGTTCAGCGAGTCCTTGGCGGCCAGCGCCCGCTGGATCGGGACGAACTGCTTGCGCGGATCGCGCTGGTAGGCCATGAAGAACAGCCCGGCGTCGAGCCTGCCCAGGCCGTCGGAGCCGTCGACGTAGTTGTAGCCGCGGCGCAGGATGCGGGTGCCGCCGTGCACGGAGGGGTGGGCGAGCCGTACGTGCGAGTCGTCGGGGATGACGGGCCTGCCGTCGGGGCCGGTCCTGGCGAAGTCCGGCTCGTCGAACTCGGCCTTCCCGGTGAGCGGCGCGCCGACGCCCTTGTCGCGGCCGAAGATGGCCTCCTGCTCCGCCAGCGGGGCGCGATCCCAGGTCTCGATGTGCATGCGGATCTTGCGGGTGACCAGGTAGGCGCCGCCGTCCATCCAGGCCGGGCCGTCTCCGGGGGCGGCCCACAGGTGCTCGCGGAGCATCTCGGTGTCCTCGAGCTTGAGGTTGGCGGTGCCGTCCTTGAAGCCCATCAGGTTGCGCGGCGTCGCCTGGGCGCGAGAGGTCGAGGACGTACGGCCGAAGCCGAGCTGGGAGTAGCGGACCGACACCTTGCCGAACCCGATCCGGACCAGGTTCCTGATCGCGTGCACGGCCACCTGGGGGTCATGGGCGCAGGCCTGGAGGCAGATGTCGCCGCCCGAGATCTCCGGTATCAGCGCGTCGCCGCGGAACGCGGGCAGGTCGGCCAGTGCGGGTGGCCTGCGGTCGGCGAGGCCGAACTTGCCGAACAGGGTGGGGCCGAAGCCGATGGTGAGCGTGAGACCGGAGGCAGGCAGGCCGAGGGCCTCGCCGGTGTCGTCGGGCGGGGCCTGCGGGTCGCCGCCGAGGGCGCCGAACGTGCCGGCGTCCTTGCCCTGGGTCATCCGGGCGGCGGCCGCCGTCCACTCCTGGAGCAGCTCGACGAGCTCGGCCTTCTTGGTGGTGGTCACGTCGAGCGCGACGAAGTGCAGCCGGTCCTGGGCGGGGGTGACGATGCCCGCCTGGTGGGGGCCGTAGAACGGGACGGCCTCGGAGACCGGCGACTCGCCGCTCGCCACGGTGGTCGCGTCGCCGCCCAGCGAGCCTGCGGCCAAAGCTCCGGCGCCGACGGCACCGGCCGCGGCCACGCCCGCAGCCCCCAGGCCGAACAGCCTGCGGCGGCTTATCTCGCCGGACTGCCCGCCGCGCTCCTCGCCCGGCGCCTCGCCGGTCCGTCCGCTCACTTGGCCACCACCGCGGCCACCTTGCTGATCGGCTCGGCCAGGGCGTTGATGGCGTCGGACAGCAGGCGCAGGTCGTCCTTGGACAGCTCGGTGTGCAGCCGCCAGCCGTCGCCGGACCGGTGCCGCTCCAGGGCCTGCTCCGCCGCGGCGAACTTCGCGTCGAGCGTCTTCACCAGGTCGGGCGCCCGCTCCTCCAGCACCGGCCGCAGCGCCTGGACGGCGGCCTTGCTGCCCTGCAGGTTGGCGTCGAAGTCCCACAGGTCGGTGTGGGAGTAGCGGTCCTCCTCACCGGTGATCTTCCCGGTGGCGACCTCGTCGAGCAGCTCCTTGGCGCCGTTGGCGAGCTGCACGGGCGACAGCTCGGTCGCGTTGGCCTTCTCGACGATGGTGGTGACGTCGGTCATCAGCTTGTCGGCGAGCGGTCCGTCCCCGCTGATGTCCTTGTCGACCCACAGGTCCTTCTCGATGCGGTGGAATCCGGTCCACTCCTCGCCCTCGGCCACGTCGTTCTCCCGGGCGTCGATGGCCGGGTCGAGGTCGCCGAAGATCTCCGCCACCGGCTCGATGCGCTCCCAGTACGTCCTCGCCACGGGGAAGAGCCGCTTGGCCTTGTCGATGTCGCCGGCCTTGACGGCCTCGGCGAACTCCTTCGTCTTGACGAGCAGCGTGTCCGACTGGCTCTTGACGTAGCGCTTGTAGCCGGCGACCGCCGCGGCGAGCTGCGCGTCCTGCGTCAGCGGCCTGTGCTCGCCGGTGACCTTGAGCGGGTTGCGGATGCCCTTGCCGATCATGCCGGGCTTGCAGGCGGTCTCGTACAACCCGGGCGGGAGCTCGACGACCATGTCGCGGGTCAGGCCGGGGACGATGTTCTCGACCTCGCCCATCACCCGGTCGCCCGCCGCGTAGACGTAGAACTCGGTGACCTTGCTGCCGTTGTTGGTCACGGTGAACGTCGAGGTGCCGGCGGGCAGCTCGGCCGTGCCGACCGCGCATTCGGTGTCGGTGGCCGCGACAGTGATCTTCTTGTCCGCGGCGTCGCCGTCCGCCCCTGAGGACGTCTCGGATGAGCAGGCGGCGAGGCCGGCGAGGGCGAGTGCGGCCGCGGCCGCGGCGATGGGGGTTCGCATGTGGACTCCGTGAATTCCGGATCAGACGGCCTGCTGGGCCTGTGTGGGCACGGGGGCAGCGGGCGTCCGGCCGGAGGACCTCAGGAAGAAGAAGAGGACCGGCACCGCGTAGACCACCCAGGCGATGGTCTCCAGCACGCTCGGCTGCGGGGTGATGTTGAACATGCCGCTGAGGAGCGTCGAGTACCAGGCTCCGGGGTCGAGCACGCCGCTGATGTCGAAGGCGTGGGTGGCGAGCCCGGGCAGCACGCCCGCCTCCTGCAGGTCGTGCACGCCGTACTTGAAGATGCCCGCGGCGACGAGGATCAGCAGCAGCCCGGTCCAGGTGAAGAACCTGGTGAGGTTGATCCGCAGGGCGCTGCGGTACAGTCCCCAGCCGATCGCGACGGCGGTCAGCAGCCCGAGGGTGATGCCGATCAGCGGGCTGGCGCTGGTGGTCGCGCCCTGCACCGCGGCGAACCACAGCAGCGCGGTCTCCAGCCCTTCCCGCGCGACGGCGAGGAAGGCGACCACGGCGACCGCGGTCGCGCCGAGCCGGAGGGCCTCGCCCAGCTTCTGGCGGAGCTCGCCGGACAGCCGCCGTGCGGCCGAACGCATCCAGAACACCATGAAGGTCACGAAGACCGTCGCGGCGAGGGAGGTGACGGCGTCGAACAGCTCCTGCCGCTGTGCGGAGAGGTGCGTGGCGGTGAAGGTGAGCAGTGCGCCGAACCCGATCGACAGCGCGAGTGCGGCGCCCACCCCGGCCCATACGAGCGGAAGCCGGTCACGACTGTCGCTCTTCACCAGGAAGGCCACCAGGATCGAGACGACGAGGGCCGCCTCCAGGCCTTCGCGCAGACCGATCAGGTAGCTCGCGAACACGGTGCCCCCTCTGAGAGCCGGTAAGCCTGACCTAACTTAGGCGAGCGTTACCTTACTCCTGATTCCTTACGCCGGTGCAGCGGGGGTAGCCATTTATCTCCCCCTCGTAATGCGGCCACAATCCGGCGCCGCGCCGGCGTGTCGGCCGCGATAAATGAGTGGCGTCCCCGGCCGTCGCCCATTTAACCTGGCTCGTGTCCTGCCGCCTGCTCCCGGAGGGTTCGTTGAAGCTCTGAGGTCATGACACCGCGCTCGACCACCGCCCTGCCGGTGGCCCGGCGCAGCGACCTCAGGACCCTTCCTCGCGGCGTCCCGATTCCCGGCCTGTGCCCGCGGTGTCTCCACGCGCATATCCGTCGTCACCGCCCACGTCCGGGGAGCCGCCCATGTCTTCTGCGTCTTTTTCAATCGTCTGTACGGACTTGTCCTTTCATTGGCCCGATGGCACCGCCGTGTTCGAGGACCTCCGATTCGCATTCGGCACCGGCCGCACCGGGCTCATCGGGGCCAACGGGTCGGGAAAGTCGACGTTGCTCAGGATCATCGCCGGGGAGCTGACCCCCTCGGCCGGCACCGTCGGCGTGACCGGCGGCGTCGGCTACCTGCCGCAGAACCTGCCGCTCGGCGCGAGCCGTACGGTCGCGGACCTGCTCGGGATCACCCCCGCGCGGCGGGCCCTGCACGCGATCGAGCGCGGGGATCTCAGCGAGGCGAACTTCGACGCGGTGATCTGGGACGTCGAGGAGCGCGCCCGCGCCGAGCTCGACCGGCTCGGCCTCGGCGAGGTGGACCTCGACCGGACGGTCGCCACGCTCTCCGGCGGAGAGACGATGCTGGTCGGGCTGGCCGCGCGGTTCCTCGCCGAACCGGAGATCCTCCTGCTCGACGAGCCGACGAACAACCTCGATCTGGACGCCAGACGGCGGCTGTACGACGCCGTCTCGTCCTGGACGAGGACGCTGGTCGTGGTCAGCCACGACCGGGCGCTGCTCGAACTGGTCGACCAGATCGCCGACCTGCCGGCCGCTCGGACGTTCGGCGGCACGCTGAGCGAGTACGAGGAGGTGCTGGCCGTCGAGAGGGAGGCCGCCGAGCGCGCGGTCCGGGCCGCCGAGGGCGACGTGCGCCGTCAGCGGCGCGAGCTGGTCGAGGCGCAGACCAAGCTGTCGCGCAGGACGCGGTACGGCAACAAGATGTACGAGAACAAACGCGAGCCGAAGATCATCATGCAGGAGCGCAAGCGGCAGGCCCAGGTGTCGGCGGGCAAGCACCGCACCATGCACGAGGAGAAGCTGTCGGAGGCGCGCGAGCGGCTGGCCGAGGCGGAGGATGCCGTCCGCGACGACTCGGAGATCAGGGTGGAGCTGCCCGCCACGACGGTCCCGGCCGGCCGCACGGTCCTCGTCCTCGACGGCGTCCGTACGGCCGCCGGCCCCGTCGGCGACCTGATCGTCGGGGGACCGGAGCGGATCGCGCTGCTCGGACGTAACGGGGCGGGCAAGACCACGCTGCTCCGCACGATCACGGGAGAGATCCCGCCGGTGGAGGGGACGGTCAGGGCCGGGGTTCCCGTGCGCTGTCTGCCGCAGCGGCTCGACGTGCTCGACGACTCGCTGAGCCTGGTCGACAACGTGCGGGCCGTCGCCCCGGCGGCGTCGGTGAACGCGATCAGGGCCGGGCTCGCCAGGTTCCTGTTCCGCGGCGACCGGGCCGAGCGGGCGGCGGGCACGCTGTCGGGCGGGGAGCGGTTCCGCGCGGTGCTGGCCGCGCTCCTGCTGGCCGAGCCCGCCCCGCAGCTTCTGCTGCTGGACGAGCCGACCAACAACCTCGATCTGGCCAGCGTCCGGGTGCTCGCGCAGGCGCTGTCGGCCTATCGCGGCGCGTTGATCGTGGCCGCCCACGATCTGCCGTTCCTGGAGTCCATCGGGATCACCAGGTGGCTGACGGTGGGGCCGGAGGGGCTGACGGACACATGACTCAGCTGGAGAACAGCATGCCCACCCAGCTGCGCTGGCGGCGGTGTCCGTAGTGCCCGTGGTGCGGCGCGCCCCAGGCCGGGCCGCCGGGGGCGGGCGGCGGGGGCGCGTAGTTCTGCTGCGCCCACTGGGACTCCAGCCGGGTCAGCGCCTCCAGCTCGCCGTGGTCAAGGAAGATCCCCCGGCAGTTGTCGCACTGCTCGATGTGGACACCGTTGCGCTCGTACGTCCGCATGTTGCCGCGGCACTTCGGGCACTCCATCAACTGCGTCTCCCTGAGTGGTCGATCCGTCACCTGCCGGCCGCCGCGATCCTCTCGCACGAGGACAGCATCGCCGCGGCCACGTCGTCGAGGGGTTCGCCCGCCCTCGCCGCCGTCGCCACTGCCGTCGCGGCCAGTTGGATCGTCAACGCCCGGGCCGGCGCGTCGAGTTCCCGCCACGGATCGCGGACGGACACGGCGGTGCCGCCCGCGGCGAGGTAGGCGGACAGGAGGCGCTCCCAGGTCGCCGGCTCCAGCAGTCCGGCGGCGAACCACGCGGCGGGGCGGGCCAGATCCCACGCCGGGTCGCCCACGCCGAGGTCGTCGGGGTCGATGAGCAGCCAGCGGCCCCGATGCACGACGAGCTGGCCGAGATGCCAGTCGCCGTGCGTCAGCCGCGGCGACCGCCCCGGCCCTCGCGGCAGCGCGGCGTACGCCTCCCGGATCGGGGCGAGGACCCGGGCGGGAGCGTCCACCTCGGCGAGCCCGGCGACGGCCCTGGCCACCCTGGCGGGCCCGCCCGCCGGCGGTAGCCCGGCCGGCGGGGCGTGGGCGTGCAACCGGGCGAGCAGCCGCCCGCCCTTCTCCCACGGCGTTCCGCCGCCGTCGTGGGGCCCGGGGCCGGTTCCGTCCAGATCGTCGGGGGTCAGGGGCACGCCCGCCGGCCAGATCGTGACGAGCCGTCCCCCGTGCGGCGGATCGCCGTCCAGCCGGTGCAGCGCGAGCGGGGTGAGCATGATCTCGGGCAGCCGCCGTACGGCCGCCAGCCTGGCGCGCAGTCCCGCCTCGTCGGTCTCCGGCGGGTGGGCCTTGACGACGACGTCGCCGACCCGGACCACCAGCACCCGGGTCTCCTTCAGCACGGTCACGGGACCGGCCGCCCGCGCGCCCGGCGGCGCGAGCCGTACGAGCTCGTCGAGCAGGGGCGGGGCGGACGCGTGGGGGCCGTTCACACGTCGAACTCTAAGATCCGGATCTACGGCATGCCGTACGCTTTGGCGATCAGCTCGTAGTTGCGCAGGCGGGCGGCGCCACCGTGCACCTGGGTGGTGATCATGAGTTCGTCCGCGCCGGTGCGGCCGCGCAGCTCGTCCAGCTCGGCCCGCACCCGCTCGGCGTCGCCGTACACGACCGTGGACAGTCGTTCGCGGACGAACTCCAGCTCCGGCGGGCTGTAGGGGTAGGCCTCGGCCTCCTCGGGGGTGGGCATCCGGCCGGGCCGGCCCGAGCGCAGGCGCAGCCAGGACAGCGCGCCGGCCATCGCCTGCCGCAGCGCCTCCGCCTCGGTGTCGGCAGCGACGGCCGACACGCCGATCATCGCGTACGGCTCGGCGAGCACCTCCGAGGGCCGGAAACAGGAGCGGTAGAGCTCGAGAGCGGGCTCGGTGTTGGCCGCGCTGAAGTGATGGGCGAAGGCGAACGGCAGCCCGAGCAGCCCGGCCAGGCGGGCGCTGAACCCGCTGGAGCCGAGCAGCCAGATCGGTGGCCGGTCGGCCCCGCGCGGCACGGCCTGGATCTTCGCGTACGGGTGACCCGGCGGGAAGGAGCCGTCGAGGAAGCGGGTCAGCTCGTCGAGCTGCTGCGGGAAGTCGTCGGGGTTCACCTCGGCCGAGCGGCGCAGCGCGTTCGCCGTGGCCATGTCGGTCCCGGGGGCGCGGCCGAGGCCGAGGTCGATGCGGCCCGGATGCAGCGCGTGCAGGGTGCCGAACTGCTCGGCGATCACCAGCGGGGCGTGGTTGGGCAGCATAACCCCGCCGGAGCCGATCCGGATCGTGCGGGTGGCCGCGGCCAGGTGCGCGATGAGCACGGCGGGCGAGGAGCTCGCCACTCCGGGCATCCCGTGGTGCTCGGCCACCCAGATGCGGTGATAGCCCCACTCCTCGGCGCGCCGGGCCAGCTCGGTGGCGACGCCGAGCGCCTCGGCCGGGGAGCCTCCCTCGCCGACGGTCGCGAGTTCGAGGATCGACAGCGGCACCGTGGCCGTCCCGCGCGGCAGGCCGCGGATGTTGTCCATGCTCATGGTCGCGGCAACCCGGGGAATGCGGCGAAAATTCCATCGGATGTGTTCTGTCTGATTCGTCTGGTACACACCGGAGCTGCCATCCTTGGACCCATGAGCGAGCGCAGGCCGATCGAGTCGTGGCTGTCCGACATGGACGGCGTCCTGGTTCACGAGGGGCACCCGGTGCCGGGAGCGGACGAGTTCATCAAGCGGCTGCGCGAGTCGGGCAGACGGTTCCTCGTGCTGACCAACAACTCCATCTATACGCCGAGGGACCTGTCCGTACGGCTGCGCGCCGCGGGCCTGGAGGTGCCGCCGGACGCGATCTGGACCTCGGCCCTGGCCACCGCCCAGTTCCTGGCCGATCAGCGGCCGGAGGGCTCGGCCTACGTGATCGGCGAGGCGGGGCTCACCACCGCGCTCCACGAATGCGGATATGTCCTGACGGATCTGGATCCTGACTATGTCGTGCTCGGCGAGACCAGGACCTACAGCTTCACCTCGATAACCCGGGCGATCCGGTTGATCGAGAACGGCGCGCGGTTCATCGCGACCAATCCCGACCCGATCGGGCCCTCGCACGAGGGATCGCTGCCCGCGTGCGGCGCGGTAGCCGCGATGATCACGAAGGCGACCGGCGTGGAGCCGTACTTCGTGGGCAAGCCGAACCCGATGATGATGCGCAGCGCGCTCAACCGGATCGACGCGCACAGCGAGAGCACCGCGATGATCGGCGACCGGATGGACACCGATGTGGTCTGCGGGATGGAGGCGGGCCTCCACACGATCCTCGTGCTCACCGGGGTCACGCAGCAGGACCAGATCGACCGCTATCCGTTCCGGCCCTCCCAGGTCGTCGACTCCGTGGCCGACCTCGTCGACCTCGTCTGACCCCCGGGCATCTCCACCCCATCCGTCAGTCGGGGGTACGGCGGAGGCGTTTGAGGTCGGATCGCTGCTTCTTGGCGGCGAGACGCCGTTCGATCGAGCCCTTGGACGGCCTGGTCTCGCGGCGCTTCTTCGGCGGCGGTGCGATCGCCTCACGCAGCAGGTGGGCCAGCCGCGCCCGCGCGGCCTCACGGTTGCGCAGCTGCGAGCGGTGCTCGGAGGCCGTCACGGTGATCACACCGCCGACGAGGCGGGGCGCGAGCCGGTCGAGGGCGCGGGCCTTGAGCGCGGGCGTCAGCGCGGTCGTGGCCGCCACGTCGAAGCCGAGCTCGACCCGGCTGTCGGTGGTGTTGACGCCCTGGCCGCCGGGGCCGGACGACCGCGAGAAGCGCCAGGTGAGCTCGGCCTCCGGAATGACGACCGAGCCGCGGACGTACAACGGACCTGGCATGATCCCCCCTCTCCACCAAGACATCGGGTCGATCTGTTCGCGGCTCAATCAACTTATCCCCGTAAAGCCGCTGGCGCTCGTCATTTATCACCGCAAATCGGACTTGAGCTTGTCCCGGTCCACCCCCTGGTGCAGAGTGACGCGGGATTCGGCGCGAGGGAAGGCGGCGGCTTGAGCGTGATCGTCGGAGTCCACGGCATCGGGAAGTACCGCTACTACGAGGACGCCGGCGGCTCGCCGGGCGGCGCGGCCGAGGCCATGCGGGTCAAGTGGAACCGCTACCTGGGCAGGGGGCTCGGCCGGGAGAACGGCGAGTACTTCTCCGAGATCGCCTACTACGCCCATCACCTGCGCCCCGCCGACCCGGAGCGGCCGGGTCGGCGCACGACGGCAGGCCAGATGGAGACTCCGGCCAGGCTCGTGCTCGCCGACTGGGCGGCCCAGCTGGACGGGCGGCTGCGCGGCCTGGCCGGGGAGACGCTGACCGGTCTCGCGCACCGGCTGGCCGGGTGGCTGCTGGACTCCCTCGGCCCCCATGCGGTGCGCTTCGCCGAGGACTTCTGTCCCGAGGTCGCCGCCTATCTGGGGGGCGGCGCCCCGCGGAGCCGGGCCCGCGACGCGGTGGCAGACACGATCCGCCGGCGCGCGCCCCGAGTGGTGATCGCCCATTCGCTCGGCAGCGTGGTGACGTACGAGGCGCTGTGGGCGCAGCCGGAGCTGACGGTCGACCTGCTGATCACGCTGGGCAGTCCGCTCGGCATGCGAGACGTCGTCTTCGAGCGGCTGCTGCCCGCCCCCGCCAACGGCCGGGGCGCCCGGCCGCCCGGCGTCGGCCGCTGGATCAACGTCGCCGACAAGGACGACATCGCGGCCATCCCGCCGGACCTGCGCGGCTGCTTCGAGGGCGTGGAACTCGACGTGACCTGCAACATCGACCCGCTCGACTTCCACACCGTGCGCAACTACCTCGGCTGCGGCGCGATCAACGACTTTCTCCAACCGTATATGTCCTGAAATTAACGCGGGCTATGATCGTACGATCATGAAGACTGTTCTTTTCGACTACGGCAATGTCATCTCGCTGCCCCAGGCCGAGGCGGACGTCGCCCGGCTGGCCGAGCCGCCGGACGGCCCGCCCGAAGGCGGCCTGCCCGGGTTCGTGCAGCGCTACTGGGCGGCCCGCCTCGACTTCGACCGCGCCGCCCTCGACCCCGGGGCGTACTGGTCGTTCGTGTACGGCAGGCCGGTGGCCGGGGCCGAACTCGAGCGGGCCGTCACACTGGACGTGGCGAGCTGGTCACGTCCCAACGAGGACACCGCGGCGGTGATCGAGGAGCTGGCGGGCCGGGGAGTGCCGATGGCGCTGCTGTCCAACGCCCCGGTCTGCGTCGCCGACGGGATCGACCCGCTGCCGTTCATGGCGCCGATCGGCCCGCGCTTCTACAGCGGCCGCATGGGCATGGTGAAACCCGAGGCGGAGATCTATCTCACGGTGATCGACAAGCTGGGCGTGCCGGCCTCGGACGTGGTCTTCGTCGACGACCGCGTCGAGAACATCGCCGCCGCCAGGGCCGCGGGCATCCACGGCCTGCTCTTCCGGGGTGTGCCGACGCTCCGCGAGGAGCTGAAGCCGCTCCTCGCATGGCCGTAGGCGTCGTCGCCGAGCCGCCAGGTCGGCTGTTCATCCGAACTGTTCATCGGCGGTTTCCCGGTGGGCAACCGGGGGACGGGCGGAAGGTCGGCCGGACCGGTTGCACTGTGTTCATGAAGGAAGCCGGATGCTCATGAAGAAGCCGGATGCTCATGAAGGAAGCCGGATGCTCATGAAGAAGACCGGATGCTCATGACGGAAGCCGGATGCTCATGACGGAAGCCGGACGCTCATGAAGAAGACCGGACGGTTCTTGACGAAGGCCGGGCTCGCGCGGACGTCCGGGTCCATGGACCCGGACGCGTCCGGGGGGACGGCGCGGAACGCGTCACGACGGGCATTCCTGACGGTGCTCGCGGCGGGGGCCGGCGGCCTGATTCCCGGCTCGGCGCCGGCCGGCGCCTCCGCCCGGTCCCGCGTCTCCGACTCCTTCCCCGCGTCCTCGGGTACGGCCTACCGGAGGCTGCGCGGTGATCCGTTCGAGCTCGGGGTCGCCTCCGGCGATCCCACCACGGACGGCATCGTCCTCTGGACGCGGCTCGCCCTCGATCCCGTCGCTCCCGACGGCCTCGGCGGAATGCCCTCGCGCCCCGTGGAGGTCGAGTGGCAGCTCGCGGCCGACGAACGGTTCGCCGCGGTCCTCGCGTCCGGTACGGCGATCGCCCGCTCCGCGGCCGCGCACAGCGTCCACGTCGAGGTGGACGGTCTCGCGCCGGGGCGGGAGTACTTCTACCGGTTCCGGGCGGAGGGGCACGTCTCGCCGGCCGGCCGTACCCGCACGGCGCCCGTGGGGACGACGCCCCTGACGTTCGCGGTCGCGGCGTGCGCGCACTGGGAGCACGGCCACTTCACCGCCTACCGCCGGATGACGGAGCAGGAGCCCGACCTCGTCGTGCACCTGGGCGATTACATGTACGAGTACCCGCCGGACGGCTACACGGCGGTGAGCGGCTCCGTACGGTCCTTCGCCGGGAGCACCTGCCGGACGCTGGCGGACTACCGGTTGCGGCACGCGCAGTACAAGAGCGATCCCGACCTGCGGGCGGCCCATCGGGCGGCGCCCTGGCTGGTCGCGCTCGACGACCACGAGATCGAGAACAACTGGGCGGCCTCGGCGTCGAGCACCGGCGCCCCCGGTTTCCACGAGCGGCGGGCCCACGCGTTCCGGGCGTACTACGAGAACATGCCGCTGCGCCGGTCGAGCGTGCCGACAGGCGCCCGCATCCGGGTCAATCGCCGCCTCGCCTGGGGCGGCCTCGCCTCCTTCCATCTGCTCGACACCCGGCAGTTCCGGGACGACCAGGCGTGCCAGGACGGCGCCCGCGCGGGCTGCGACGAACGGCTCGACGACCGGCGCACGATCCTCGGGGACGAGCAGCGCCGATGGCTCCTGGACGGCCTCGCCCGCTCCGAGGCGCGGTGGAACCTGATCGGCCAGCAGGTGCTGATGGCACAGCGTGACCTCAGAGAGGGGCCGGGCAGGGAGCTGAACATGGACGGCTGGGACGGCTATCCGGCCGACCGGGCGAGGCTGCTCCGGGGCATCAGGGCCGGCGGCGCGGCGAATCCGGTGGTGCTCACCGGCGACGCGCACATGCATCACGCGGCCGTGCTCCGCGAGGACTTCGACGACCCGGACGCGCCGGCCGCGGCGGTCGAGCTCGTCGCCTCGTCGGTATCCAGCGACGGGGACGGCTACCGCGACGAGGCCCGGATCGCCGAGATGCTGCGGGAGAACCCGCACATCTCCTACATCGACCAGCGGCGCGGCTACATCCTGTGCCGGCTCACACCGGAGGAACTGCGGGCCGAGTTCCGCACCCTGGAGTACGTGTCCCGGCGCGGCGCTCCGGCGAGGACGTCGGCGCGGTTCAGCGTCCCCGCCGGACGCAGCGCACTGGAATAGTCGCCCTGGGACAGACGCCCTGGCACAAGCGCCTGCCCATCAGGCGAGCGCGTAGCCGAACAGGGCGTCCCGCCGGGCGCCGCTGAGCGTGCCCCGGACGTGGGGCAGGACACCGGTGTACGACCCTTTCCCCGCCTCCGTACCGATCCGCGTGACGGTTCCGGCCCCGGGGGCGGACACGAACAGGCGGCCGCGACGCACGAGTACGGCCATGCCGAAATCGCCGCCGTGCCCGTCGGCGGCCTTTCCCGCCGGCACCGGCAGGGTGTGCCGCCGGGTCAGGCCACCCGACCGGGTGCCCGCGATCACCTGGACCGCGCCCGCGCCCGGCACGCCGACCACCAGTTCGTCGTCGCCGTCCCCGTTGAGGTCGCCCGCCGCCAGCGCGGCGCCGAACCTGTCGGAGTAGCGCGGCCTCCCGCCGAGGGCCCGCCGCGACCACAGCTCACTGCGCATGCCGGTCAGACCCCGGCCGGAGCCGTACAACACGTTGACGGCGCCGTCGCCGTAGTCCATGCCGCGCACGAGCGGGGTCAGGTCCTCGCCGGGCACGCCGATGGCCAGGTCGTCGCGCCCGTCCGCGTCGAAGTCGCCGGAGGCGAGGGCGGCGCCGAAGGCGTCCCACTTCTCTCCGCCGCCCTGCACACCGGGGCTCTCCTGGGTGAAGACCCCGGCGCGCCGTCGCCGCGGGTCGACCACGGTCACCACCCCCGACCCTGCGCGCGGCCCCCCGTCGCCGGGCGCGCCGACGGCGATCTCCGCCCGGCCGTCCCCGTCGAAGTCACCGGTCGCCAGCGCCGCACCGAACCGGTCGGTCTGGCCGGCGTCCTGGCCGACCCACCGGGTCGGCTGGGTGACCAGCACGCCCTCCCCGTCGGGGCGGCGACCGTTCATGCCGAAGACCCCGATTCCGCCCCCGCCGTCGAGTCCGGGCGCCCCGACGACCAGCTCGTCGTCGCCGTCCCCGTCGAGGTCGCCGGCGGCAAGCGCCGCACCGAACCGGTCGGTTCCGTACGACCTGCCGAGGCGGGTGACGTCCATCGTGCCCGCCGTCCTCAGCCCGCGCGGCGTGCCGTACAGCAGGTGGACGCCCCCGGCGCCGTCGGCGCCGGGGGCGTGCGGGCCGTGGAACTCCTCGGACGCGCCGATCGCCAGGTCGTCGCAGCCGTCGCCGTCGAAGTCCCCTCGGGCGAGCGCCGACCCGAACGCGTCGCCGCGCTCGGGTGCGTCCCCGAGCCCGTACGCGCCCTGGCGCAGCACCCGGACCGGTTCCATCCGCCCGGGCCGCTCCCGGAACAGGGTGACGCTTCCCGCGCGCGCGTGCCCGTCCACGGTCGCGTACGGCGCGGCCACGGCGAGGAACGCGGGGCAGGACCGGACGGCGACGGCGGGAGACGCGACCGCGAGCGGGGGAACGGCCAGGGCGGCCGCGACCAGCAGGGATGCGCGGCGTACGAGGAGGACGGAGAGGCCGGATGGACGCGGGACGCTCATGGCCGGATCGTCCCCGCACATCGGGACCGGAGTCCCACCGGCACGTGAACATCCCGGATCGGCCGGCTGAAATCGGGACGGGATCGTCGCGCGCTGGATGCCCGGCCGACTCGCCGATTACACGATTACGATCGCTCGCAGCGAACACACGCAGAAGAGGGAACACCATCGGACTCCTGTTAGTTGAGCCGACATAACTCAACCTACGGGAGTGCTCATGACCCAGATCCTTCCTGTCCTCCCACTGGACGACGCGGTCGTCCTGCCCGGCATGGTGGTTCCGCTCGACCTGTCGGCCGCCGAGGTCCGTGCGGCCGTCGACGCGGCGCGCGCCGGCGGCGAGAGCACGGTCCTCCTGGTGCCCCGCCTGGACGGCCGGTACGGCGCGGTCGGGGTGTCGGCGGTGATCGAGCAGGTCGGACGGCTGCCGGGTGGCGAGCCTGCCGCCGTGGTCCGCGCGGTGGACCGGATGCGCGTCGGCACCGGCACCACCGGGCCGGGCGCGGCGCTCTGGGTGGAGGCCGCGGTGCTGGAGGGGGTGACCCCCGGAGCGAAGGCGGAGGAGCTCGCCAAGGAGTACAAGGCGCTGACCACGACGATCCTGCAGAAGCGCGACGCCTGGCAGGTCGTCGACGCCGTGAACCAGATCGACGATCCGGCCGTTCTGTCCGACAGCGCGGGCTACGCGCCCTGGCTGTCCCTGCCGCAGAAGCAGCTCCTGCTGGAGACCGCCGACCCCACCGAGCGGCTGGACCTGCTCGTCGGCTGGGCCCGCGACCATCTGGCCGAGCTGGACGTCGCCGAGACCATCCGCAAGGACGTCCAGGAGGGCATGGAGAAGCAGCAGCGGGAGTTCCTGCTGCGCCAGCAGCTCGCCGCGGTGCGCAAGGAGCTGGCCGAGCTGAACGGCGAGCCCTCCGACGAGGAGGAGGACTACCGGTCGCGCATCGAGGCGGCCGACCTGCCGGAGCAGGTCAGGGAGGCCGCGCTCAAGGAGGTCGGCAGGCTGGAGCGGATGCCCGACCAGTCTCCGGAGACCGGCTGGATCCGCACCTGGCTCGACACGGTCCTCGACATCCCCTGGAACACCAGGACCGATGACGAGTACGACATCGCCGGCGCCCGCGCGGTGCTCGACGCCGATCACACCGGCCTCGACGACGTGAAGGACCGCATCGTGGAGTACCTCGCGGTGCGCAAGCGCCGCGCCGACCGGGGTCTCGGCGTGGTCGGCGGACGGCGCAGCGGAGCGGTGCTCGTGCTGGCCGGTCCGCCGGGGGTCGGCAAGACCTCGCTCGGCGAGTCGATCGCCCGGGCCATGGGCCGCCGGTTCGTCCGGGTCGCGCTCGGCGGCGTCCGCGACGAGGCGGAGATCCGCGGCCACCGGCGCACCTACGTCGGCGCGCTGCCCGGACGCGTCGTGCGGGCGATCCGCGAGGCGGGCTCGATGAACCCGGTCGTGCTGCTCGACGAGATCGACAAGGTCGGGGCCGACTACCGGGGCGACCCGACGGCGGCACTGCTGGAGGTGCTCGACCCCGCGCAGAACCACACCTTCCGCGACCACTACCTGGAGGTCGAGCTCGACCTCAGCGACGTGCTGTTCCTCGCCACGGCCAACGTGCTGGAGCAGATCCCCGGGCCGCTGCTGGACCGCATGGAGATCGTCACGCTCGACGGCTACACCGAGGACGAGAAGGTCGCCATCGCCCGCGACCACCTGCTCCCGCGCCAGCTGGAGAAGGCCGGTCTCACCGCCGACGACGTGTCGGTCGAGGACGCCGCGCTGCGACGCCTGGCGGGGGAGTACACCCGGGAGGCGGGCGTCCGGTCGCTTGAGCGGTCGATCGCCCGGGTGCTCCGGAAGATCGCGGCGAGGGCCGCGCTCGGCGAGGCCGAGCCGCCGGTCGCGGTCGAGGCCGGTGACCTGGTCTCCTACCTGGGCCGGCCGCGGCACGTGCCCGAGTCGTCCCTGCCGGAGGCGCGGCAGCGTACGGCGGTGCCGGGCGTGGCGACCGGTCTCGCGGTGACCGGCGCCGGCGGTGACGTTCTCTACGTGGAGGCGTCCCTGGCCGACCCGGAGACCGGGGGAACCGGAGTGACGCTCACCGGCCAGCTCGGTGACGTGATGAAGGAGTCGGCCCGGATCGCGCTGTCCTACCTGCGGTCGCGCGGAGCCGAGCTGGAGCTGCCGGTCGGCACGCTGCGGGACAGGTCCGTGCACGTCCACGTCCCGGCGGGCGCGGTGCCGAAGGACGGGCCGTCGGCCGGCGTCACGATGACCACCGCCCTCGCCTCGCTGCTGTCGGGCCGCCCGGTCCGCGGCGACGTGGCGATGACCGGCGAGATCTCCCTCACCGGCCGGGTCCTGCCGATCGGCGGGGTCAAGCAGAAGCTGCTGGCCGCGCACCGGGCCGGGATCACGACCGTGCTCATCCCGGCGCGCAACGAGCCCGATCTGGACGACGTGCCCGCCGAGGTGCTGGCCGATCTCACCGTCCACGCGGTCAGCGACGTCAGGGAGGTCCTGGAGATCGCGCTGACCTCGGCGTCGGCCGCCCAGCCGGCTGCCGCGTGATCCGATCCACAGCGGCGCGGTCGCTTCCCGCGGCCGCGCCGCGGCATGCACCAGAGCCGTCGGGTGCGGCCGCTGCGGGGCCCTTGTCGCGCTCTCCGCGATGGCCGACCGTCGCGTCAAATGTCCAGATAAAGCGGATATATGGCTCCGCCTGGGTCGCATCGTAGATCGCTTAACGTGGCCTTATCGCTGGTTTGCGATGCTGAATGCGTACCGGCGGAGAGCCGGGATGTCACCGGCGTATCCATCGAGGGGGATTGGCGATGAGCGAACCTAACGACGTTCCCAAAGAGAACACCCAGGAGCTTCCGAGTCACGGCTGGAGCCAGTTCGGTAGCGCTCCGCCGCGGCACGGCCAGTACGGCGGGGCGTTCGGGGGCGGCGGCCAGGGCTACGCCTCGTTCGACCCCGCGGGGCTCCCCGGGCCGCCGCCGCGGCCCAGGGGCGGCCTGACCGGCAGGCAGAAGGTGGGCGCCGGCCTGGCCCTGGTGGCCGTGGCACTGGGTGGTGGAGCCGCGGGGGCCCTGATCACCAACGCGGCGAACGGCGATCGGACCGTCGTGTCCAGCCCCATCGTGAACCCGGTGTCGAGCTCGTCGGGGAACACCATCGCCGAGGTGGCCAAGAACATCATGCCGTCGGTCGTGTCGATCCAGGTGCGGACCCAGATGGGCGGCGGCGAGGGCTCCGGGGTGATCCTGTCGGCCGACGGCCTCGTGCTGACCAACAACCACGTGGTGGCACAGGCGAACCAGTCCGCCACGATCACGGTGAAGTTCAGCGACGGCAGGACGGGCACGGCCGTCGTGAAGGGCACCGACCCCACCACCGACCTCGCGGTCATCCAGGTGCAGGACGTCACGGACCTGGTCCCGGCCTCGCTCGGCGACAGCGACAAGCTCCAGGTCGGCGACCCGGTGCTGGCGATCGGCAGCCCGCTCGGCCTGGAGGGCTCGGTGACCTCGGGCATCGTCAGCGCGCTCGACCGCACGCTGACCGAGAGCGGCGACGACCAGCAGCAGCCCTTCCCCTGGGGGCAGCAGCGGCAGAGCCGCGGCACGACGATCGGCGGCATGATCCAGACCGACGCGGCGATCAACCCCGGCAACTCGGGCGGCGCGCTGGTCAACGGGTCGGGCGAGGTCGTCGGCATCAACACGGCCATCGCGACCTCCGGCTCCAGCAACGGCAACATCGGCGTCGGCTTCGCCATCCCGATCAACATGGCCAAGCAGGTCTCCGACCAGCTGATCAAGACCGGCCGGGCCAGCCACGCGTTCCTCGGGGTGAGCGTCGCCGACGCGGTCGGCGGCACCCCCGGCGCCGTGGTCGCCTCGATCACGGTCGGCAGCCCCGCGGAGAAGGCCGGCCTCAAGGAGGGCGACCTGATCACGAAGATCAACGACAAGCGGGTGGACAGCGCGGAGACGCTGGTCGGCACGATCCGCAGCTCCAGGCCGGGCGACAAGGTGACCATCGAGTACACGCGCAACGGCAAGACGGCGTCGGCCTCCATCACCCTGGCCGAGCAGGCCGCGGGCTGACGCGGTCCTCCGGGGAACGGCACCCGGGGGACGACACAGGACCGGATCGCCGGTGGGCCTCAGAGGGGGAGGCCCGCCGGCGATCGTCGTCAGCGGCGGGTCAGCGCCTCGGACTCCCACAGGTCCCGGTAGTACCCGGGCACGGCGGCCAGCTCGGCGTGCGACCCCCGCTGGATCACCCGCCCGTCCTCGATGACGACGATCTCGTCCACCTGCTCCAGTCCGCGCAGCCGATGCGTGACCAGCAGCGTGGTGCGGCCCCGGGTGGCGTCGAGCAGGTCGGCCATGAGCAGATCGGCCGTCTCCTCGTCCAGCGCCTCGGCCGGTTCGTCCAGCAGCAGCACCGGCGGGTCGAACAGCAGCGCCCGGGCGAGCGCGAGCCGCTGGAGCTGGCCGCCGGAAACGGTGCGCCCGTCCTCGCCGAGCACGGTGTCCCACCCGGTGCGCTCCGCCCACCCGTCCAGCCGGGCCCGTCGTACGGCCCGGGCGAGCTCTGCGTCCGACGCCTCAGGCCCGGCGAGCCGCATGTTGTCGCGCAGGCTGGCCTGGAAGACGTAGGGGTCCTGGGTGAGCCCGGTCATCCGGGCGCGTACGTCGTCCGGAGCGAAGGCGCGGATGTCGACCCCGTTGACGCGGATCTCGCCCGACTCGATGTCGACCGTCCGCATCAGCGCCGCCAGCAGCGTGCTCTTCCCGGCGCCGCTCGGCCCGATCACCGCGACGCGCCTGCCCGGCGTCAGCGTGAGGTCCACCCCCTTCAGGGCGGGTTCGCGATCGCCGTGCCGGACGACCAGGTTCTCTATCTCCACGGTCAGCGGCGGCTCGGGCGGGGGAGCGGGCGTCGCCGGCGCCGCCACGGCCGGGGGCGTCGCCGCGATCTCCCGCAGCCTGCGCAGTGCGGCCAGCACCCCGGCGAACCGCTCACCGGCCGCCGCCAGCGGCAGCACCGGCTCGAACGCGACCAGCGAGGTGAGGGCGAGCACGGCGGTGGCCACCCGGTCCACGGCCGCCGCCTGGGCGATCAGCACCACGGCGACCACGGTGAGTCCCTGCGTGAGCATGCCGACGGCGAGGGCGACCGCGTTGATCCGCGCCCGCCCGCGTTCCAGCCCGGCCAGCCGCGTGTCGGAGGCCATGGCCGCGTCGATGGCCTGGTCGCGGGCGCCGCAGGCGGCCAGGTCGGCCGCGCCGTGCACCAGGTCGGCCACCCTGGCGGCCAGTTCGGCCCGGGCCGGGGCGAGCCGGGCCGACCACCGCCGGGCGGCGGCGGCCGTGCCGGCGGGCAGGACCAGCCCGGCGGCGAGCAGCCCGGCGCAGAGCGCGAGCGCGGCGGCGGGCAGCAGGAAGGCGGCGACGGACACCGCCGCGACCCCGGTGAGCAGGGCGGCGACGGCCGGGAGCAGGCAGCGGACGAGCAGGTCCTGGACGGCCTCGGTGTCGTCGACCATCCGGCTGAGCAGGTCGGCCCCCCGTCGCGGCAGCGGCCCGGTGGGGATCAGCGCCCGGTAGAGCCGCTCACGGGTGCCCGCCTGCGCGCGCAGCGCCACGTCGTGCCCGGACAGGCGCTCGCCGTACCGGAAGATGCCTTTCGTCGTGGCGAACGCGCGTACGGCGACGATGGCGACCGACAGCGCGGCGAGCGGCGGCCGCTCGGCGGCCCGGGTGATCAGCCAGGCGGCCGCCGCGATCAGCGCGACACCGGCGAGGTCGGCCGCCGCCCCGGCCAGCGCGGCGAGGACGAGCCGCCGGGAGAACCCTCGGATCATGAGATCGATTCACCCCTCACCAGGGAGCCGGAGCCGATGCGGACGACCCGGTCGGCCAGGTCGATCATGGCCGGGCGATGGGCCACGATTATGGCCGTACGGCCCTCGCACAGCTTGCGGGTGGCCTCGATCACCGCAGCCTCGCTGCGCCCGTCCAGCCGGGCCGTCGGCTCGTCGAGCAGCACCACCTGCGCCCACGGCCGGCAGAACGCCCTGGCCAGCGCCACCCGCTGCCGCTGCCCGGCCGACAGGTTCGCCCCGCGTTCGCCGAGCACGGTGTCGTAGCCGTCCGGCAGGGCGGTCACGAACTCGTCCGCCTGGGCCGCCACGGCCGCCGCCCCGATCTCTGCGGACGTGGCCGTCGTGCCGAGCGCGATGTTGTCGGCCACCGAGGCCGCGAACAGGTGCGGGCGCTGCGGGACGAACGCCAGGCGTCGCCGCCACATGTCGAGATCGAGATCGGCGAGGTCGGCGCCGTCGATCAGCACCCGGCCCTCCGTGGGCGTCACGAACCCGAGCAGCAGGTGCAGCAGCGTGCTCTTGCCCGCCCCGCTGGGGCCCACGACCGCGACCCGTTCCCCCGGTGAGACGGTGAGCCGCACACGGTCGAGCGCGGGGACGTCGCGTCCGGGATAGCGGACCGTGACGTCCTCCAGCCGGATCTCGGGCGGCGCCGCGCCGTCCGGGCCGGCCGCCGCGGCAGGGGGAACCCGGAGGACGGCGCGGCCGCCCGTCACGGCATGCGTCTCGGCCGTCTCCCGCGACTCCCGGCCGTCGATGACGGCGAAGGCCTCGTCGGCCGCTGCCACACCCTCCATCGAGGCGTGGAACCGCGTGCCCATCGCGCGCAGCGGGACGTACGCCTCCGGGGCCAGCAGCAGGACGAGCAGGGCGGTGGGCAGATCGAGCGAGCCCGACAGCAGCCGCAGGCCGACGGGCACCGCGACGAGGGCCAGGGAGAGCGAGGCCACGAGCTCCAGCACCAGCGACGACAGGAAGGCCACGCGCAGCGTCCGCATGGTGGCCGCCCGGTGGTCGTCGGCGACCCGGCGGATCACCGAGGCCTGGTAGCGTGCCCGCCCGAAGGCGCGCAGCGTCGGCAGGCCGCGCACCACGTCGAGGAAGTGGCCGCCCAGCCGGGACAGCGCCCGCCACTGCCGTTCGGTCACGGTCCTGGTGGTCCACCCGACGAGGGCGCCGAAGATCGGGATGAGCGGCAGCGTGAGCACGACGATCACGGCGGTCCCGAGATCGGCCACCAGCAGCCGGACGGCCACCGCGAGCGGCACCACCCCGGCCACCGCGACGGCGGGAAGATATCCGGTGAGATACGGGTCGAGCGCGTCGAGTCCCCGGCCGGCGAGCGTGACCAGTTCCCCGGACCGGATCCCCGAACCGGCCGTCGCACCGCCCCCGGCCGTTCCACCTGCGGCCGCACCGCCCCCGGCCCTGACGGCCCCCGCACCGCCCGGCTCGCCGAGCCGGGGCAGCAGCCGCCGGCGCAGCGCGGACTTCAGCGCGGTGGCCGCGCGCCCCGCGAAGATCCCCTGCGCCCAGCCGAGCAGTCCGCGCGCCGCGACCACGAGCGCCAGCAGGAGCAGGGCCGAGGCGACTCCGGCCGGCGGCACCGCGCCCGACAACACGCGCGCGAGGATTTCGGCCTGGGCGAGCACGAGCAGCCCCGCCGCCACGGCCGCGGCCAGGCAGCCGGCCAGATGGAGGCGGACGGCGCTCTCGGCGCGCGCCAGCCGCAGAAGATCCCTGTGCACACTGCCCCAATCAGAGGCCGCGCGACGATGCCCCGAAACCGCGCGGCCGCCACCCAATCAGAAGAACGTCGGCACGGCGCCCCTGGCGAAGGTGCGCCATATCCATAGTTGCGCGCCCACCATGATGGGAACGCACGGCAACACCATGACACTGAGCACAGTCAGTGTCGCGGCCGGGGCGGCGTGATCGAGGATCGGGGAGGCCAGGGCCGCCATGGCAACGGCGGCCGGCGCGGCGGCCACACAGGCGGACCCCAGCAGGGCCGGGCTCGACCGACGCCGCCCGCCGACGACGGGTTCGCCGGGAAGCCGCCAGGCGGCGAAGGTCCAGCCGTGGAAGGCGAAGACCGCGGCGACGACGATGCCGCCCGCGATGCCCGGCGGGTCGAACAGGGCGTCCTGCGGCAGCCCGCGCACGATGGCGATCAGGGCCATCCCCCAGGTGAGCGCCAGCCCGGCTGAGCCGAGGCACAGCGCCGCGTCCCACACCGACCGCCAGGAGGCGCCGCCCACCCGGCGGCGGAACCACAACCCGGCGTCACGCAGGATCCACGACAGCAGCAGCGCCACCACCAGGGGGTACAGCCCGCTGATCACCCTGCCCTCGAGGATCGGGAACGCGCCGAACAGCGTGCCCACCAGGGCCACCAGCCACACCTCGTTGGCGAGCACGAACGGTCCCATCGCCCCGACCAGCCGGTCCCGGTCGGCCGGTGTGCGGCCCAGCACCGGCAGCAGCATGCCGAGCCCGATGTCGAAGCCCTCCAGCGCGAAGTAACCGATCAGCAGGACGGCGAGCGTCCCGAACCACAAGATCTCCATTGGCTGGTTCCTCTACAGCGAGCGGGCGGGGGCGGGGGCGGGTTCCGCCGGGAGGTCCGGCGCGCCGAGGGCGACCAGCCCGGGGCCGCGCCGTACGGCACGGGCGATCAGGGCGTAGTCGACCACGGCGAGCAGTCCGAGCACACCGGCGAAGGCGACCAGCGAGGCGGTGAGCCCGCCCGTGGTCATGCCCGGGGTCAGCGCGTCGGCCACGCGGAGCCTGCCGTACACGAGCCAGGGCTGGCGGCCGACCTCGCGGGCGATCCAGCCGGCGATCGCCGCCACGAACGGCAGCGGGACCATGAGCATGAGGACCGGGTGGAGCCAGCGCCAGCGGGCCAGCAGGTCGCGGAAGAGCAGCGGCAGCAGCGCGAAGAGCACGACGAACTGCCCGAGCTCGCCGATGAGGATCATCCCGCCGAGCGCGGCGCCCTGAACGGCTCCGTCGAACTTGTCCGGCTGGACGCTGCCGATCGGGCCGAACTGGGCGAACCCGAATCCGACGGTGAACGTCGCGCCGATGGACGCGGCCACGACCCCGATGCGCAGCGACCGGACGAAGAACTCGCGCTCGGCGGTCCGCCTGAACAGGTGGTAGGCGCTGGCGCCGAACATCACGAAGCCGCCGGTCATCAGGCCGGCGCTGATCACGTGGGGGAGCGCGAAGACGAGGGTCGGGTTGGTGAGCAGCGCACCGAAGTCGCGCAGCACCAGCCGGCCGCCCTCCTCCACCGCACCCGCCGGGTGCTGCAGGAACGAGTTGGCCACCATGACGAAGAACGCGGAGGCGTAGGCGGTCAGCGTCACCAGCCAGATGCAGGCCAGATGCGCCTTCTTCGGCAATCGGTGCCAGCCGAAGATCCACAGGCCGAGGAACGTGGACTCCAGGAAGAAGGCCAGCAGCGTCTCCATGGCCAGCGGCGCGCCGAACACGTCACCGGCGTAGTGTGACAGACCACTCCAGTTCAGCCCGAACTGGAACTCCATCACCAGGCCGGTGAAGATGCCGAGCGCGTAGTTGATGACATATATCTGCCCCCAGAAGCGGGTCATCCGCTCGTGCAGGGGGTTTCCGCTCAGCACGTGGCGCGTGTTCATGATCGCGACAAGCGGGGCCAGTCCCAGCGTGAGCACGACGAACAGGAAATGGAGGCTTCCCGTCACGGCGAACTGCAGCCGGGCCAGATCGACGACGTCCATGCGACTCCCTTATAGGTAGACAGCCTACATGTAGGTAGCCTACATATAGACTGGTCGCATGGAGGACCGGGATAGGGTTCGGATGTGAACGCCGACGAGCTCCGCGGGCACATGGACGCCCTGCTGCTCTCCGTGCTGGAGGGGGAGCGGCTGCACGGCTATGCGATCATCGAGGCGCTGCGCGAGCGCAGCGGTGGCGAGTTGAACGTTCCGACCGGCACGGTCTATCCGGCGCTGCGGCGGCTGGAGGGCGCGGGGCTGCTGGCCGGCGAGTGGTCGACCGCGGGGGGCCGCAGGCGCCGGACCTACCGGCTCACCGACGCGGGCCGCCGAGCCCTGGCCGGGGAGCGCTCGGCGTGGCGATCGTTCACGCGTACGATCGGGAGCGTGCTCGATCCGCTGCGCTGAGGGCGGCGGGAGAGGCGAACCGGAGGCAGAGTGTGGCGCTGCGGAGCTGCCACAGCCATATGGCGTAGCTGACGATGGTCAGGGCGATGCCGGGCAACTCGTCCATGATGTCCGATGTGCCGCGGGTGAAGCTCAGGGCCGCGCACATTGCGACGAGCACCGGCATCCCAAGCCACACCAGAAGCCCCAGCGACCGAGTGATCAGCGCGGGGCGGTGCAGCCGCCGCAGTCCCCGGCCGAGTGCCAGCAGCGCGAGAGCGCCGACCACGCCCGTGAGGAGCTGGCTGTAGTCCACCACCCTGGCCAGCACGCCGAACCAGGCCGGCTTGGCGGCCATCACGGAGGGGGGCTCGGGGAAGATCTTCCAGACGAGGTTCCACATCAGCGTCATCGGCGGCACGCTGAGGAACAGCAGGAGCGCGGTCCTGCGGCCCTGACCGACCGCGAGCTCCTGCTGGAATCCCGGGGCGATCTCCGCCACCGGGCCGAAGTCCGCGACCGCACGCCGCTCGGCCTCCGCTCGCGGCAAACCATCGCACTCGTAGGCCTCGGCTGCGTCCAGCAGACCGTCGCGGGCCTCGGCGAGCAGGTCACGCTTCACCCGCCCCGGACCCCGCAGGGCGGAGCGCAGCGCGGCCACATAGACGTCGATCGGACCCCCGTCCGTCATGGAACCGCCTCCCTCGCCCCGGCTGCCCATAAGCGTAGTCGCGGGACGAGGGAGGCGGCGGGTCGCGGCCGTGCCGGAAGGGGGTCCGCGAGGTACCCGCGTGCGGACTCCCCGGCTGAGCCCCGCCGCCCAGCTCCCGGATGGCGTTCGGGACTCCCGGCGCGCGCCGCCGGCCCGGCTCCTGGCGGCCGCGTCCCCGGGCCGGCTCTGCCCCTGTCTCAGGCTCGGCCTGTGGGACGCGGCCGCTCAGTCGGGACGCGTCAGACGC
Organism: Sphaerimonospora mesophila NBRC 14179 = JCM 3151; assembly: GCA_001552515.1. Taxonomy (GTDB): domain Bacteria; phylum Actinomycetota; class Actinomycetes; order Streptosporangiales; family Streptosporangiaceae; genus Sphaerimonospora; species Sphaerimonospora mesophila. The sequence continues at coordinate 40,053 of BCRI01000057.1, forward strand.
GCTGCCACAGGGCCGGGACGTTCGGAGGCTCCCAGCCGACCAGGGCGGTGTGTCCCTGGAGGCAGCGGTACGTCACTCCGCCATAGGTGACCGTGGCGCCGGCCTGGTACGTCGTACCGGCCTGCCAGGTGCCCCCGCCGGGCGGCGGCGTTGGGGTGGGGCTGCTCGGCGGCGGCGTGGGGGTCGGGCCGGGGCTGGTCGGCGGGGTGCCGACGACGTTGAGCACGAAGTCGAACGTGGCCTCCCTGCCGTTGCCGTTCGCCCGTACGTTCATGAGCAGCCGGGGGTCGTAGATCGTGTCGGTGTTGTTGCGCGGCTCGCCCGGGAAGTAGAGCTGCGTGGTGAGGATCGGCTTGTTCGGGGCCTGTGCCTTCACGTGGATGTGCCGGGTGCGGCCGGGGTAGAGGCCGGGCACGATCGTGGTGAGCCTGTACGCCCCGTTGGCATCCGTGAACTGGTGTCCTCGGAAGGTGTAGCCCTGCATGTCGTAGTTGCCGTTCGCGTCCGCCTGCCAGAAGTCGAGCAGCACGTTGGCGAGCGGCACGCAGTTGACGCCGAACACGTAACCGCTGACGGTGAGCAGCGTGCCGGAGCCGGGCAGGGTGGAGCGCAACGGGGAGCTGGGCTTGAAGTAGGGACCCTCTATCTGCGGCGGAGTGTTCCCGCCGCTGTCACCGCAGAAGGGGGTCGGCTCCAGCGGCTCGCCCTTCTCCACCGCGGCCCGGGCCAGCGGCGTGGCCCCGAGCAGGAGCGGGATCGGGGCGGCCACGAGGGCTGCCTTCATGAAGGACTTGCGGCTGATGCCCTCGGGTTCGTTGGCGCTGTCGGCGGCCATGACTGTCTGTCTCCTTCGACCTGGGGGATGAGCGCGATCACAACCTGTCGAACGGTGACGACCCGACGAGGCTGGTCGAGGGCAGGCGCCGTTCAGGTCGTGTCCGGTAGGTCCTCCTGCCGATCGCGATGGCTACTGCGAAGATCCACAGGACACTCCCTCGCGCGACTGCAGATCGCGGCGCCTGGCTTGATCGATGCTAGCTCTGGAAAGGAAAGGTGAATACTAGATGAAACTCCATAACGCCGTGATATGCCCCTTGCCGTCGAATAGCCGTACCAACCGATAAAAAGCCAGATCTGTGGAAAATCGCGCCGGTCCCCGCGTACCGGGTCCAACGTCCCGTCACTCTCGTGACCTTGGGACTCTCGCCGGCGGCCGTACGGCGGGCGACGGATGGGAACCGTCCGTGGCAGCGTGAGAGCCCTGGGGGACAACCCCCGAAAATTGGGAGATCGTGGGGCAGAAGAGGACCGTTGCCCGGATACCCTGTCTTCAGAGGAATCCCGGCTTCCCGGACCGTCGCCTGTCCCCCCGGGGCGAGGTGACGGGCAGCCGTCGTACCTGGCGGAAGTGGAGAGCGAGGCGGGACGTGGACCAGCCGAAAATCGTCGTGGGCATCAACGGGTCGATGGCATCGCAGGCCGCCCTGCGGTGGGCCGCCGCCGAGGGGCTGCTGCGCGGCGCGCGAGTCGAGGCCGTGTACGCCTGGGAGTGGTCGGGCGGACTGCACGCCCCTTATGCCCCGCTGTCGAGCCGGACCTCCCGCGAGGACGAGCACGCCGCCGCCGCCGACGTCGCCGAGCACGCCGTCGGCGAGCTGGGCGAGAGCCACGTCGTGCCCGTCGTCGTCGAGGGTCCGTCGGCCCAGGTCCTGCTGCGTGCGACCGCGGACGCCGACCTGCTCGTCCTCGGCGCGCACGAGGCCGAGAGCGAGCCGTACCCGGTGATCAACCCGGTGGTCACCGCCTGCCTGCTCAGGGCGCGCTGCCCGGTCGTCGTGGTGCTGCCCGGCGGCGAGCAGGAGCGCCGCGCCGAGGCCGTGCTCGCCGGCGCCCGCACCTGAGCCGGCCGGGGAGCCGGGCGGCGGACGCCACAGGGCCGGGGGAGCCGGACGGCGGACGCCACAGGTCCACGACGTCACAGGTCCACGGCGTCGCGTCTGGTCTCGGGAGGCGCGCCCGGCGGGCCGCCGAGGCGCGGATAGTGGAGATCGTAGGCGGGCCGCTCCGACCGGATCGGCGGGATCGAGACGAAGTTGTGGCGCGGGGGCGGGCAC
>BCRI01000058.1 GCA_001552515.1 Sphaerimonospora mesophila NBRC 14179 = JCM 3151
GCCCCCCGCCCCCCGGCCCCACCCGTGATCTTGCGGGGGACCCCCCGGGGGGTGGGTCAGGCGGCCAGGTCCCTGATCTTCTCGATCAGGCGGACGCGATCGGCGTGGGTGCGGGCGACGGGGGTCACGTTCAGCGTGGTGACGCCCGCCTCGCGCATGGCCGCCAGCCGCTCCCTGACGTGGCCTTCGGGGCCGACCAGCGACATCCGCTCCAGCAGCTCCCGCGGCACCGCGGCCTCCGCCTCCTTCTTGCGGCCCGAGAGGTAGAGGTCCTGGATCAGCTCGGCCTCCCGCTCGTAGCCGTACCGGCGGGCCAGATCGTTGTAGAAGTTCTTGCCGCGCGCGCCCATGCCGCCGATGTAGAGGGCGGCCATCGAGCGGCCCAGCTCCAGGATGCCGTCCACGTCGTCGCCGATGGCCAGCACCGCCTGGGCGATCACGTCCAGCTCGCCGAGCGCGGGGTCCCTGCGCGCCCCGCCGGAGGCCAGCGACCGGCCCCAGACGTCGGCGGCCTTCTCCGGCATGAAGAAGATCGGCTCCCAGCCCTCGGCGATCTCGGCGGCGAGCTCCACGTTCTTCGGCCCGATCGCCGCGATCACGATGGGGATCCGCTCCCGCACCGGATGGTTGATCAGCTTGAGCGGCTTGCCCAGGCCGGTGCCGCCCGGCAGCGGCATCGAATAGTGCTTGCCCGAGTGCTCCAGCCGCTCACGCCGCCACACCTTGCGGCAGATCTCCACGACCTCACGGGTGCGGCCGAGCGGCGCGGTGTACGGCACGCCGTGGAAGCCCTCGATCACCTGCGGGCCGGACGCGCCGATGCCGAGCGTGAAGCGGCCGTCGGAGACGTAGTCCAGGCCGGCCGCCGTCATGGCCAGCAGCGTGGGCGTACGCGAGTAGATCGGCAGGATGCCCGAGGCGATCTGGAGCCGCTCGGTCCTCGCGGCGATGTACCCCATCTGGCTGACCGCGTCGAAGCTGTAGGCCTCGGCCACGAACACGATGTCGAGGCCGGCCTTCTCGTAGTCGGACAGCTCCGCGACGGTCTCCTTGAACCCTCCCGCGTAGTTGAGGGCCATCCCGATCCGCATCCGCTCTCCTTCTGGTCTGCGAGCGACCCTTATGGTCTGCGTGCGACCCCGCCGAGCACCGCCATGATGTCGGCCCGCAGCGGCAGCGAGTCCGGCTCGGGCCGCCACTCGTGCAGCTGGACCAGGCCGGGCTCGACCAGTTCGAGGCCGCCGAAGAACCTCTCGATGGCCGCGCGGGGACGGGCCTCGAAGGGCGCGTTGGCATTACCGTACACGCCGCCCGTCTGCGCCATGATGTCGGTCAGGGCGTCGGAGCAGACGTGCGAGATCACGAAGTGGCTCCCGGCGGGCAGGGCCGCCGCGTACCTGGCCACGATGCCGGCCGGGTCCTCCTCGTCCGGCACGAAGTGCAGGCAGGACACCATCAGCACGCCGACCGGCCCGTCGAAGGCGAACGCGCCGAGCACCTCCTCCGGGCGCCGCAGGTCGGCCTCCAGGAACTCCACCCTGGGGTCGCCCGCGAGCAGCGCCCGACCGTGCGCGGCCACCACGGGGTCGTTGTCGACGTAGCGGACCCGCGCGTCGGGCGCCTCGTCGAACGCGATCTCGTGCACGTTGCCCTGCGTGGGCAGCCCGGCGCCGAGATCGAGGAACACGCGGATGCCGCGCTCGCGGACCAGGAAGCGTACGGCCCGGCCGAGGAAGGCGCGATTCTCCCTGACCGCCTCCCTGACGTGCCCTTGGGAGATCTCGATCACTTTCTCCGCCGCCGCGCGATCGGCCGGGAAGTGATTCTTCCCACCGAGGTAGTAATCGTACATCCGGGCCACGTTGGGGCGGGTGACGTCGAGCCCGCCGGGGATCTGTGCCTGGTCTGCCACTCGACTCTCCTCAGTAGAGCTCAGCGGAAGCTCAATCAGGATGATCATAGCGGGCGCGGATCCGGCGCAGATCCTCCTGAGTGTCGACATCGGCCGGATCGCCCGCGTCGTCACAGGGCACCGGGGTCACCAGCTCGGGATGCGCCCGCAGGAACGGCCGCGCCCCGACGTCTCCCTCGGCCAGCGCGCACACCTCGGCGAAGTGCTCGCGCGCGATCAGCACGGGGTTGCGCGGCGCCCCGCCGTACGTCGCCACGGCGACGGCGGCGCCGGACCGGAACGCCTCGATCAGCCGCCGTACGGCGGCCGGCCGGACCAGCGGCTGGTCCACGAGGGCGATCACCACGGCGACGGCCGTGCCGGGCAGCGACCGCAGGCCCGCGCGCAGGGACGAGCCCATGCCGGTCGTCCAGTCGGGGTTGCGCACGGTCACCGCCCTCCCGGCCGGGATCTCGGCGGCCCCGAGCACGACGACGACCGGATGACAGCCGCCCTCGGCGAGGAGGCGGACGCCACGCTCGGCGAGCCGTTCGCCGGCGAACTCCACCACGGCCTTCGGCGTTCCGAGCCGGGTGCCGCCGCCCGCGGCCAGCAGCAGTCCGGCGACCTCCACCATGGCCCTCACCCGTCGCCGTGTATGCGGCCGGTCGTCTCGCTGAGTGAGCCGCCCGAGCCGCCCCAGCGGAGCTTGATCAGCTCGGCCGCGATCGAGACGGCGGTCTCCTCCGGCGTACGGGCCCCCAGGTCGAGCCCGATCGGCGAGCGCAGCCGCGCCAGCTCGGCCTCCGACAGGCCCGCCTCGCGCAGCCGGGCCAGCCGGTCGTCGTGGGTCCGCCGCGAGCCCATCGCCCCGATGTACGCCGCCGGCGTCCGCAGGGCCACCTCCAGCAGCGGGACGTCGAACTTGGGATCGTGGGTGAGCACGCAGATGACCGTACGCCCGTCCACCACGGTCTCCGCCAGGTAGTCGTGCGGCCACCTGACCACCACCTCGTCCGCCTCGGGGAAGCGCTTGGCGGTGGCGAAGACCGGCCGGGCGTCGCACACGACGACGTGGTAGCCGAGGAACTTGCCGACGCGGGCCACCGCCGCGGCGAAATCGATCGCGCCGAAGACGAGCATCCGCGGCGCCGGCGCGAACGAGTGGACGAACACCTGCAGGTCGTCCAGCCGCCGCTCGCCCTGCGGGCCGTAGCGCCGCATCCCGGTCGACCCCTGGGCCAGCATGCCGCGCACGTCGTCGTCCACGGCCTCGTCCAGCCGCGCCGAGCCGAGCGACCCGGAGGCGTGATCCGGCCACACCACGCGCCGTGCCCCGACCGGGCCCGGCCCGGCCACGATCGTGGCCACGGCGACCGGACGCCGCGCCTCGATCGACTCGGCCACCTCCCCCAGTTCGGGAAACGTCTCCTTGCCGACGGGTTCGACGAACACGTCGATGATGCCCCCGCAGGTCAACCCGACGGCGAAGGCGTCGTCGTCGCTCACGCCGTACCGCTGCAGCACCGCCGCCCCGCCGGCCACGACCTCACGCGCCAGCTCGTACACCGCGCCTTCGACGCAGCCGCCGGACACGCTGCCGACCACCTCGGTGCCGAGCACCGCCATCGCAGCGCCCGGCGGGCGCGGCGCGCTGCGGAACGTGCCGACCACCGTGGCCAGCCCGAACCGCTCCCCCGACTCCCACCATTCGAGGATCTGGGGCAGCACGTCACGCATCGGCCGCCACCTCCCGTTCCGTCCGTCCGCTTCGGCCCGCCAGTAGCGCGGCCAGGTTCTCGTACGCGGCCAGGCTGTGCCCGGCCACGAAGTCGGTGACGTACGGCAACGCCGCGCGCATCCCGGCCGTGAGCGGCCGGTAGGCCGGGTCGCCCTTGTGCGGGTTGACCCAGATCACCCGATGGGCGATGCGGGACAGGCGGGCCATCTGGGCGCCGAGCAGGTCGGCCGAGCCCCGCTCCCAGCCGTCGGAGGCGATCACGACGGTGGCGCCGCGCGGGTGGGGCAGCCGCAGCAGCGCCTTCAGCTCCTCCCCCAGCCGGGTCCCGCCGCTCCAGTCGGGGATCGCGGCCGAGCACGCGCCCATCGCCACATCCGGATCGCGGTGCCGCAGCTCGGCGGTGATCCTGGTGAGCCTGGTGCCCGCGCTGAACACCTCGGTCGCCCCCGGCTCGGTGCGCACCAGCGCGTGGGCGAAACGCAGCAGCGTGTCGGCGTAGGGGGCCATCGACCCGCTGACGTCCACGACCACGACCACCCGGCGCGGCCGGTCCCGGTGCGCGCGCAGACGCAGCCGCGCCACATCGCCGCCGCGCCTGACCGCCTCCCTGACCGTGCGGCGGCCGTCCAGGTCGCCCCGGTGCGAGGGCCGGAACCGCCGGGAGGAGCGGCGCTCCCGCTCGTCGCGCAGCAGCGCGAGCAGGTGGTGGATCTCACGCCGCTCCGCCTCGGTCAGGTGCGCCACGTCGCGGTTGCGCAGCACCTCGACCTCGCTCGCCGTCGCGGGCAGCGCGCTCTGCTCGCCCGCGCCCTCCGGCTCGCGCGGGTCGTACGGCAGGGCGACGGTGCGGGTGACGGTCACGGTCATGGCCGCCCTGGCCGGAGACGGCCGCCGCCCGCCGAAGAAGGCGGCGAAGCAGCGGTCGTACCTGGGCAGGTCATCGGGGCCGGCGCACAGCGTGACGCGGCCCGCCCAGTAGACGTCCCGCTCACTGGTGACGTCCAGGTGGGCGAGCGCTCGCAGGAAGCTCTGCTCCCGGTGGTGATCGGCCGCCACCCCGGCGGCGCGCAGCGTGCGGGCGAACCCCGCCGCCGCCCCGGCCACCGACCCCGCGTCAGGCACGGGCGGCCCCATGTCAGGCATGGCGTCCGTCCCATTCGGCCCGTACGGCCTCCTGATCCTCCCGATACTTCAGCAGCGCGCCGAGGGAGGCGGCGGCCAGGCCGGGGTCGAGGCGGGTGGCGCCCAGCGTGAGCAGGGCGGCGGTCCAGTCGAGCGTCTCCGCGACCCCCGGCGGCTTGACCAGGTCGGCGCCGCGCATCCGGGCCGCCGCCTCGGCGACCTCGGCGGCCAGCCGCTCGGTGCAGCCGGGCTGTCTCCGCAGCAGGATCGCCACCTCGCGGTCGAAGCCGGGGTGCTCCAGCCAGTGGTAGAGACAGCGCCGCTTGAGCGCGTCGTGGACCTCACGCGTCCGGTTGGAGGTCACGACGACGACCGGCGGGGTCTGCGCGCGGATCGTGCCGAGCTCGGGGATCGAGATCGTGAAGTCGGACAGGACCTCCAGCAGAAAGGCCTCGAACTCGTCGTCGGCCCGGTCGATCTCGTCCACGAGCAGCACACTGGGCTGGGTCTCCAGGGCCCGCAGCAGCGGCCGGGCGACCAGGAACCGCCGGTCGTAGATCTCGCCCTCCAGGGCTCCGGCGTCGGTCGCCCCGGTGACCTCCGCCGCCTTCAGGTGCAGGAGCTGGCGCGCGAAGTCCCAGTCGTAGAGCGCCTGGGCCGCGTCGATCCCCTCATAGCACTGCAACCTGATCAGCGGCGCGTCCAGGATCGCCGCCAGGGTCTTGGCCAGCTCGGTCTTGCCGACGCCGGCCTCGCCCTCGAGGAAGAGCGGGCGGCCCATCCGCAGCGCCAGGAACGCCGCGGTCGACAGCCCTTCATCCGCCAGGTAGTCGTGCCCGTCGAGGAGCTCCGCCAGCATCGCCGGCGACTCGATGTCAGATGCCTTGATTGTCCGCCGCAGCACAGGCACAGGCTACGTCGCCGCCGATCGCGGGGCATCGGCCGAATCCGCCAAAGAATTCCACCGGAGAGCCCCCGAAGTGCCCGCGGCGGGTTTCGCCGGCGCCCAGCCGACCGCGGTCGCGGATGAGGGCGCTCAGGCGTGGTCGGGGGCCTCGCCACGGTCGCGGATGAGGGCGCTCAGCTCGGCGACCGCCTTGCGCGAACGGGTCCGCTCGGTGCTCTGGATGCCCATGGCGCCGACCGTGAGCCCGTTGGCGAGGTCGATCCTCGGCCAGGGATCGCCCTCCTCCATCGTGATGTCCAGGACCTCGGGCCACTCGTAGCGGTGCACCCGCAGCGCGTTCACGATCGTGATGCCGCGTTCGTCGGCCTCGACCCGGAGCCGGCCCAGCAGGTGCAGCAGGCCGGCCACCAGGATGCCGAACACCACCAGGCCGATCCGGTCGGCGAGCTTGAACATGCCCGGCGGCATGATGATCGCCAGGACGACCGCGCCGACGACCATCACGACCGCCATGCCGTACGCGATTATCGTGGCGCGCCGGGGACGCCAGGTCACCGGCAGCTGCGGGGGGACGTGCTCACCCACGGCGGCCCACCCCGCGGACCGCCCCACCGCCCGCCGCGCGGGCACCGCTCCCCGGCTTCGACGTGACCAATTGACGCGACCTTCCCTCAGACGGCACTCATACAGTCAGGCTGCGCAGGACGAGGGCCGTCTCCAGGGCCGCGACAGTGGCCTCGTAGCCCTTGTCCTCTTTGCTGCCGGGCCCGCCGGACCGCTCGACCGCCTGATCAAGGGTGTCACATGTGAGCACCCCGTTCCCTACGGGGGTCGACTCGTCCAGCGCCACCCTGGTGAGACCGGCGGTGACGGAGTCGCACACGTAGTCGAAGTGCGCGGTCTCCCCGCGGATCACCGCGCCGAGCGCGACCACCGCGTCGTAGCGCCGGGCCATGGCCTGGGCCACGACGGGGATCTCCAGCGAGCCCGCCACCCGCACGGTGACCGCGACCGCGCCGCTGTCCCTGGCCGCCCGCTCCGCTCTCGCCGTCAGCCTGTCGGTGATCTCCTCGTGCCAGCGGGCCGCGACGATGCCGACGGTCAGACCGCCGGCGTCCACGGCCGCGGCCTCCGGACGCCCGGTTCCGCTCATCCGACGCCTCCTTCGGGAATGTGGTGGCCGAGCCGTTCGCGCTTGGCCGCCAGATAGGTCTCGTTGTACGGGTTCATGGCGACCGGCATGGGCTCGCGGCCGAGGACCTTGATGCCGTAGCCGTCCATGCCGCGCACCTTGGCCGGATTGTTGGTCAGCAGCCGCACCGACTTCACCCCGAGGTCGGCCAGCATCTGCCCGGCGTTGGAGAACTCCCGCGCGTCCACCGGCAGCCCCAGCTCGATGTTGGCGTCGACGGTGTCGCTGCCGTTGTCCTGCAGGCCGTACGCCCTGAGCTTGGCCAGCAGCCCGATGCCGCGGCCCTCGTGGCCGCGCAGGTAGACGATCACTCCCCGGCCCTCTTCGGCGATCAGGCGCATCGCGTTGTCGAGCTGCACGCCGCAGTCGCAGCGCAGCGAGCCGAGCACGTCGCCGGTGAGGCACTCGGAGTGCGCCCGCACCAGGATGTTCTCGCCGTCGGCGAGATCGCCGTACACCAGGGCCATGTGCTCGCCGCCGTCGAGCGCGCTCGCGAAGCCGTACGCGCGCCACATGCCGTAGTGGTTGGGGATCCGGGTCTCGGCGACCCGGGTGACCATCCGCTCGGAGCGCCGCCGGTGCTCGACGAGCTGCTCGATCGAGACGAGCGCGAGGTCGTGCTCGTCGGCGAACTCGCGCAGCCTCGGCAGGCGGGCCATCGTGCCGTCGTCGTTGACGATCTCGGCGAGGGCGCCGCCGGCCGACAGCCCGGCCAGCCTGGCGAGGTCGACGGCCGCCTCGGTGTGGCCCCGCCGCACGAGAACGCCGCCCTCCCGGTAGCGCAGCGGGAAGATGTGGCCCGGCCGCACCAGCTCGTACGGCTCGGTCGCCGAGTCGCACAGCGTACGGATCGTCCTGGCCCGGTCGGCCGCCGAGATGCCGGTGGTCACCCCGTCACGGGCGTCCACGCTGATCGTGTACGCCGTACGGAGACGCTCGCGGTTGTCGCGCACCATGAGCGGCAGGCCGAGCCTGTCGAGCTCGGCGCCCTCCATCGCGACACAGATCACGCCGCTGGTGTGCCGGATCATGAAGGCGAGCAGTTCCGGCGTCGCCTTGGCCGCGGCGAAGATGAGGTCGCCCTCGTTCTCGCGGTTCTCGTCGTCGACGACCACGACGGGCCTGCCGTCGCGGATGTCGGCGATCGCCCGCTCGATCGGATCCAGCTTGATCTTGTCTTCGGTCACGCCGCCACCGCCTCCGTATCCGCCGCCACGGCGCGCGACTGGCGCAGCCAGTCACGGAACCCGATCAGAACCATCACGAAGAACACGCCGTAGACCAGGCCGGAGACCACCAGCCCGGAATGGAAGGCCAGCGGCACGCCGACGACGTCGACGGCCACCCAGACCAGCCAGAAGTCGACCAGCGCCCTGCCCTGCGCCCAGGTCGCCACGGCGCTGCCCACGAAGATGTAGGCGTCCGGCCAGGGGGCCCAGGAGACGTTCCACCCCCTGGAGTTGAGCAGCGTGAACAGCAGCGCGACCGCGACGGTCCCGGCGATCAGCACCGCCAGCAGCACCGTGCGCTCGCGGCCGGTCGCCGACCGGATCGGCAGCGCGGCGCCGTCGCGGGTGCCGCGCGACCACCTGAACCATCCGTAGACGGCGAGCACGCCGAACAGCGCCTGCTTGAGCGCGTTGCCCGTGATGTGCGCGCTGATCGACGCGACGAACAGCAGCACGGCGCCGAGGAGCTGCACGGGCCAGGTCCAGATCGTCTTCCTGATGGCGAGCCAGACCGTCCCCAGCGCGCAGGCGTTCCCCACCAGGTCGGTCCACAGCACGCGCTGCCCCAGCACGTCGAAGCCGACCTCGTACCAGCCGGCGCCGGTCATGCCCGTGTCCCGGCGGTCAGCTTCTCGACATACTTGGCGATGACGTCGACCTCGATGTTCACCGGGTCGCCCGGCTGCTTGCCGCCGAGGGTGGTGAGCCCGAGCGTGGTGGGGATGAGGCCGACCGAGAACCGGTCGGCCGCCGCCTCGACCACGGTCAGGCTGACGCCGTCCACCGCGACCGACCCCTTCTCCACCATGTAGCGGGCGAGATCGGCGGGCAGTGAGATCCGTACGGTCTCCCAGTTGGCGCCGGGCTCGCGGGACAGGATCACGCCCGTGCCGTCCACGTGACCCTGCACGATGTGCCCGCCCAGGCGCTGGTCGGCCCGTACGGCACGCTCCAGGTTGACCCGGGAACCGGGCCGCAGCGCGCCGAGGCAGGAGCGGTCGAGCGTCTCCTTCATCACATCGGCGGTGAACACGGCCCCGTCGACGGAGGTCACCGTGAGACACACCCCGTTGACGGCGATCGAGTCGCCGTGGCGGGCGTCCGTGGTGACGATCTCACCGCGTACGGTGAGCAGCGCCGAATCGCCGCCCCCATCTGTTCTCGATCCGGGGCCTTCGCCCCCGCCGCCCCCGAGCTCGACGGCGACGACCTCGCCGAGCTCCTCGACGATTCCGGTGAACATCTGAACTCTCCTTCGGGGGAAGCCCGGCATGGGTGAAGGAGAGACCACCGCTCTTGCCTCCCGCCTGCGCCGGACGCGTCGTCACGGCGGGCTCCGGGGAGGATGCGGCTTCGCATCACGTCGACGGACGACTGCGCCTCCTCGGCACGGTCGCCCGCTCGCGCGCTTCCTCCCATCCGGACTTTCACCGTCGGTCCTGGAATCTCACCAGGTCCACCGGCCGATGGCTTCGGCCGGGTCGCGGACTGCCACCCGCACGGGGTGTCACCGCCGGTTCGGAATTACACCGACCCCGGAGCACGCTCGCTCTGTCGTCAACCAGTGTGCCATGCCCGCCACGGTGACCGTTATGGAGGGATTGCACTGCCGCCTCCGCGGCGGTCTCGCATCGGTCTTGTCAGGATTCGGTGCTGGTTGCGTCACAGGGTTGTGACACACAACCGCAATTCATCCCAAGCGATCACAAATCGGAATGTTCCCCGCATCGGACCAGCAACTTTCAGGTCCGCCCTCTTAACCTCCGCGCCAAGTGATGCTTAGTTGACCGCAAAGCTCTTACAGATCGACCCCCCAGGAGTGAGTCCGTGTCATTCGCACACAGGGGCGTAAGGTTCCTCGCGGTCGCCACGGGAGCAGCGATCCTGCTCACGGCCTGCGGCGGCACCGAGAAGCCGGCCGCCAACTCGACCAGCCCGGCGGCCGAGGCACCGGCAGCCGGCGACCAGACGGTCACCCACGCCTTCGAGCAGGAGATCAGTTCCTACAACGGCTTCACGCCGGAGGAGTACTCCTCGAAGAACCACATCGTCGTCAACCGGGTCCTTCAGGACGTCTGGTACTACAGTCCCGAAGGCGGGGTAGGCCGCAACGAAGAGATGGCGACCTACGAGAAGGTCTCCGACGACCCGCTGACGGTGAAGTACACCTTCAACCCCAAGGCGGTCTGGTCCGACGGCGCCGACATCGGCTGTGCCGACGTGATGCTGACCTACGCGACGGGCTCGGGCAAGTTCCCCGACTTCTCCTACATCAACACCGATCAGTGGGGCCGGGCCGAGATGCCCGACTGCAAGGTCGGCGACAAGGAGATCACGCTCAAGTACAAGAGCCCGTTCGCCGACTGGGAAGCCCTCGAAATGATCACCATGCCGGCGCACATCGTCGCGGAGCAGGGTGGGCTCACGGTCGAGGAGTTCGTCGACGCCGTCAAGGCCGGCGACCAGGCCAAGTTGAAGAAGGCCGCCGAGTTCTACAGCAAGGGCTGGCTGTTCAACGGCGCGCTGCCCGACAAGAAGCTGCTGCCGTCCAGCGGTCAGTACGTCATCGACTCCTTCGCGCCGGGCCAGTCGGTGACTCTGGTACGGAACGACAAATACTGGGGCGAGCCGGCCAAGGCCGACAAGGTCGTCATCCGGTTCATCCCGCAGGACGAGCAGGTCCAGGCGCTGCAGAACGGTGAGACCAACATCATCGAGCCGCAGGCCAACCCGGACGTCCTGGCCCAGCTCCAGGGCCTGGACGGGATCCAGGTCAAGACGGGTGAGCAGTTCCTCTACGACCACCTGGACTTCAACTTCGACAAGGGCCCGTTCAAGGACGACTTCAAGCTGCGCCAGGCCTTCGCGCTCTGCGTGCCCCGCCAGCAGATCGTGGACAACCTGATCAAGCCGCAGCAGCCCAACGCCACCACCATGGACGTGCGCAACCTCGCGCCGTTCCAGCCGGGTTACGCCGAGGCGGTCGCCTTCAGCGGCGCCGACAAGTACAAGACCGTCGACATCGAGGGCGCCAAGAAGCTGCTCGCCGAGGCCGGCAAGTCCAAGGTGAAGGTCCGGATCGGCTACAACCAGCCCAACCCCCGCCGCACCCAGGTCGTCGAGCTGATCAAGGCCTCGTGCGACCAGGCCGGGTTCGAGATCGAGGACACCGGCAACGAGAAGTTCTTCAACGACGGCGGCGACCTCGCCACCGGCAACTTCGACGTCGCGCTGTTCGGCTGGTCCGGATCGTCCCTGGTCAGCGGCTGGCCCTCCACCTACAAGACGCCGAGCAAGTGCACCCCCTCGGCCAAGGGCAACAACAACGGCTGCTACTCCAACAAGGAGGTCGACAAGCTGCTGGACCAGCTCCTCGGCGAGACCGACTCGGCCAAGATCCTCGATCTCACCAAGCAGGTCGAGAAGATCCTCTGGGATGACCTGGCCACCATCCCGCTCTACTCCCAGCCGCAGCTGACCGCGTGGAGCGACAAGGTGCAGAACGTGGTGCCCAACCCGTCCCAGGCCTCCGTCACGTGGAACATGCACCAGTGGGCCATGCAGTGACAAGCGTCAGGTGACCATCTGACCACGCGCGGGGCCGGGCGACCATGAACCCGGCCCCGCGTGATGCCCACGCCCGCGCCCGCGCCGGCCGATGCCGCGCCGGTCCGCGGGCCGGGCGTCGCCACCCTCACGAACCACCGGCCCGCCGGCGGCTCACGCCTTGACCAGGCGGCCCGGTGGGCCCGGCCCGTCATCTGCAGGAGGTCGGGGACCCTTGCTTGTGTTCATCACGCGGCGGCTGCTCATATCGGCCATCGTCCTGCTCGCCGCGACATTCATCATGTTCGTCCTGGTCGCCCTGTCCGGGGACCCGCTCCAAGACCTGCGCGAGCAGTCGACTCCGCAGGCCAAGGCGCAGATGGCGGCCCGCATCGAGGCGATGCGGCTCGACGTGCCGATCCCGGTCCGCTATCTCGGCTGGCTCGGCGACCTCATCCTCCATGGAGACCTCGGCGTCGACAAGGCGGGCAGCTCGGTCTCCGCCCAACTCGGCCAGGCCACCGCGGCCACCCTCCAGCTCGTGGTCGTCGCGACGCTGCTCGGCGCGTTCATCGGCGTCACCATCGGCGTCATCTCGGCGCTGCGTCAGTACAGCAGTTTCGACCACGGCATTACTTTCACAGCTTTCGTCTGCTTCTCGCTACCGGTTTTCTGGGTGGCGACGATGCTCAAGCAGTACCTGGCGATCGAGTTCAACGACTGGCTGCGCGACCCCACGATCCCGGCCTGGGTCATCGCGGCACTGGCCGTGCTCGCCGGACTGGTCTGGGGCTCGATCTACCACGGGGATCGGCGCGGCAAGCTGGCCGCCTTCGGCATCGGCTTCGCCGTCACCGCCGTGATCCTCTTCGCCCTCTCCGCGAGCCGCTGGTTCGCCGACCCCGGCCTCGGCTTCCCGTTCGTCCTCGTGGTCTCGCTGGCGGCCGCTGCCGGAATGGCGGCGTTGATCTCCGGTCTGGAGCACCTCCAGCCGATGTACGCGGCGCTGGCCGCCGCGGGGGTGGGCGCGCTGCTCTACTACCCGCTGCAGCCGATGCTGGACGACGCGAACCTGCTGTCCATCCTCGGCTTCGCGGCCGTCACCGTCGTGGTCTGCTGGGCGCTGGGACACCAGATCGGCGGGCTGCTGAGCCGGCAGGCCGTCCCGCTGGCCATCGGCAGCGGGCTGCTCACCGGCGGGCTGATCTTCTTCGACCGGCTCCTGCAGGCCTGGGGCAGCTACGCCGCCTCGGTGCGGGGCCGGCCGGTGGCCACGATCGGGTCGCAGACCCCCGACTACACCGGTGACTTCTGGCACATCTCGCTGGACACCTCGATGCACCTGCTGCTGCCCACGCTGGCGCTCATTCTGATCGGCCTGGCCGGTCACTCGCGCTACAGCAGGGCGAGCATGCTCGAGGTGATGAACCAGGACTACGTCCGTACGGCTCGGGCCAAGGGCCTGCCGGAGCGGACGGTGGTCGTCAAGCACGCGTTCCGCAACGGGCTGATCCCGATCACCACGATCCTCGCGCTCGACTTCGCCGCGGTCTTCAGCGGCGCCGTCGTCACCGAGCACGTCTTCGGCTGGCGCGGCCTGGGATCGATGTTCACCAAGGCGCTCCGAGAGGTGGACCCGATGCCGGTCATGGGGTTCTTCCTGGTCTCGGGCGCCGCCATCGTGCTCTGGAACATGCTCGCCGACATCGCCTACGCGTTCCTCGACCCACGCATCCGGCTGTCCTGACGGAGCGGAGACACAGATGACACTCAACACGGAGCAGTTCCAGCCCGACGTCGAGACGCAGGGCATGACCGTCACCGCCCGCACCCAGCGCCAGCTCGTCATCCGCAGGTTCTTCCGGCACAAGGGGGCGCTGTTCGGCCTGGTCCTGTTCACCTTCGTCTTCGTCCTGGCCTTCTCCTCGATCGGCTTCGGCCCGATCCCCGGCTGGTGGGACAAGTCATGGACGGGCACCGGCACCCTCGTGGAGCGGGGCCGTCCCACGCTCAGCCTGCTCCCCGAGTTCCTCGGCGGCACCGGCGTCCACCTCGGCGAGCACCCGTTCGGCCAGGACAACCTGGGCAAGGACTACTTCGCGCTCACCATGCGCGGCACGCAGATCTCGATCATCGTGGCGCTGGCCATCGGCCTGATCTCCACCATCGTGGGCACCGTGATCGGCGCCCTGGCCGGCTACTTCCGCGGCCGGGCCGAGGCGGTGCTGATGCGGTTCACCGACGTGATGATCACGATCCCGGTCCTGGTCATCGGGGCCGTGGTCGGCCAGATGGCCGGCAACCTGGGGCCGTACTTCCTGGCCCTGATGCTCGGCCTGATCACCTGGACCAGCGTCGGCCGGCTCGTACGAGGCCAGTTCCTGTCGCTGCGGGAGAAGGAGTTCGTGGAGGCCGCCCGGGCCGTGGGCACCCCCGCCACCCGGATCATCTTCAAGCACATCCTGCCCAACACGCTCGGTGTGATCATCGTGAGCGCGACGCTGGCGATCTCCTCCGGCATCCTGCTGGAGACGGCGCTGTCGTTCCTGGGATTCGGCGTCAAGCCCCCGGACACGTCGCTCGGCCTGCTCATCGAGACCTACCGCAGCGCGATGGTGACCCGGCCGTGGCTGTTCTGGTGGCCCGGCATCTTCATCGTCGTGATCGCGCTGTCGGTCAACTTCATCGGCGACGGCCTGCGCGACGCCTTCGACCCTCGACAGAACCGGGTGCGTGACTGATGACGACGACCAACACCCAGGGCGCGCACATCGCCAGGCGCCTGTCGGACTCCAAGCGCCCGGGCGAGGCCGAGATCCTGAAGGTGGAGAACCTGCAGGTCTCCTTCCCCACCGACGACGGTCTCGTGCGGGCCGTACGCGGCGTGTCCTACACCGTGCACGAGCGCGAGGTGCTCGGCATCGTCGGCGAGTCCGGGTCCGGCAAGTCGGTCTCCTCGATGGCGGTGATGGGCCTGCTGCCCAAGAGCGCGAGGATCACCGGCAGCATCCACTACCGCGGCGACGACATGCTGAAGATGACGGAGCGCAGGCGCCGCGGTCTGCGTGGGCGCAGGATCGCCATGATCTTCCAAGATCCGATGACCGCGCTCAACCCGGTGCACACCATCGGCGACCAGCTCGCCGAGGCGGTGCTCGCCCATGAGCTGGTCCCCCGGAAGGATGCGCTGGCCCGGGCCAGGGAGATGCTCGACCTGGTCGGCATCCCGCAGGCCGGAGCCCGGCTGCGCGCCTATCCGCACGAGTTCTCCGGCGGCATGCGGCAGCGCGCGATGATCGCCATGGCGGTCATCAACAATCCGGACGTGATCATCGCGGACGAGCCGACCACCGCGCTGGACGTGACCGTCCAGGCCCAGATCCTGGAGAAGCTCCTGGAGGTCAAGGACGCGGTGGACGCCGCGATCGTGCTGATCACGCACGACCTCGGCGTCATCGCGGGCATGGCCCACCGCGTCCTGGTGATGTACGCCGGCAAGCCGGTGGAGATCGGCGACGTCGACCGCACGTTCGCCTCACCCCGCATGCCGTACACCGCGGGCCTGCTCGGCTCGATCCCCACGACGGGGTCGTCCGGCGGCCGGCTGCGACCGATCAAGGGATCACCGCCCTCACTGATCAATCTGCCGCCCGGCTGCCCGTTCTCCCCGCGCTGCCCGCTCGCCGACGAGCGCTGCCGGACGGCCGAGCCGGTGCTGGCGGAGACGGACATCGGCGGGCACTACGCGGCCTGCCATCACTGGCGCCGGCTGGCCGCGCACTCCGACCCGACAGCACTGTTCAAGACGAACGGCGAGGCCTCATGACCGAGAATGTGCTGACCGAGAATGGGCCACTGCTCGAGGTCAGCGACCTCGTGGTGAACTTCCCCATCAAGGGCGGCATCGTGCGCAGGACCGTCGGGCGGATCCAGGCGGTCAGCGGGGTGTCGCTGCATGTCGACAAGGGCGAGACGCTCGGGGTCGTCGGCGAGTCCGGCTGCGGCAAGTCGACCACGGGCCGGGCCGTGCTGCAGCTCCACCGTCCCACGTCCGGCTCGGTCCGCTTCGCCGGCAAGGAGCTGACCACGCTGACGGCCAAACAGATGCAGGCCGTCCGGCGTGACATGCAGATCGTCTTCCAGGACCCCTACGCGTCGCTCAACCCGACGATGCCGGTGAACGACATCATCGCCGAGCCGCTCAGGGTCCACGGCCTGTGGAAGTCCACGGGGCGCGAGAAGGTCGCCGAGCTGCTGCGCATGGTCGGGCTGAGCCCCGAGCACGGCAACCGGTACCCGCACGAGTTCTCCGGCGGCCAGCGCCAGCGCGTCGGCATCGCCAGGGCGTTGGCGCTGCAGCCCAAACTGCTGATCCTCGACGAGCCGGTGTCGGCCCTGGACGTGTCGGTGCAGGCCGGTGTGGTCAACCTGCTGGAGGACCTGCAGGATGCCCTGGGCCTGGCCTACGTGTTCATCGCGCACGATCTGTCGGTGGTGCGGCACATCTCCGACCGGGTCGCGGTGATGTACCTGGGCAAGGTCGTGGAGACCGGACCGCGCGACGATCTCTATGACCGGCCCGCGCATCCCTACACCCAGGCGTTGCTCTCGGCCGCCCCCACGGCCGACCCGGCGGCGGAACGGAGCAGGGAGCGGATCATCCTCACCGGCGACGTGCCCTCTCCCATCGACCCGCCCTCGGGCTGCCGATTCCGCACCCGCTGCTGGAAAGCGCGGGAGATCTGTGCCGAGGAAGAGCCCGAACTGGTCGACCGTGGCAACGGCCACCCGGTCGCGTGCCACTTCGCCGAGGTGAACACGGCCGTCACCTGACGTCAAATGACGTCATCCGGCCCTCGGCCCCCGGCTTCGTTACATGCCGGGGGCCGTCGCCGTCTTATGCGGCGCCCGCGCCGGCGGTCTTTCTCCTCCGCCCGGCCGGTGGGCGGCGCCCGATCAATCAATTGATCGTTCAACTAATGCGATATCTCTGTCTCATCCGAATTATGTCACGAACTCGTGACATGGATACATAGAGTCAAATCTCATTCTCGACGACACATCTCCGCCGGTCAACGGGTTTCAGGGCACGAGCTGATTTAATTTAGGGAGCAATGCAGACAAAAGACGGAATGTTCCCGACTTCCAATTGACTCCCGGAAATCGAGTTGCGAAAGTTCCCCTACAGTCAGATCCCATCCGATCGCTGACGGCCCACCCGGGAGCACCGCACCATGACGTTCCCCTCTTCGGCCCCTTCTCCGGCGGCCGCAGAAACCACCGAGGACACCGCCGGTTCCGCCGATCCGGCAGGGTCCGCTCCGGCCATCGTCGGCCGCTCGCCCGGCCGCCTGATGTGGCGGCGGTTCCGGCGCGACCGGACCGGTGTCGTCTCGGCCCTGGTCGTGCTGGCATTCTTTCTGATCGCCCTGCTCGCGCCGGTCATCTCGAAGCTCTACGGCAAGGACCCCTACACCACCTACGGGCAGAATCGGCCGGGCCTGCTGAACGAGTTCGGATATCCGATCGCCCCCAACGGCGGCATGAGCGGCGAATTCTGGTTCGGCCTGGAGCCGGGCCTGGGCCGGGACGTCTTCATGCAACTCGTGTACGGCATCCGCACCTCGCTGAGCATCGCCGTGGTCGTCACGCTGGTCACGGTGGTCCTCGGCGTGGTGCTGGGCATCACGGCCGGATACATCGGCGGCAAGACCGACTACGTGATCGGCCGGGTCATCGACACGCTGCTGGCCTTCCCGCAGCAACTCTTCCTCATCGTCTTCCTGCCGGTCGTCGAGGCCGCCATCGTGCTGCCGGAGGAGGAGACCCCGGTCTGGCTCAGGTTCGTCTCGATCTGCGTCGTGCTGACCGTCCTCGGCTGGGCCGCACTCGCCCGTCTGCTCCGCTCGCAGGTCCTGTCGCTGCGCACGAGGGAGTTCGTGGAGGCGGCCCGGGTGACCGGCGCCTCGCCGGCCCGGATCATCTTCAAGGAGCTGCTGCCCAACCTGTGGACGCCGATCATCATCCAGGGCACGCTGCTGCTCCCGCTGTTCGTCGGCGCCGAGGCCGGCCTGGGCTTCCTCGGTGTGGGCATGACCGAGCCCACCCCCGACTGGGGCCGCATGTTCCAGGTGGGCGTCAACGTCTACCACTCCGACGTGACGTACCTGATCTTCCCCGGCGTCTCCATGGTGATCTTCGTCATCGCGTTCAACCTGTTCGGAGACTCCATCCGCGACGCTTTCGACCCCAAGACCAAGCGCTGACTCCGGCAGCGCCCATCCCCATAGGAAGGACCACATGAGATCGCACAGCAGGCGAATCGCCTCGATGACCGCCGTGCTCGCGGCAGGCGCGCTGGCCCTGGCCGGCTGCGCCAAGGGCGGAGGCGGCGGCGCACCCGAGACCGCCGCGGGCACCTCTTCGCAGAAGCCGCTGGAGAACAAGGCCGTCAGCGCGATCACGGTCG
Source organism: Sphaerimonospora mesophila NBRC 14179 = JCM 3151 (assembly GCA_001552515.1). Lineage (GTDB taxonomy): Bacteria > Actinomycetota > Actinomycetes > Streptosporangiales > Streptosporangiaceae > Sphaerimonospora > Sphaerimonospora mesophila. The sequence continues at coordinate 18,098 of BCRI01000058.1, forward strand.
GCACCGCCGAGGACTCCAAGGGCCCCGCCCCCGAGATCGCCGAGGCCAAGACGGGCGGCACGGTCACCATGCTCGACCGCGACGACTTCAGCCACCTGGACCCGGGCCGCGTCTACCTGAACTACAACTCCTCGGTGTCGGAGCTGTTCACCCGTCAGCTCACGAACTACAAGCGCAACGCCGACGGCACCCTCACGCTGGTGGGCGACCTGGCCACCGACACCGGCAGCACCACCGACAGCGGCAAGACCTGGACGTTCACCCTCAAGGACGGCCTGAAGTGGGAGGACGGCTCCCCCATCACCTCGGCCGACATCAAGTACAGCTTCGAGCGCCTGTTCGCCGACTTCATCACCGAGGGCCCGACCTACGCCCAGCAGTGGCTGGTGCCGGAGGCGGACAAGCCGTTCCGCGACCAGTACGAGGGCCCCTACGACGGCAAGGAACTCGACACGATCGAGACCCCCGACGACAAGACGGTGGTCTTCCACCTCAACGGTGCCCACCCCGACTTCAACTTCACGCTGGCGATGACGGGCTACGGCGCGGTGCCGAAGGCCCACGACACCAAGCAGAAGTACGACAGGCACCCGTTCTCCTCCGGGCCGTACAAGATCGTGAGCCACGTCACGGACAAGTCGCTCGACCTTGAGCGCAACCCGCACTGGGACAAGAACACCGACCCGATCCGGCACGCCTACCCGGACAAGTGGCACATGGAGTTCGGCTACCAGTCGCAGCAGACGACCGAGCGCTTCCTGGCCGACAACGGCAAGGACAAGCAGGCGTTCACGTTCCACAACCCGGTCGCGCCGGAGCGGGTGCAGGAGGTGCTGGGCAACGCCGAGGCGATGCAGCGCTCCCTGCAGGGCCTGACCCCGTTCACCACCTTCTACAACATCAACACCAAGCGGGTCACCGACGTCAACGTCCGCAAGGCGCTCATCACGGCCTGGCCGAACAAGCAGATCCAGCAGCTCGCGGGCGGCGAGGTCACGGCGGGCAAGATCGCCACGACCGTCATGAGCCCGACCGTGATGGGCTATGAGGCCTTCGACCTGTACGGCAAGCTGCAGAAGCCGGAGGGCGACCCCGAGGCGGCCAAGCAGCTCCTCGCGCAGTCGGGCGACCCCAACCCGACCATCGTCTACGCCTACAACCAGACGCCGACCCAGGAGAAGATCACCGTCGCCATCAAGGAGGCGCTGACCAAGGCCGGCTTCAAGGTCGTGGCCAAGCCGCTCAACCCAGCGACCTACTACGACGCCATCGGTCTGGTCGACAACAAGTACGACGTCTACTGGGGTGGCTGGGCCGCCGACTGGCCGACCGGCTCGACCGCGATCCAGCCGCAGTTCGACGGCCGTCAGATCGCCGACGGCGCCACGAACTACAGCCACCTCGACGTGCCGGAGATCAACGAGGGCATCGACAAGGCCAACGCGATCACCGACCCGGTCGAGGCCGGCAAGGCGTGGGCCGCGCTCGACCGTAAGATCATGGACCAGGCCGCGATCATCCCCGAGTTCTACCAGACCTACTTCGGTCTGTACGGCTCCGGCCTCGGCGGCGTCAAGTTCGACCCGCTCTGGGGCGAGCAGTCCCCCCTGGACATCTGGGTCAAGTAACCGTCATCCGGTCGCCGCCTCCGTCCCGGCGGGGGCGGCGACCCCGGAAAATCCGCCCGCTGGAGCAGGTACGACACCATGGCCGGCTTTCTGGTACGCCGAATCCTCGGCGCACTCGTGATCCTGATGATCATCAGTGCCGTCACGTTCTATCTCTTCTACGCCATCCCCCGCGATCCCGCCCGGGCCTTCTGCGGCAAGATCTGCCGTCCGGAGACGCTGGATCTCATCCGGCACAACCTGGGGATGGACGAGCCGCTGTTCGTGCAGTACTGGCACTGGCTGGCCGGCATCTTCATGGGCCGCGAGTTCGTCCAGTTCGGCGCGTGTCCGGCACCCTGCCTCGGCTACTCCTTCGCCACCCAGGAGCCGGTGTTCAGCGCCATCCTGGACCGCTTCCCGGTGACCCTGTCCCTCACGCTCGGGGCCTCGCTGGTCATCCTGTCCTTCGGCATCCTCACCGGCATGCTCGCGGCCTGGAAGGTCGGGCGGCCGCTCGACAAGATCGCCAGCTCGTCGTCGGTGATCGGGGCCTCGCTGCAGATCTACTTCATCGGGCCGCTGCTGGCGTTCTACCTCGTGGACACGCTCGAGCTGATCCCGCGCCCGTCCTACGTCCCCGTCTCGGAGGACCCGGTGGGCTGGTTCACCCACCTGCTGCTCCCGTGGGTGGTGCTGTCGATCATCTTCACCGCCAACTACACCCGCATGACCCGGTCGCAGATGGTCGAGCAGCTCACCGAGGACTATGTCCGTACGGCACGGGCCAAGGGCATGTCGGGCCGGACGGTGTTCTTCCGCTTCGCCTGGCGCGGGGCGATGATCCCGATCGTCACGATCTTCGGCGTCGACCTCGCCGCGCTGCTGGGCGGAGCGATCATCACCGAGCAGACGTTCACGCTGCACGGCATCGGCGAGCTCGCCGTACGCGCCGTGCAGAACACCGACCTGCCGATGCTGCTCGGCGTGACCATCGTGGGCGCGACGGCCATCGTCATCCTGAACATCGTGGTAGACGTGCTCTACGCGGTCATCGACCCGCGGGTACGGCTGAGCTGAGCCGAGTCGAGCCGAGCAAATGAGCAACCTGGAGCAGCAAGTGACCACCTCGCCCCCGGGGCCGTTCCTGTCCGTGCGCGATCTCAGCGTCGAGTTCAGCACCGAGGACGGCATCGTCCACGCGGTCGACGGCCTCTCCTTCGACCTGAGGAAGGGCACCACGCTCGGCATCGTCGGAGAGTCCGGGTCGGGCAAGTCGGTCACGAACCTCGCGATCCTCGGACTCCACGACCCCGACCACACGAAGATCGGCGGGGAGATCTGGCTGGAGGACCGGGAGCTGACCGGCGCCGACAGGGCCACGATGGAGAGGCTCCGCGGCAACCGCATCTCGATGATCTTCCAGGACCCGCTGACCGCGCTGTCGCCGTTCCACACGATCGGCAGGCAGATCGGCGAGGTCTACCGCAAGCACCGCGGCGCGAGCAAGAAGGAGGCGCGCGAGCGGGCCATCGAGATGCTGAGCCGGGTCGGGATCCCCCAGCCGGCCACCCGCGTCGACCACTACCCGCACGAGTTCTCCGGCGGCATGCGGCAGCGCGCGATGATCGCGATGGCGCTGGTCTGCGACCCGGACCTGGTGATCGCGGACGAGCCGACGACCGCCCTCGACGTGACCGTGCAGGCGCAGATCCTCGACCTGCTCAAGGAACTGCAGCAGCAGACCGGCACCGCGGTCATCCTGATCACCCACGACCTCGGGGTGGTCGCCAACACGGCCGACGACATCCTGGTCATGTACGCCGGCCGGGCGGTCGAGCGGGGGACCGTGCGCGAGGTGCTCACCGAGCCCCGCCACCCCTACACCTGGGGGCTGCTCTCGTCGATGCCCCGCCTGACCTCCTCGGTCGACGCGCCGCTGAAGCCGGTGCGCGGCACGCCCCCGAGCCTGCTCAGCCCGCCGCCCGGCTGTCCCTTCCACCCCCGCTGCGACTATCCGGAGCTGGCCGGGCCCGAGCTCTGCCGCACCCAGCGGCCGGAGATCTCCCCCGCCACCGGCCACGGCGACGCCTGTTATCTCAGCCTCCGTCAGAAGACGGAGATCCGCACCGCCCAGATCGAGGATCACGCATGAGCGAGACGCTGCTGGAGCTGCAGGGGCTGGTCAAGCACTTCCCCGTCCGGGGCGGCGTGCTGATCAAGCATCAGGTCGGCAGCGTCCACGCGGTGGACGGGATCGACCTCATGGTCGGGACCGGCGAGTCCGTCGGCCTCGTCGGCGAGTCGGGCTGCGGCAAGTCCACGACCGGACGGCTGGCCGCCCGTCTGCTGGAGCCGACGTCGGGCAAGATCCTCTATCGGGGACGCGACATCTCCCACGACTCCCGGCGCAGGCTCAAGCCGATCAGGCCCGAGATCCAGATGATCTTCCAGGACCCCTACAGCTCGCTCAACCCCCGCCACACCGTCGGCACGATCATCAACGGCCCGATGGAGATCAACGGCATCGAGCCGCCGGGCGGGCGGCGCAAGCGGGTGCAGGAGCTCCTGGAGATCGTCGGTCTCAACCCCGAGCACTACAACCGCTTCCCGCACGAGTTCTCCGGCGGACAGCGGCAGCGCATCGGCATCGCCCGGGCGCTGGCGCTCAACCCCAGGCTGATCATCGCGGACGAGCCGGTGTCGGCGCTCGACGTGTCCATCCAGGCGCAGGTCGTGAACCTGCTGCAGGAGCTGCAGCGCGATCTCGGCATCGCGTTCCTGTTCATCGCGCACGACCTCGCCGTCGTCCGCCACTTCTCCCAGCGCGTCGCGGTGATGTACCTCGGCAAGATCGTGGAGATCGGCGACCGGGAGTCGATCTACGAACGGCCGCGGCATCCGTACACGCACGCCCTGCTGTCCGCCGTACCCGAGCCCGACCTCGACGGCGAGCAGCGGGAGCGCATCCGCCTCGCCGGCGACGTGCCCTCCCCCATCGACCCGCCGTCGGGCTGCCGGTTCCGCACCCGCTGCTGGAAGGCCCAGGACAGGTGCGCCACCGAGGAGCCCCCGCTGGTGCGGCTGAACGGCAACCGGGAGGGCCACCTCACGGCCTGCCACTTCCCCGAGGCCCCCACGGTCCAGGGCGACGACGTCGTGCTCGACCCCGCCCTCGCCTGACCCCCGCCCTCCGGAGGGGTTGACCGATTCGCTATGGGCGCAGCGAGCCGTTAGCGTCTCCCTGTGTCGATCGAATGGGTGAACCGGGCCATCGACGGCCTTCGTATGTGGGGGCGCGACAGGGGCGTGGAGGTCGACGTCGACGAGGTCCGCCTGCTGTGCGACTACGCCAGCGACTATCTGGAGGTGCGGGAACTCGGCGACTTCCGGCCGGGGACCTTCGAGGAGCTCCTGCTGGAGATCTATCCGCGGAAGGTCATCGCCCCGCCGGAAAGCGCGCCGGAGACCATCGCGGCGGCCCGCACGCTGGTCGAGTTCCTGCTCGACACGGGGGAGATCGCCGGCAAGGTCGCCGCCAGGATGCGGGAGACGATCGACGAGATCGAGCCCGAGATGCCCCGGGCGCTCGCCGACACCACCAAGTTCGGCATGGCCAAGAGCATCTTCAGCGCCATCGGCCCCGACTCCCTCGAACTGGTCGAGCCCGGCGGCCCGGCCGAGTGCGACTGCCCCGGCTGCGCTCCCCTGCCCGCCGTACGGCTTCCGCCCGCCGACGAGATCGCCGCAGCCGTACGGAACACACCGCTGCTGCGCGACGCCCACCTCATCGTGAGATGGCTGGTGGACGGCGGACGCACGACGACGACCCGCAAGGCGCTGCGGGTCAGGGATGCGCGCGCGCTGGCGGCGGAGGCGGGCGTGGCACGGCCGGCCCTGGCCTGGCGGCTCGCGCTCGACCTCGGGCTGGCCCGGGTCGAGGGAACGACCGTCGTGGCGGCCGACGGGTTCCGGCCGCTGGCCGCCCGGCCGGACGAAGAGGTGTTCGACCTGTGGGCGGCGGCCGTGGAGTTCCTCATCGAGGCGCCGGTGGCCGTCACCGGGGAAGCCGCCGTGGACGAGGAGCTCTACTCGGTGCACGACCTGCTCTACCGGCTGCAGGCGCCGGTCCCGGCCGACGCGGTCGCCGAATATCTGCGCGAGGTCGCGATCGGCCGGTCTCCCGCACCGGATGAGGACGGGCCGGCCGAGGACGGGCTGACCGAGGAGCGGCTGAGCGGGGCGCTGGCCGCCCTCTCCTACGCGGGAACGGTCCAGATCAGCGAGGACGGCCTGGCCCTGACCCCGCAGGGGCTGTGGGGACTGCGGGAGATCTATTCGGACATGGGGCTCGACGCGCCGATCGCGCCGGACCTCGCAGAAGGCGACGCGAGCGGGCTGATCGCGGGCCTCATCAGCGACGGGCTGCCCGCCGAGGCGGCCGAGCGCGACGTCGCGGCGTGGCTGGCCCGCCGCACCCCCGAGCAGGCCGCGGCGGAACTGCTCGCCGCGGTGGCGGGCGCGCCGGCCGAGGTGCGCGGGATCGCCGTCACGATCGTCGACCGGCTGGGCGTGGAGGCGGCCCCGGTCGTCCGGTCCTGCCTCGACGACCCGGAGCTGCGGCCGCACGCCGTCCACTGGCTGTCCGCCCGGGGCCTGGACGCCCCCACGCTCACCCACGACGAGGTGCTGTGGGTCACGGTCGACATGCTGGCGCTCGCGCTGCCGGCGGCCGAGGCCGACCCGGACGGCTTCGCGGAGAACATCGCCGTCTCCGGGCCGCCCGCCCATCTGATCGAGGACATGTGGCGGGTCGATCACCCCGATGTCGTCGAGGTTCTGGAACTGCTCGGCAACTCCCTCCCGGACCGGATGACGGCCAAGGCGGCGAGGAAGGCCGCGTTCAAGGCGCGTTCGCGCGCCATCCGGTGACACCGGCGCATGGGGTGAAGCCGGTGCGTCGAGTGAGCGCAGTGGAGTAAGTTGCTGCAATGGCCGACAGCGACGTGCTCACATTCCCGCCCGTCGAGCTCGCCCCGGACGAGGAGCTGGCGCGAGTGGTGCGCGACGCGCCCATCGTGCGCGACGCCGTGCGGCTGGCCGACTGGACCGGCGTGCGCGAGGTCACCGGACAGGGGCTGCTGATCGACGGCGACGCCCGCGCGGCCGTGGCCGAGCTCGGGCTGGACGCAGCGCGGCTCCGCCTGCTGTGGGTGGTCGCGGTCAACGGCCGGCTGCTCGACGTGACCCCGGGCAAGAGCGTCCGGCCCGGCCCCGGGATGACCGATCCCATGGAGTTCTGGGACGGCGTGGTCATGGACGTGCTCGACCGCACGGAGGAGGGCCTGACCGGTTCCCGGGTCGTCGACGAGCATCTCACCGAGATCCTCGCGACCATCTACTCCGTCCGGGAGGGCATGCCGATGGCGAACCTGGCGGGCGGCATCCTCCAGGCGCACGAGGTCGGCTGCGGCGCCCAGCAGTCCGAGCTCAGGCGGCTGCGGATGACGCTGCCCGGCGAGCTGGCCGAGGCCATGGCGCTGCTGGAGTACTGCGGGCTGATCGAGCTGACCGGCGATCTCGTGCGGCTCACCGAGCCCGGCGTCTGGGCCGTACGCCGCGACCTGCTGCGCGAGGGGCACGACGCGCCCTCCCTCGGCGAGGTCGTGGCCTTCGCCGGGCACACCGCCGGAGAGCTGATCGAGGCCATGCTCACCGGCCGGGCCTCGGCCAGCGCGGCGACGCTGTGGCTGGAGCACCGGGCCCCCGAGGACGCCGCCCGCGAGCTGATCAAGATAGCCTCGTCCGGCAACGCCGCCCAGCGGGGCACGGCCGGGACGATCCTCGAGGAGCTGGGCCCGGAGGCCGAGCAGGCGGTACGCGAAGCCCTCAGCGAGCCGATGATGTGGCGGTACGCCGCGGCCTGGCTGGGCGTCCGCGATCTGGACGCCCCGGCGCTGGGTGAGGGCGACGGCGCCTGGGTGGCCGTCGACACCCTCGCCGCCCTGCTCTACCTGGGCGCCCCCATCGACTCGGTGGCCCATTTCGACATCCTCGGGGAGGACCTGCTCGCGCTGGTCCCCGAAATGGGGCGGGTGGATCACCCCGACACCCTCGCCGTACTGGAGATGCTGGGCCGGCATCACCCCGACCCGTTGATCGCCAAGACGGCCAGGAAGACGGCGATGAAGGTCCGCTCACGCCCTTAGGTCGTGTTTCTCCGCCCTGTGACGCATCCGCCCGGACCGTGTTGGCGACGGACGCATTCGCCGAACACCCCCTAGACTGAAGCGATATTCGACGTCGTGATGTGAACGGAGCCGATCGTTGGCCATTCAGCCGATCCGCCTTTTCGGTGACCCGGTGCTGCGCACGCCGGCGGAGCCGGTGGTCGACTTCGACAAGGAGCTGCGCAGGCTCGTCAAGGACCTGACCGACACGATGATGGACGCCCCGGGCGCCGGACTGGCGGCGCCGCAGATCGGCGTCGGGCTCCGGGTGTTCACCTACTACGTGGACGAGCAGCTCGGGCACCTGATCAACCCCGATCTCGACCTGTCGGACGAGATCGACGAGGAGGGCGAGGAGGGCTGCCTGTCCTTCCCCGGCCTGTCCTTCCCGACCCCCCGCGCGATCAGGGCGGTCGCCAAGGGCTTCAACATGCACGGCGAGCCGGTCGTCCTGGAGGGCACCGAGGTGATGGCCCGCTGCTTCCAGCACGAGACCGACCATCTCGACGGCGTGCTGTTCATCGACCGGATGGATCCCAAGCAGCGCAAGCTCGCGATGAAGGCCATCCGGGAGGCCGAGTGGAGCGGCCTTTCCGCACCCGTCGTCAAGGTCTCGCCGCACGCCACTTACGGGAAGGCCCTGTAGTGCGCCTGGTCTTCGCCGGCACCCCGGACACCGCGCTCCCGTCGCTGCGGGCGCTGCTCGACTCGCCCCGCCACGAGGTCGTCGCCGTCGTCACCCGCCCGGACGCCAGATCCGGCCGGGGACGCCACGTCCATCCCAGCCCGGTGGCCCAACTTGCCGAGGAGTCGGGCATCGAGGTGCTGAAGCCGGCGAAGGCCGCCGACCCGGACTTCCTCGACCGGTTGCGGGCGATAAATCCGGACTGCTGCCCGGTGGTCGCCTATGGCGCTTTGCTCCCGCAAGCCGCTCTGGATATTCCGCCATTCGGCTGGATAAATCTGCATTTCTCGTTGCTGCCCGCGTGGCGGGGTGCCGCGCCGGTTCAGCATGCCGTACTGCACGGCGACGAGATCACCGGCGCGACCACCTTCCGGATCGTCAAAGAGCTGGACGCCGGCCCCGTCTTCGGTTGTGTGACCGAGCCGGTCCGGCCGGATGACACCAGCGGCGCGCTGCTGGCCAGGCTCGCCGAGTCGGGGGCCGGGCTGCTCACGGCGACGCTCGACGGCGTCGAGGACGGCACGCTGGAGGCCCGCCCGCAGCAGGCCGACGGGGTCACCATCGCACCGAAGATCGAGGTCGAGGACGCGCGCGTCGACTGGGCGGCCCCCGCGATGCGGGTGGACCGGCTGGTGCGCGCCTGCACGCCCGCCCCGGGCGCGTGGACCGAGTTCCGCGGTCAGCGGATCAAGATCGGCCCCGTACGGCTCGCGCCGGAGGCGTCGGCCTCGCCCGCCCCCGGCGAGATCATCGCGGCGAAGAACGCCGTCCTCGCCGGCACCGGCACCCATCCGGTCGAGCTCGGCGAGGTGCAGCCGCAGGGCAAGCGGGTGATGACCGCGGTCGAGTGGGCGCGCGGCGTCCGCGTCGGCGGCGCACCCGGCGACTCGGAGCGCTTCCGATGACCCGGCAGCACTCTGGACGGCGCCCGACCGGCAGACAGGGCTCCGGTAAGCAGGGATCCGGCGGGCCCGGCTCGGGAAGGCAACGGTCCGGCCGGCCCGACGCGGCCAGGAACGCGGCCTACGACCTGATGAGGGCCGTCGACGAGCGCGACGCGTACGCGAACCTGCTGCTGCCCGCGCTGCTGCGCAAACGCGGCATCGTGGGCCGGGACGCCGCGCTCGCCACCGAGCTGGCCTACGGCACGCTGCGCGGTCTCGGCACCTACGACGAGATCATCGCCGCGTGCAGCGACCGGCCGCCGGAACACGTCGACCCGCCGCTGCTGGACGCCGTCCGGCTCGGCGTGCACCAGCTCCTGCGCACCCGCATCCCGCCGCACGCGGCGGTCAGCGCCACGATCGACCTGGTCAGGCACCGGGTCGGCCCAGGCCCGTCGCGCTACGCCAACGCCGTGCTGCGCAAGGTCGCGGGCCGCACGCTGGAGGAGTGGCTCGCCATCGTGGCCCCGCCGCTCGACGAGGACGCGGCCGGGCATCTGGCCGTGGCCCACAGTCATCCCCGGTGGATCGTCAACGCGCTGCGCGACGCGGTCGGCGGCGACGTGGACGAGACCGCCGCGCTGCTGGCGGCCGACAACGAGCGGCCCCGGGTGGCGCTGGTGGCCCGTCCGGGCCGCTGCTCCGTCGATGAGCTGATCTCGGCGGGTGCCGAGCCGGCGGCCTACTCGCCGTACGGCGCCTATCTGCCCGAGGGGGACCCGGCCTCGATCCCCGCGGTGGGCGAGGCGCGCGCCGCCGTCCAGGACGAGGCGAGCCAGCTCGTCGCGCTCGCGCTCACCAGAGTGCCCGTCGACCGTGACCGCGACTGGCTGGACATGTGCGCGGGACCCGGCGGCAAGGCGGGGCTGCTCGACGCGGTGGCCGAGCAGCGCGGGGCGAGGCTGCTCGCCGCTGACGTCCAGTATCACCGCGCCCGGCTCGTCTGGGGGACGACCCGGGGCGCCGCGGTCGTGACCGCCGACGGGACGCGGCCGCCGTGGCGGCCCGGCACGTTCGACCGGGTGATGCTCGACGCCCCCTGCACCGGTCTGGGCGCGCTGCGCAGGCGGCCGGAGGCCCGCTGGCGGCGCGATCCCCGGAGCATCCCCGAGCTGACCCGGCTGCAGCGCCTGCTGCTCGACTCGGCCCTGCGTGCCGTACGGCCCGGCGGGGTGGTGGCCTACGTGACCTGCTCCCCGCACCTGGCCGAGACCACCGCCGTGGTGGACGAGGTGCCGCCCGAGCGGGCGGAGGTGCTCGACGCGCGGGAGTTCCTGCCGGAGGCGCCGGGGCTCGGCGGCGGCCCCCACGTGCGGTTCTGGCCGCACCGGCACGGCACCGACGCCATGTTCCTGGCCCTGTTCCGGGCGAAATAGACTGCAGGCACTATGGCCGTACAGATTTCGCCCAGCATCCTGTCCGCCGACTTCGCCCGCCTCGCCGACGAGGCGGCGAGGGTCGAGGGCATCGCCGACTGGCTGCACGTCGACGTCATGGACTACCGCTTCGTGCCCAACCTCACGCTCGGCCTTCCGGTCGTGGAGTCGCTGTTCAAGGCGACCACGACACCGCTCGACTGCCACCTCATGATCGAGGAGCCGGACCGGTGGGCGCCGGACTACGCGGAGGCGGGCGCGGCCAGCGTCACCATCCACGCGGAGGCGGCCAGGGCGGCGGTGCGCACGCTGCGGGCGATCCGCACGGCCGGGGCCAGGGCGGGTCTGGCGTTGAACCCGGCCACCCCGGTGGAGCTCTACGAGGACCTGCTGCCTGAGGTCGACATGCTGCTGGTCATGACCGTGGAGCCGGGTTTCGGCGGGCAGAGGTTCCTGGACATCATGTTGCCGAAGGTCTCCAGGGCCCGTGCGCTGATCGACAAGTTCGGCGGCGAGGTGTGGCTCCAGGTCGACGGCGGCGTGTCGGAGACGACGATCGAGCGCTGCGCCGAGGCCGGGGCCGACGTCTTCGTGGCGGGCAACGCCGTCTACGGGGCCGACGACCCCGCCCAGGCCGTACGGAACCTCCGAGCTCTCGCCGAGAGGTCCCACTCCACCCGCGCCTGACCCCTTCCCCGCGTGATCCGCACCCCCTTCTCCGCGTGATCTTGCATTTACTTGCACGCAACGTCACCGGCCTGCGATTTTACCATTCGTGATCTTGCAGTTTTTCACGGAGACGATCCCTGAGCTGCGCGGATACACTGCGTGATCTCGCAGTATCGACCCCACTGCAAGATCACGGAAGTCGAAATGCCAGGCGTGGGGCCATCGCTGCGAGTTTCTTCAAGATCACGAATGGTATTCGGCCAGGTGGGAGGGGATCTCTGCGAGCAACTACAAGATCACGGGGGAATGGGGGTGGCTAGATGAGGTCCAGCGGGTCGACCGCCACCCGCACCGTGTCGGCGGCCTTGCGCGCTGATCGCGCCCCGCTCGCGGCCTTGAGCGCGCGGGCGAGCGCCGACCCCCGGTCGCGCGGCACCCGGACCATGGCACGCTCCACCTCCCCCTCCACGGGGACCGGGCCGAGGACCTGGGCCTGCGGAGGCAGGGCCACGTCGGCCAGCGTCTCCCGGACCGCTGCGGCCGGGCCGGTCAGCGTGGCCATCCGCACCGCCGGAGGGAAGCCCAGCTCGGCGCGGTCGGCGAGCTCGCGCTCGGCGAAGGTGATCGGGTCCCAGCGCAGCAGGGCCTGTACGGCCGGGACGGCCGAGTCGGCCAGCACCACGAGCTCGGCCCCCGGCCGGGCGAGCGCCGCGGCGTTCATCCAGCGCCGCAGCGCCTCCTCCGCCGCGCGCAGGTCCGGCCGGCCGAGCAGCGCCCACCCGTCGAGCAGCACGACCGCCGCGTAGCCGCCCTCGGGCACCGGCTCGGCACCGGGGGTGGCCACGATCAGTGCGGGCGCCGGCCCGACCACGGCGAGCACGCCGTCCCGCCCCGACGTCTTGACGGGGAAGGACGGGAACGCCCGGCCGAGCTCCTCCGCCGTGCGGCGGGCCCCCACGATCAGCGCGCGGATCCGGTCGTCGCCGCAGGACGGACAGCGCCGGCCGCCCGCGATCCGGCCGCACCAGCGGCAGTACGGCATGGCGTGCCCACCGCGCAGGGCCAGCGGCCCGCGGCAGGCGGGGCAGCGGGCCGGGCCGCGGCAGGTCCGGCAGGCGAGCGCGGGCAGATATCCCCTCCTGGGCACCTGGACGAGCACCGGGCCGCTGTCCAGGCCGCGCCGCAGCGCCTGCCAGGCGATGGACGGCAGACGCGCGGCCCTGGCCGCCTCGTCACGGGCGAGTTCGGCGTCGTCGCCGGCCGGGCGCACCCTCGGCGCCCTGGCCCGGATCTCCTCGCGCCGGGGGGCGAGCGACCGCGCCCAGCCCGTCGCGACGAGCATGGTCGCCTCCGTGCTCCGGGCATGGCCGCCGATCAGCAGGCCCGCCTGCGCGCGGTGGGCGCGCAGCGCCAGCACCTCGCGGGCGTGCGGGTACGGCGCATGCGGGTCGGCGTGCAGATCGTCTCCGTCGTCCCAGATGACGGCCAGGCCCAGGGAGGCCACCGGCGCGAAGGCGGCGGGACGGTTGCCGACCACGATCCCGATCTCTCCACGCAGGGCCTTGAGCCAGCGGCGGTAGCGCTCCGCCGGTCCGAGGTCGGCGGTGATCGCGACGTGCGGGGTGCTCCCCAGCGCCGGGGCCAGCATGGCCACGTCCTTGCCGTCGGGCAGCACGATCACCACGCCGCGGCCGCTCGCCAGCGTCGCCCGCGCCGCGGCCGCGATCGCCTCCGGCCAGGAGGCACCGGGCAGTGCCGTCCAGACGGCGCGCGGCGAGCGCCCCTCCGCCAGGGCGGTCAGAAACGACTGCCCCGCCTGATAGGCGGCCCACCCGCTCCGATCCTCCTCGGCCGGGGGCGTCGGCTCCCATGACACGGGGGCCGGTGCCCTCGCCTCGGCCTCGACCCGGGCGTGGCGCGGCGGGATCGCCAGCCGCAGGACGTCCGACATCGTGCCGGCGTAGCGGTCGGCCACCGCGCGCGCGAGCCCGGCGATCTCGGCTGTCAGGACCGGTTCCGGGGAGATCACCCGTTCCAGGAAGGCGAGCCGTCCCCGGTGCTCGCTCCCGGCGACCCGCTCCAGCAGGAAACCGTCGGTGAGCCGCCCCGCGAAGCGGACCCGCACCCGGCAGCCCGGCACCGCGACGGCATCGGCCGTCGCGGGCACCAGGTAGTCGAACGGCCGGTCCAGATGCGGCAGCGGGGTGTCGACGACGACCCGGGCGACCGGAAGGTCGCCGGCCGCCTGACGGGCCCCCTTGCGGCCGCTCGCCGCCGGCGCGGGCACGAGCGCCTCCTGCGACGGCACACTCACGTCCTACGTCCTATCAGACGCGGACGACGTCCGGCGGCCGGAGCCCCACCCACGAAAGTTTCTCGCAGGCTCGAAACTTCCGCGGGGCCCGGGATCGAACGGCGGAGCGGTCAGAGCCCGGCCGCCGCGCGCAGCGCGTCGGCCCGGTCGGTGGACTCCCAGGAGAAGCCCTCCCGGCCGAAGTGTCCGTAGGCGGCCGTCTCGGAGTAGATCGGGCGCAGCAGGTCGAGGTCCCGGATGATCGCGGCCGGACGCAGGTCGAAGACCGCGAGGACGGCCTTCTGGATGGTGGAGACCGGGGCCTTCTCCGTGCCGAAGCACTCCAGGAAGAGGCCCACCGGCTGGGCCTTGCCGATGGCGTAGGCGATCTGGACCTCGCAGCGGTCGGCCAGTCCGGCCGCCACCACGTTCTTGGCCACCCAGCGCATCGCGTACGCGGCGCTGCGGTCCACCTTGGAGGGGTCCTTGCCGGAGAAGGCGCCGCCGCCGTGCCTGGCCATGCCGCCGTAGGTGTCGATGATGATCTTCCGGCCGGTGAGGCCGGCGTCGCCCATCGGACCGCCGATCTCGAAACGGCCGGTCGGGTTCACCAGCAGCCGGTAGCCCTCGGTCTCGATCTCCAGATCGGCCAGCACCGGCTCCACCACGTGCTCGCGGATGTCGGGGGTCAGCATCTCCCGCAGGTCGATCTCGGGGGCGTGCTGGGTGGAGACCACCACGGTGTCGAGGCGGACCGGGGTGTCCCCGTCGTACTCGATGGTCACCTGGGTCTTGCCGTCCGGCCGCAGGTACGGCACCTGGCCGCTCTTGCGCACGTCGGCCAGCCGCCGGGCCATCCGGTGGGCCAGCATGATCGGCAGCGGCATCAGCTCGGGCGTCTCCCGGCACGCGTACCCGAACATCAGGCCCTGGTCGCCCGCGCCCTGCCGGTCGAAGTCGTCGGCCCCCTCGCCCGCGCGATGCTCGTAGGCGGTGTCGACGCCCTGCGCGATGTCGGGCGACTGCGCGCCGATGGACACGGAAACGCCGCAGGAGGCGCCGTCGAAGCCCTTGTGGGAGGCGTCGTAACCGATCTCCAGAATCTTGTCGCGGATCAACGCCGGGATGTCGACGTAGGTCTCCGTCGTCACCTCGCCGGCGACGTGGACCTGCCCGGTGGTGATCAGCGTCTCGACGGCGACCCGGCTCTTGGGGTCGTCCTTGAGCATTGCGTCGAGGATCGCGTCACTGATCTGGTCGGCGATCTTGTCCGGGTGGCCCTCGGTGACCGACTCGGAGGTGAACAGGCGACGGGACAACTCGTGGCTCCTCATGCAGCGGCTGCTGACGTTAAAGATGGGCGATGCTCACGCGAGTCTAGCGTTCATAGGTCGGGCAGGGGGTCGCGGGGAAGGTCGCCGGGGGAGAACGCCTCGGCGTCGGCGGCGGCCACCACGGCCGCGTACTCCACCTCCACCTCGAACACCATCCCGTCGATCTCGATGCGCGGGCCGGATCGGAACTCGATCGGCCCCAGCCGGGTGCGGCGCGGGTAGGTCGCCCACACGCCGGACGGCGCGTCGCCGCCGGCCATCGACAGCAGGGTCACCGACCGGTCCGTCACGACGATCAGGAAGGCGGCCGTCGCCGGAGGGGACTGCGCGAGGGCCGGGAACACGTAGCGGATGTCCTCGCCCGGGCCGAGCATCGCGCGGCAGCGCTCTCTGATCGCGGCGGGCACGGGCATGACGGTCGCTCCCTCGCAGCGCGCACTTGCCGTGGCGGGCTGTCAGGAAAGGCGCTCCGCCACCAAGTCCCAGACTACGTCGGCGAGATCCTCTTTGGGACCCCGCGAGATCTCCACGGTCCCGCCGTCGGCGTTGAGGACGACGGCGGCGTTGTCCGGCGTCCCGAACGCGAGCCCCTCCCCCACCTGGTTGACGACGAGCAGATCGCAGCCCTTGCGCGTCAGCTTGGCCCGGCCGTTGGCCAGGACGTCGTCGGTCTCGGCGGCGAATCCGACGATCACCCGCGGGTACGGCTCGCGCCCGCCCCGCTGGCGTGCGTCCCGCCGCAGCTCGCCCAGCTCGGCCAGCACGTCGGGGTTCTTCACCAGGCGGATCGGGTCCGGCTCGGCCGACGATTTCTTGATCTTGGTATCGCTGTGCCGGTCCGGCCTGAAATCGGCGACGGCGGCCGCCATCACGACCGCGTCGGCTCCGTGAGCCCCGGCGCGGGCGGCGTCGAGCACGGCCTCGCGCAGTTCGCGGGCCGACTCGACCCGCAGCACCTTGACTCCGGCGGGATCGGGCAGCGCGACGTTGGCCGACACCAGCGTGACCTCGGCGCCACGGGCGACCGCGGTGCGGGCCAGGGCGTACCCCTGCAGGCCCGAGGACCGGTTGCCGATGAACCTGACCGGGTCGATCGCCTCGCGGGTGCCGCCCGCCGAGACGACCACGTGCCGGCCCGCCAGGTCGAGGGCCCGGCCGGCGAGCGCGCCGCGGGCGAGCACCCTGCGGCACACCTCGAAGATCTCCGCGGGCTCGGGCAGCCGCCCGGGCCCGGTGTCGGCCCCGGTGAGCCGGCCGACGGCCGGTTCGATCACGACGGCGCCCCGCTCGCGCAGCGTCGCGACGTTGGCGCGGGTGGCGGGGTGCTCCCACATCTCGGTGTGCATCGCCGGCGCGAACACGACCGGGCAGCGGGCGGTCAGCAGGGTGTTGGTGAGCAGGTCGCCGGCCAGGCCGTGCGCGGCCTTGGCCAGCACGTCCGCGGTGGCGGGGGCGACGACCACGAGGTCGGCGCGCTGCCCGATGCGGACGTGCGGCACCTCGTGGACGGACTCCCACACCTCGGTGGTCACCGGATTGCCGGAGAGCGCGGCCCACGTGGGCTCCCCGACGAAGCGCAGCGCGTCGCGGGTCGGCACGACCCGCACGTCATGGCCGGACTCGGTGAACAGGCGCAGCAGCTCACACGACTTGTAGACGGCGATGCCGGCGCTGACGCCCAGCACCACCGAAGCGGCAGGCACGGCGGCCCGGCTCAGGACTCGATGGGCTCGGCGCTGAGCAGGCCCTCGCTGACCTCGCGCAGCGCGATGGACAGCGGCTTCTCCTGGGCGTGGGTCTCCACGAGCGGCCCGACGTACTCCAGCAGGCCCTCGCCGAGCTGGGAGTAGTAGGCGTTGATCTGGCGTGCCCGCTTCGCACCCATGATCACCAGGCTGTACTTGCTGTCGACGATGTCGAGCAGCGTGTCGATCGGCGGGTTGGTGATGCCTTCGGCGTAGCCGACTGTGCTTGCCACGTTGTGTGTTCCCCTGCTTGGAAGTCGAGCCTAGTGCGCTGTCCGCGAACGTTCGCCGGGATCGGGGAGCCGGCGGAGGGGGGCGCGGACCGGCGGTGGCGCGCCCGGCGGCGCGGGCTTCGCGAGGGCCGCGGATTCCCTCCGGCGCGGTGGCCGACCCTGCCGAGGTTCGTGGACACCCTACTAGCCGGAAAACTGGCTTCGCATCAAGGCTATCAGCCGCTGGCACACGTCCTTGACGGTCGTGTTGACGATGGTGAGGTCGAATTCCTTCTCGGCCGCCATCTCGAGCCGCCCCATCTCGAGCCGCCTGGCGATCACGTCGGGCGGCTCGGTGCCCCGGCCGCGCAGCCGTCGCTCCAGCTCCGCCCAGCTCGGCGGGGCCAGGAAGACCAGCAGCGCGTCGGGCATCGCGGCACGCACCTGCCGCGCGCCCTGGAGATCGATCTCCAGCAGCGTCGGCACCCCGGCGGTCAGCCGCTCCAGCACGGGGGTGCGTGGCGTGCCGTACCGGTTGCCGGCGAACTCGGCCCACTCCAGCAGCTCGCCGGAGGCGATCAGCCGGTCGAACTCGGCGTCGTCGGCGAAGAAGTACTCCACGCCGTGCGTCTCACCCGGACGGGGTTTCCGGGTGGTCACCGAGACCGACAGCCACACCTCGGGGTGTGACCGCCGGAGCTCGGCGACGACCGTGGATTTCCCGACACCCGACGGACCGGACAGGACCGTCAGGCGTCGGTCGTGCGGCAAGGAGTCACCGCCGTGTGTGGACATGTCGGTCACTCCGTTACCCCCTTGCAACAAGCCGTACGACGCCGAGATCAGCTCTCGGCACCGCCGAACTCTCGTTCCAGGGAGGCGCGCTGGTTCGCGCCGAGACCCCGCACACGGCGGGACTCGGCGATCCCCAGCTTCTCCATGAGCTGCTTGGCGCGGACTTTGCCCACGCCAGGGAGCGACTCCAGCAGAGCCGAGACCTTCATCTTGCCGATGACGTCATCGGTCTGCCCGTCCTTCAGAACCTCGGCCAGGGAAACCGCGCCGTGCTTGAGTCGGTTCTTGACCTCGGCACGCTCTTTGCGTGCCTTGGCAGCCTTCTCAAGTGCTGCGGCGCGCTGCTCGGGGGTCAGGGGAGGAAGAGCCACGCCGGGTCACCTCGAATTTCTGTCGATGTACTCGGACGGGAGGGGAAACTAGCTGGTCCAAGGCCAGTACGGCAACGTGAAGGGCTGTTTCTCTGGCCACAAAATCGATACTACTACTGTTCGTAATTGAAAAGTCACTGTTTGTCCGTCATCCGACGCAGCGCGGCGGCGATCGAGGCGGCGGCCGCACCGGGGTCCGGAGCACCCGTGATCGGCCGCCCGATCACCAGAAGATCGGCCCCGCTGGTGATCGCGTCCTCCGGAGTCGCTACTCTTGCTTGATCCTGGGTGTCGGCGCCGGCGGGCCGCACGCCCGGGGTGATGAGCGTGATCCCGGGACCGACCTCTGCCCGCACGGCGGCGACCTCGCGTGGCGAGCAGACGAGGGCCTGGGCGCCGGCGCCGACGGCGACGGCGGCCATACGGCGCACCGCGTCCTCGGGCGGTCCCTGGATGCCGATCTCGCGCAGATCGGCGTCCGAGAGCGACGTGAGCAGCGTCACGGCGGCGATCTGGGCGTCCGGCGCCGCCGCCACGGCCGCCTGGATCATCGCGGGACCGCCGGCCGCGTGGACGGTCAGGATCGCGGGCTTGAGCCGGGCGACCGCGCGGGCGGCCGCCGCCACGGTGTTGGGGATGTCATGGAGTTTGAGATCCAGGAAGACGCGGACGCCGCTGGCGCCGCGCACCGACGCGATCACGTCGGGGCCGTACCGGAGGTAGAGCTCCAGCCCCACCTTCACCGTGGAGACGTGCGGCGTCACCAGGCCCGCCCAGCGGGCCGCGGTTTCCAGGTCGGGCGCGTCGAGAGCGACGGCGACGGGAGCTGGCGTGGTCACAGGGAACTCTCCTCCAGATCGGTCCTGCCGCGGGGTCCCGTCCCCGCGGGGCGGTGGGCCAGGCCGACGGCGTCGGCCAGCCGGTCGAAGCCGCGCTCGGTGAGAAGCTCCTCGAGCTCCCTCAGGATGCGCGGGCAGGCGTACGGGTCGTGGAAGGTCGCGGTGCCCACGGCGACGGCGCAGGCGCCCGCCAGGATGAGCTCCAGGGCGTCCCTGCCGGTCGTCACGCCGCCCATGCCGACGATCGGCACCCCGGGCAGGGCCGCGTGCACCTGCCACACGCAGCGCACCGCCAGGGGCCGTACGGCGGGGCCGGACAGGCCGCCCGCCCCGGCGGCGAGCGCCGGGCGCATGGCGTCCACGTCGATGCTCATGCCGGCCGGAGTGTTGATCATGGCGAGGGCGTCGGCGCCGCCGTCCACGCACGACCGGGCGACCGCCACGATGTCGGCGACGTCGGGCGACAGTTTGGCGATCACCGGCACGTCGTACCTGATCGCGGCCCGCACCGACGCCACCACCTCGGCGGCGGCCGAGCCGTCGCGGGCGAACATCCTGCCGCGGTCCTCGACGTTCGGGCACGACAGGTTGACCTCGACGGCGGTGATGCCGGGCGCGTCGGCGAGCCGCCGCGACAGCGCCGTGAACTCGGCCACCGTGCCGCCGCCGAGGGACACGACGGTGCGTGCGCCCCGCTCGGCCAGCCAGGGCAACTCGCGCTCCAGGAATGCCTCGACGCCGGGCCCCTGCAGGCCCACGGCGTTGAGCAGCCCCGAGGGGGTCTCCGCCATCCGGGGCGTCGGCCGCCCGGCCCTGGGCGCCATCGTGATCGACCGGGTCACGAACGCGCCCAGCCTGACGACGTCGAAGAACTGGGCGAGCTCCCGGCCCGTCCCCCCGCAGCCGGAGGCCGTCAGCACGGGGTTGGGCAGCTCCACGTGGGCCAGGTAACTCCGCAGGTCGGCACCTATGTCGGCTCACCCCGCCCGGACTCACACATTGCGCCCTCCGGGGGCGCCGAGGGCGTCGAACGGGATCGTCCCGACGTCGTCGAAGCGGACCCGCTCGCCGCGGAACACCGGGCCCTCGACGCAGGAACGCAGCATCCGGGTCACGCCGTCCTCTCCGATCACGGGGACGACGCAGGTCATGCAGACACCGATGCCGCAGGCCATGTGCTCCTCCACGGCGACCTGGACGGGGATGCCGAACTCGACGGCCACCGCGGTCACCCCGCGCAGCATCGCCATCGGGCCGCACGCGTAGACCGCGTCGGCCCGGACGTCGGCGATCACGCCGGGCAGCACGTCGGTCACCCTGCCGCGCATGCCGAGCGAGCCGTCCTCTGTGGTCAGCGTCGTCGTCTCCCCCATCCGGCGGGCCCGCAGCGCGCCGAAGACCCGCTCGGCCGTGGTGGCGCCGAGCACGAAGTCGATCCGGCAGCCGCGCAGCTGCAGGGCGTCGCCCAGGGCGAACAGCGAGGCAGAGCCGTACTCTCCGCCCACCAGCACGCACGTGCACGGGTCGCGGGGCAGCGGGAAGGGCCGGCCGAGCGGGCCGACGATGTCGAGCGTGTCGCGCGCCTTGACCTCGGACAGCCAGGCGGTTCCCGCGCCGCGCACGGCGAAGACCAGCTCCACCGTGCCACCGTAGTCGGGCTTGACGTCGTGGACGGTCAGCGCCCGCCGGGTGAGCATCGCCGTGTCGCGCCCGCCGGCCGCGACCGTGACGAAGTGGCCGGGCCGGAACCGGTCGGCGATGCCCGGTGCGACGACCGTGAGCGCATGGTAGGCGTCCACCCGGCGCGTCGTCAGCACCGTGCCCGTCACCTGTACCGGACTACCGGCCACTCGCCTACTCCCTCAGCCTCCTGGCGTGCTCCTGGAGCGACCGTACGCCCACATCACCCCGGACGATGTGCTGAATGCCCTGGACGGCGGCCGCCAGGCCCTGCACGGTCGTGACGCACGCGATGCCGCGCAGCACGGCGGCGGTCCGGATCTCGTACCCGTCGAGCCGCGGCCCGGACTGGCCGGGGCCGCCGAACGGGGTGTTCACGATGAGGTCCACCTCGCCGTCGAGGATCCGCCGCACGATGGTGGGCTCGCCGTCGGACCCGGTTCCGTCGCTGTGCTTTCGCACGATCTTGGCATGGACGCCGTTCCTGCGCAGCACCTCGGCCGTGCCCTCCGTGGCCAGGATCTCGAACCCGAGATCGGCCAGCGCCTTCACCGGGAAGATCATGGCCCGCTTGTCCTTGTTCGCGACCGAGACGAAGGCCCGTCCCTTGGTCGGCAGCGCGCCGTAGGCGGCCGCCTGCGACTTCGCGAACGCCGTGCCGAAGAACTCGTCGATGCCCATCACCTCGCCGGTCGAGCGCATCTCCGGGCCGAGCACGGTGTCCACACCGCGGAACCGGTTGAACGGAAGCACCGCCTCCTTGACCGCTATCGGCGCGTCCAGCGGCAGCGTGCCGCCGTCTCCCTCGGCCGGCAGCATGCCCTCGGCGCGCAGCTCGGCGATCGTCGCGCCCAGCATCACCCGGGCCGCCGCCTTGGCCAGCGGCGCCGCCGTCGCCTTCGACACGAACGGCACGGTACGGCTCGCCCTCGGGTTGGCCTCGAGGACGTACAGCACGTTGGCGGCGAGGGCGTACTGGACGTTCAGCAGGCCGCGCACGCCGACCCCCCTGGCGATGGCCTCGGTGGCGGCGCGGATCCGCTTGATGTCGAAGCCGCCCAGCGTGATCGGGGGCAGGGCGCAGGCCGAGTCGCCGGAGTGGATGCCGGCCTCCTCGATGTGCTCCATGACCCCGCCGAGGTAGAGCTCCTCCCCGTCGAACAGCGCGTCCACGTCGATCTCGATGGCGTCGTCGAGGAAGCGGTCGATCAGCACCGGGTGCTCGACGCCGGTCCTGGCCGCGGCCTTGGCCATGTACGCGCCGAGCGTGTGGTCGTCGTACACGATGGCCATGCCGGCCCCGCCCAGGACGTAGGAGGGGCGGACGAGCACCGGGTAGCCGATCTGCGC
The DNA here is from genome assembly GCA_001552515.1 of Sphaerimonospora mesophila NBRC 14179 = JCM 3151. GTDB lineage: Bacteria > Actinomycetota > Actinomycetes > Streptosporangiales > Streptosporangiaceae > Sphaerimonospora > Sphaerimonospora mesophila. The sequence goes on from BCRI01000058.1 coordinate 40,228, forward strand.
GGCCACCTCACGCGCCTCGTCGACGGTGCGGGCGGTGCCGTGCTTGGGCGCGCGCAGCCCGGCCTCGGCCAGCACCCGGCCGAAAGCGCCGCGGTCCTCGGCCAGGTGGATCGACTCCGGCGACGTGCCGACCACGGGCACGCCCGCGTCCTTGAGCGCCTGGGCGAGCCCGAGCGGCGTCTGCCCGCCGAGCTGCACGATCACCCCGGCGACCGGGCCGGTGGCCTGCTCGGCGTGCACGACCTCCAGGACGTCCTCCAGCGTGAGCGGCTCGAAGTAGAGCCGGTCGGAGGTGTCGTAGTCGGTCGAGACGGTCTCCGGGTTGCAGTTGACCATCACGGTCTCGTAGCCGGCGGCGGCCAGCTCGAACGACGCGTGCACGCACGCGTAGTCGAACTCGATGCCCTGCCCGATCCGGTTCGGCCCGCTGCCCAGGATGATCACCTTCGGGCGGTCGCCCCGCGGGACCTCGGTCTCCTCGTCGTAGGTCGAGTACAGGTAGGGCGTGCGCGCGGCGAACTCGGCGGCGCAGGTGTCGACCGTGTGGTAGACCGGCCGCAGGCCCAGGGCGTGCCGTCGTTCGCGCACCGCCGCCTCGGCCACCCCGAGGATCTCGGCGATCTGGGCGTCGCTGAAGCCGTACCGCTTGGCCCGGACCAGTGCGGGACCGTCGAACCCGTCGAGCGAGCCGGCCTCCCGGATCGAGCGGGCGACCTCGTCCACGGCGAAGAGCTGGTCGACGAACCAGGGGTCCATCCCGGTGGTCTCGCACAGCAGCTCCGGCGTGGCGCCGGCCCTGATCGCCTGCTGCATCGTGCGCAGCCGCCCGTCGTGCGGGCTGCCACAGGCCCTCAGCAGCTCCGAGAGATCGCCAGGGTCCCCCGCCCAGGTGAAGGACGTTTCCTTCTTCTCCAGCGATCTGAGGGCCTTCTGCAGGGCTTCTGGGAAGGACCTGCCGATCGCCATCGCCTCGCCGACCGACTTCATGTGCGTGGTGAGGGTCTTGTCGGCCCCGGCGAACTTCTCGAACGCGAACCTCGGCACCTTGACGACCACGTAGTCGAGCGTCGGCTCGAACGAGGCCGGGGTCTCCTTGGTGATGTCGTTGGGGATCTCGTCCAGGGTGTACCCGACGGCGAGCTTGGCCGCGATCTTGGCGATCGGGAAGCCGGTGGCCTTCGACGCCAGCGCCGAGGAGCGCGACACGCGCGGGTTCATCTCGATGACGATCATCCGGCCGGTGGCCGGGTCGACCGCGAACTGGATGTTGCAGCCGCCGGTGTCGACCCCGACCTCGCGGATGACCGCGATGGCGACGTCGCGCATGTTCTGGTACTCGCGGTCGGTCAGCGTCATCGCCGGGGCCACGGTCACGCTGTCGCCGGTGTGCACGCCCATCGGGTCGACGTTCTCGATCGAGCAGACGATCACCACGTTGTCCGCGCGGTCGCGCATGACCTCCAGCTCGTACTCCTTCCAGCCGAGGATCGACTCCTCCAGGAGGACCTCGGTGGTCGGGGAGGCGTCCAGACCCGCCCCGGCGATGCGGCGCAGCTCCTCCTCGTCGTAGGCCAGGCCGGAGCCCGCGCCGCCCATCGTGAAGCTCGGCCGGACCACCAGCGGGTAGCCCAGCTCGGCCGCGGCCGACAGGCACTCCTCCAGCGTGTGGCAGATCAGCGAGCGCGCTGACTCGGCGTTCAGGCCGCGCTCGACGGCCACCTTGGCGACGATCTCCTTGAACCGCTCGCGGTTCTCCCCCGCCTGGATGGCGTCGAAGTTGGCGCCGATCAGCTCGACGCCGTACCTGGCCAGCACCCCGGCCTCGTGCAGCGCGACCGCGGTGTTGAGCGCGGTCTGGCCGCCCAGCGTGGGCAGCAGGGCGTCCGGCCGCTCCTTGGCGAT
>BCRI01000059.1 GCA_001552515.1 Sphaerimonospora mesophila NBRC 14179 = JCM 3151
GGCAGCACGTACAGCACCCGCAGGACCTTGCCGCCGCGCATCCGGCGGTTCAGCGCGAGCGCGAGCAGCAGGGCGAGCACGGTCTGCACGGGGATGTTGAGCAGCACGTAGTAGACGGTGTTCCACACGGATCGCCAGGCCTCGGCATCGGCGGCCAGCTCCCGGTAGTTGCCGAGGCCGACGAACGCCGGATCGCCCATCAGGTTCCAGTCGAAGAGGCTGAGCGCCAGCACCCCGAAGATCGGTGCGACCAGGAAGAGGACGAACCCGATCAGGCTCGGGGCCAGCAGGATGTAGGCATCGACGATCTCTCGGACCCTCCGGGGCAGGCCCGTCCGCCGACGTCGCCGAGGACGACCGGCGGGCGCCCTCGGCGAGTGCCTGACGGTGATATCAGTGCTCACGTTCCCACTCCTATGCGGTGACGGAGACGGCGGAGGCGACGAGCCCGCGGGTCGGAGGCGGCCCGCGGATCCGGCGGCACCCCCACGGTTGCGTACGGAAGTGTTACCGATAACACGTCGAAGGTCAACGGTCGTCGCCAAACCGAAACATGCCGCTCCGGCGATCCTCGGTGAGCTGGGCAAAGACGAATCAACGGCATCGGGCGGAGTGAGTTATCGCTCACCTTCCGCCGACATCCACTCAGAGCCGGCGGCCGTCAGACCGCGACGACGCCGGAGGGTCCTCTCACCGCGGCGGTACGTCGCCGTCCACCCCCCAGATGCGATCCGATAAAAAGGTTTTCGGATGGTCTCTCACCTATTTCTCCCGCCATGTCGTCGAAGTCTCTTGCCCCGTCAGGAGCAGGCCACTATCTTCGGCAGCATCGCGGCCGATACTTTCGAAAAGGTTTCATGCGCCGGTCGCGGAAAGGAGGCCTTCCACAGACACACGACGAGCGCCGAGGTCAGGCGGCGGCTCACCCCTTGCGGCAACGCCGGTCCAGCGATGGCGATGCCGCGCCCCCCGGTGGAAGGGCGAGCGTGCCACGTGATCTCGCACTCGGCCGGGGGCCCGAGGCGTACAACACGAAGGAGAGACGAATGCGCCCCCCATGGCGAGCCCGCACCCCCGCTCCCCCACCGCCCACCGCCTCCGAGCCCACCTGGCGGAGGTTCTGCCGGCTGGTCGCGATCATCACGCTGCCGCTCCTGGCCGTGACCGGGACCGGTCTGGCGAACGCCACGAGCGCGCAGGCGGCCGTCGCCTGCCGCGTCGCCTACGCCGTCACCGCCCAGTGGGGCGGCGGCTTCACGGCCGACGTCAGGATCGACAACCTCGGCGACGCGGTGAACGGCTGGCGGCTGTCGTGGTCCTTCGGCGCCGGCCAGCGGATCAGCCAGACCTGGAACGGAACGCATGCCCAGAGCGGCTCCTCGGTGACGGTCTCCGACGCCGGCCACAACGCGGCGATCCCCTCCGGCGGCAGCACCTCGTTCGGGTTCAACGCCTCCTGGAGCGGCGCCAACCCGGTGCCGGCCGCCTTCTCCCTCAACGGCGTGGCCTGCACCGGCTCCCCCGGAAGCCCGACGCCCACGCCCACGCCCACACCGACGCCCACGCGCACGCCGACCCCCACCCCGTCGCCCGGTGGGAACGCCTGGAACCCGCCGAGCAACCTGGTCACCCCGCTGAACCAGGTGTGGCAGCACGTCGAGTCGACCTACCCCGACCTGTACCGGTTCAGGAACTACATCTGGGACCAGATCATGGCGGGGAAGGGCGACATCAACTACTGCGTACGCTGGGACTCGGGCGCCAGGGTGTCCGCCGCGCTGCGCGACCGCATCCACGCCAACCTGGCCCGCCAGTTCGACAAGTGGGTCGACCAGCTCGAAGGATGGAACGGCTGGCCGTACCCCGACGTGAACGTGAAGGTCGTCGGCTGGGCCGTACGCGACCGCGCCCAACTGGAGTGGACGGACGACTCCGTCGACATCTACGTCAACGACATCAGGGAGAACGCCCCGCAGTGCGCACCGCCGTGCGGCCGGTTCTTCCACCAGGACGGTGACTACTCCGGCTGCCCGGGCGGCGTGGCCCGTCATTACGACATGTCGCTGTGGCTCACCGCCGGGATGAGCGGCGGAGCCGGCGGCGACTGGGGACAGCGGATCGGCAGCGAATACTACGTGAACGCGCTCGACAGCGAGAACATCCACATCCTGCTGCACGAGATAGGACACGGGTTCGGCCTGGACGACTTCTACGACTGGACCCCCACGGGCGTCTGCTGCTTCATCATGAACGCGGGCAGCGCCGCCCAGATCACCGAGTTCGACAAGTGGATGCTGCGCGACTGGTGGCGCCACCTGAAGAACCGCTACGGCTACTGACCACCCGCACCTCCGGGACCGGCGCCGCCGGTCCCGGAGGTGCGGGTACGGCCAAAGCCCCGATCACTGGGAGCTCCGCGGTCCCGTCGAGTCGCGGATGACGAGTCTGCAGGGCATGCGGTGCACGCCGGGCGTGGCCCTGCCGTCGATGGCCGCGAACAGGTGCTGGGCGGCGGTGCGGCCCAGCGTCTCCAGATTCATGTCGACCGTGGTCAACGCCGGTCGGGTCTCGGTGGACAGCACCTCCCAGTTGTCGTACCCCACGACCGCGACGTCGTCCGGCACCCGGCGCCCCCGCTCCCTGGCCGCCTCGATGAACCCGGCCGCGATCTGGTCGCTGCCGCAGACCACGGCGTCGATCTCCGGCTCGGCCATGAGCAGCATCTCGGCGGCGTGCCGCCCCCACCGCTGGGACCAGGCGCCGGAGAGCGTCTCGCCCACCTGCGCGAGGCCGGCGTCCGCCAGGGCGGCCCGCAGCCCCTCGGCCCTGTCCCGCGCGGCCTTGTAGTCGAGCGGCCCGGTGATGTGGGCGATCCTGCGGCGGCCCATCGCGAGCAGGTGACGGGTGGCGAGCCCGGCGCCGTCCACGTCGTCCGGCACGAACGACACGTCGTCGGAGCAGTCGGACGGCGCGTACGCGTACACGACCGGAATCGGCAGGTCACGGCTGATCGACGGGCGGGGGTCGGTGCTCTCCCCCACCACGATGAGACCGTCCACCCGCCTGGACAGCAGGGTCCTGATGTGGTGCTGCTCGCGAATGGAGTCGCCCCTGGCGTCGCAGAGCATCACGGCCATCTCCCCGGCGCCGAACGCGTCCTCGGCCCCCAGCAGCACCGGAATGCCGAACCTGCCCACGCTGTCGCTGGTCAGCAGCCCCACCGTGCGGGTCTGACCGGACAGCAGGCCCCTGGCCAGCGCGTTCGGCTGGAAGGACAGCTGCTCTGCCGCGGCGAGCACCCGCATCCGCGTCTCGGCCCGCACGTCGTCCTTGCCGTTGAGCGCCTTGGACGCGGTCGCGATCGACACACCGGCGAGAGACGCCACGTCGCTTATGGTCACCGCACGTGAACGCCTACCCGCCATCTCGATCGAAATCCTTCTAACTCGGCTGATCTGCTATCTGCCAGCATAAGACATCGTCGGTCACGAGATCCTGGCACCCGTTTCCGAAAACCTTTCAGAAGCAGCCGTACGCCCGGGATCACCACACACCCCACACTCCCTGGCCGTGATCTTGCAAATACTCGCAGTCGCCGCCAGGAGCAGGCACTTCGCATTCCTGATCTTGCGGTTTCTCGCAGACATGTCCGATGAACAGCGAAAACACCGTCCGCGATCTTGCATCGCAGCGCAACTGCAAGATCACCAAGCGTCGGGGTGCAGGCCAGGCGGTACGCTTGCGAGAAACTGCAAGATCACGAAGGTGATCTGCGCAGGCCAAGGGACTTCCCTGCGAGAATTCGCAAGATCACGGGGGAAGGGGGGCGGGCTCAGGGCGCGATCTCGGCGAACCGGTCGAGGAAACCGGCGAACTCGGCCACGAGGTGATCGACCAGGGACCTGCCCGCCTCGGGCGTCGCCGGCGCGACGGGATCCGTGACGCCGTTCATGCGGGCGACCCAGTCGTGCCGGGCGATGAAGCCTCCCGCGATGACCGGGGGCTGCACGCCGGCGGCGGGCGAGGAGGCCGGCGAGGACGCGCCGACGGGAACGTCCAGGCCGAGGAGCAGTGCGGCCTCGAAGGCCCCGGCGTGACCGGGCACGTGCCGGATGCCCGCTTCGGCGGCCAGCTCGACCAGCCGGTCCCCGCCGAGGGTCCAGTACGACGCGGCCCCGACCGTGATGTCGTGGTCGAGCACGGCGTCACGGGCGGCCTGGCGGATGATGTCGTCGTTTCCGCCGTGGCCGTTGAAGACCACGATCCTGCGGAACCCCGTGCGCGCCGCGCTGTCGATCAGGTCGCAGAGCACGGCGAGCAGCGTACGGCCGCGCAACGAGAGCGTCCCGGCGAACGGGAGGTGGTGATGGGAGGAGCCGTAGGCGAGCACGGGAGCCACGAGGACCGGTGCGCGCGCCGCCGCGGCGGCCAGCAGCGCCAGCCGCTCGCTCACCGTCGCGTCGGTGCCGACCGGCAGTTCGCCGCCGTGCTGCTCGGTGGCGCCGATCGGGATGACCAGGGTCGCCTGCGGTGACAGCCGAGCGAGATCGGAACTGGTGAGGGCACTCAGGGTGTGAGACCGCAATGCTGGCTCCAGTGGTGGATGGTTCGCGGCGGCGCCGGCGCTGTCCTGTCGGAGGCATATTACGAGCTATTTACGTACAAAATCCAGCGTCGGCGACCGGCCGACGGCAGCCGACGGCCCTGCGAACGGTGGTCGCGCCCCGACGAGCTGCGGTTACGAACTATTTTGTTTACATGCCCGGAATGCAGCCCGTCCCTCCCCGCGCCCCGCGCACCCGGCTCGGCATCGTCGTGCCGGCGGCCAGCGAGAGCGTCTTCCACGCGGCTCTGACCCTCCTGCAGGGGGTGGCGGCGCGGTGGGTGCGCTACGACGACGAGGGGGAGATCGAACCGGTGGTCCGCGCGGTGCTCCAGGACGTGGACGCCGTCTTCTTCGCCGGGCCGATGCCGCTGGACCGGTGCCGCGCGCTGCTGCCGGAGGACCTCCCGGTCGCCGCGGCCCGCCAGGGGCCCATCGACCTGGCGCTGGCCCTGCTCCGCGCCCGCGAGCAGGGGCTGGCGCTCGCCCCGGCGAGCGTGGACACCTTCGACGAGCACGTCGTCGAGGAGCTCGCCCGCGAGCTCGGCCTGCCCGTCAGGGCGCTGCGCGCGCTTCCGTACGCGCCCGGCCAGGACGTCGAGGAGATCGTACGGTTCCACCTCGAGACGCGGCGGCGCCACCAGACCCATTACGCGGTGACGGGACGCAGCAGGGTCTACGCGCGACTGCTGGAGAGCATGGACGTCCCGGTGTTCCGCGCGGTGCCGACCGTGGCCTCGATCCGCTCGGCGATGAACGAGGTGGTCCTGCGCGCGGTGTCGGCCCGGCATTCGAACCTGCGCTTCGCCGCGGCGGTCTACCGCCTGCTCGAGGACTCCGGCCTCTACGAGGCGGGGGTCGAACAGGTCAACACGCTGCGCATGTTCTTCGACGCCGCCGAGTTCGGCGAGGCCTGGGTCGAGCCGCGCGGCGACCAGTCCGTGCTGGTCTTCGCACACAAGGGACTGCTCGAGGAGATCACGAACTCGTGGACGGCCGTACCGCTGCTCGAGGAGGCGCGTACCCGGCTCGGCGTGCGCATGGCGGTCGGATTCGGGGTGGGCGAGTCGGTCCGCGACTCGGTGCGGCACGCGGAGATGGCGGTGCGCCGGGCGATGGCCGAGGGCGGCGACGCGGGCTACCTCATGACCGAGGACGGACTGGTGATCGGGCCGATCGGCGTCGCGGCCGACCCGCTGCGCTACACGTACAAGGCCGACGACCGGGCCGACGACCGCGGCCTGCGCGAGCTGGCCAGGCAGGCCGGTCTCGGCGTGTCCACCCTCTCGCGCCTGGCCGACCTGGAGCGGAGGCTGGCCGGGGCGGGCGCGAGCGCCGAGGAGATCGGGCAGGCGCTGCGGGTCAGCGTGCCGAGCGGGCGGCGCATCATCCGCGTCCTGCGCGAGAACGGCCTGGCCCTGCCGATCGGTCTCGCCCAACCGGCCAAGCGCGGCCGGCCGAAGAACCTCTATCGCCTGGACATCAACCGCCGGTTGAACGGATCGGCCGAGCAGTCCGGCACCCGACCGCATCCGGGCTCTTGACGCGCCTCGCGGACGGCCTGCACACTGGGGCGAACCAAATACGAACCATTTCCGAACATGGCCGTAAATCCTTGCCCCTCCCCGGAACAGCGTCGGGGAGAAAGGAGCAGAGCGTGGAGCCGATCCAACGTCGCAACCTCCTCCGGGGAGGCTCCCTCATTCTCGTCGCCGGCATGGTCAGCGCGTGCGGCGTCTTCGGCGGAACCTCCGGCGGGACCGACTCCCCGGGGTCGGCTTCCGGATCCGGTCCGGTCTCCCTGGAGTTCTGGACGATCAACCTCAAAGAGGGCTACACGCCGTACATCGAAGGGGCGATCAGCCGCTACGAGCAGGACAACCCGGGCACCACGATCAAGTGGGTCGACATCCCGGACTTCGAGCAGACCCAGAGCAAGCTGCTGGCCGCGATCAGCGGCGGAGCCACCCCCGACGTCGTCAACATGACGCCGTTCATCCTGCCGAAGTTCGCCGCCACCGGCGCCGTGTACTCACTCGACGAGCTGACCCCCGACACCGCGTCGATCGCCGCCGAGTACAACCCGGGGCTCTGGGACGCGGGCGTGATCGACGGCAAGCCGTACGCTATCCCGTTCTACGGCAGCGTCTCCGCCCTGATCTACAACACCGAGCTGTTCGGCAAGGCCGGGCTCGACCCCGACAAGCCGCCGGCGAACTGGGACGAGGTCTTCGCGGCCGCCAAGAAGATCCACGAGAAGACCGGCGCCTCGGGGTTCGTGCAGACCCTGGACGACTTCGACGACGCGGGGAACCCGTCCGACATCCTGGCCGGCCAGGCGGGCGCCCCCCTGCTGTCCCCCGACGGGAAGAAGGCCGCCTTCGCCACCCCCGAGGCCGTGGCCCACCTGGAGCAGTACGCCACCGGGGTCAAGGAGGGCTGGATCGATCGCACGTCGGTCAACGGCGGCGTCATGGACGGCGCCAAGGTTCTCGCCCAGGGCAAGACCGCGATGGTCTTCCTCGGGCCGTGGATCCTGCGCTGGCTCGAGGACAACACCGACGCCGAGACCTTCAAGAAGTTCCGGGTCGCCGTGCACCCCGAGGGCGCCGGCGGCGCGGCCAACGGCTTCCTCCAGCACTTCGCCATCCCCAAGGCGAGCAAGAACCCCAAGCAGGCGCTCGACTTCGCCCGCTACTTCAGCTCGACCGTGCTCGAACTCGCCAAGCAGGCGCCGGTGCTGCCCGGAGTGGAGTCCATCGCCGAGGACCCCTACTTCCAGTCGACTCCCGAGACGAAGGTGATCGTCGAGCAGGAGGTCAAGTTCTACTGGCCGAAGCATCCGGCCGTGGCCGAGCTGTTCGCCGCACTGCGCACCGAGTTCCAGGCGGCGCTGCTCGGCGACAAGACCTCCGAGGCCGCGCTCCAGGACGCGGCGCGTGAGTGGGATCGGATCCTCGCGAATGGCCAGTGAGCGAGTGGGCCTGTGAACGACTCGGCACTCGAGACGCGGCGTGGCCGCGCCGCCCGTCGAGCGCGGCCGGGACGGACGTGGCGCACGGTCAGGGACTCGCGGTGGGGATGGCTGCTCGCCGTCCCCGCCGTGGGGCTGATCGGCGGTTTCGTCCTCTACCCCGCCCTCAACACCCTGCTCTACAGCTTCACCGACTTCAACGGCCTCACCCCCGCCTCATGGGTGGGGATGCGGCAGTACACCACGCTCGCGACGGACCCCGTCTTCCACCGGACGCTGCTGAACTCCGCGCTCATCACGGTGGTGGTGACCGTCCTGCTCGTCTGCCTGCCGCTGCCTGTGGCGTACTGGATCCACCGCGGCATCCCGTTCCGCCGGTTCTTCCGCACCGTGCTCTACCTGCCGGTGGTCGTGCCGATCATCGTCTCCTCGGTGGCGTGGAAGTGGATGCTCGACGAGGGCGGCCTGGTCAACCACGTCCTCCTCACGCTGGGGATCGTCGACGAGCCGGTCTCCTGGCTCTCCGATCCCGGCTGGGCGATCTGGTCGGTGGCCGGGGTGATCGTGTGGCGGGCGTTCGGCATCTACCTGCTGATCTACCTGGCCGGGCTGTCCACGCTGCCGGACGAGCACTTCGAGGCGGCCGCCATCGACGGGGCCGGGCACGTACGGACGTTCGCGAACATCGTCGTGCCGCAGCTGCGCGGCTCGATCGTGCTGAGCTCCGTCATCGCCTTCGTCGCGGCCATGCGCACCTTCGACGAGATCTACGTCCTGACCGGAGGCGGTCCGGTGAACGCCAGCAAGAACACCGCGTACTACATCTGGGAGTCGGCCTTCTCGTTCTTCAAGTTCGGGTACGGCAGCGCGATGGCGGTGGTGCTCCTCGTCATCGTCCTCGGCCTCGTCCTGCTCGGGCTGCGCCTGGCGAAGGGGGCACGATGAGAGCGGCACCTCGCGGCGCGTTCGGCCCGATCTCCCGTACGGTCGTCGTCGCCATCCTGGGCATCGCGTCGGTGGTGGCGGTCGGTCCGATGCTGTGGCTGGTCTCCACCTCGTTCAAGGACCGGGGCGACGTCTTCGCCGTGCCGCCCGAGTTCATCCCGGCCGACCCCACCCTGGACAACTACGCCTACGTCTGGGGCCAGGCCGACGTCCAGCAGTACTTCGTGAACAGCCTCCTCGTGTCGGCCGGCACGGTGCTGCTCAACGTCTCCGCCGCGGCGCTGCTCGGCTTCGCCCTGGGCCGGTTCCGCTTCAGGGGGCGGCGGCTGCTGTTCCTGCTCGGGCTCAGCACGATGGTGATCCCCTTCCCCGCGATCATGCTGCCGCTGTTCGTCGCGACCAAGGAGATGGGCCTCACCGACAACCTGCTCGGGATCATCATCCCGACGGCCGCGATCAACCTGTGGCTGTCGGTCTACATCCTGCGGGAGGCGTTCGGCGGGCTGCCCGACGAGCTGGAGGAGGCCGCCGTCATCGACGGCTGCTCCCCCGCCAGGCTCCTCTTCCGCGTCATGCTGCCGCTGGTCAAGGCGCCGCTGGCCACCTCGGCGATCCTCGTCTTCACCCTCACCTGGAGCGAGTTCCTCTGGCCCCTGGTCATCATGCGCGACCACGCCAAGTTCACGATCTCGGTCGGGCTGCAGTACTTCATGTCGACGCTGACCTCCAACTGGCACCACATCGCGGCCATCGCGGTGATCGCCTCCCTGCCCGTCGTGGTGATCTTCCTGGTGCTGCAGCGTTACTTCTTCTCCGACGTCCTCGCCGGTTCCACCAAGGGATGAGCATCATGAAAGTCACGCGGCTGGAGGCCGTACCCGTCTCGGTGCCGTTACGTGAGCCGTTCACCTCGGCGCTCGGGGTCCAGGCGACCTCCGACTACGGCATCGTCATCGCCGAGGCCGACGACGGCACGATCGGGCTCGGCGAGATCTCGCTCATCTGGCACGGCAACGGCGCCGCGCTGTGCGACCTGGTCGACCGGTCGCTCGCACCCGTGGTCGTCGGGACCGACCCGTTCGCGCTGACCCGGTTCCAGGAGGCCGCAGCCGAGACGCTGGCCTTCGGCAGGCACTCCCTGACCGCCGTCGCCGCGGTCGAGACCGCGCTGCTCGACCTCGCGGGCAAAGCCGCGGGCCGGCCGGTGTACGACCTGCTCGGCGGGCTCGCCCGCGACCGGGTGCCGCTGTCGATGTCGCTGCCGATCGCCCCGCTCGACGAGGTGCTCGACCGGGCCCACCGGCTGGTGGGGGCGGGCTTCCGCACGCTGAAGGCCAAGGGCGGCGCCGATCACGACCGCTTGGTGGAGGTCGTCGCCGCGCTGCGCGCCGAGTTCGGCCCCCGGATCGGCGTCCGCGTCGATCTCAACATGGCCTGCCCGCTGGTCAAGGACGCGCTCCGGCTGATCGGGCGGCTGGAGCCGTACGACGTGCTGTCGGTCGAGCAGCCGCTGCCGGCCGACGACGTCGAGGGCATGGCCGAGCTGTGCGCCAGGTCCACGGTTCCGATCATGGCCGACGAGAGCGTGTGGTCCGTCGGCGACGCCTGGCGGGTCCTGCGTGCGCGTGCCGCCGACATCGTCAACGTCTACGTCCCCGAGGCGGGCGGGCCGACCCGGGCCAGGCGGATCGCCGACCTGTGCGCGGCCGCCGGTGCGGGTGTGGCCGTGGGCAGCATGCCGGAGCTCGGCATCGGCACCGCTGCCGCCGCCCATCTGGCCTTCAGCTCGCCGAGGCTCGACCAGCCGAGCGACGTGGCCGGGCACCTCTACCACGCCGACGACGTCGTACGCACCACGCTGACCATCGAGAACGGCTTCCTGCTGCCGCCCACCGGTCCCGGGCTCGGCGTCGAGCTCGACCGCGACCGGCTCGACGCCTACCGGATCGACCGTTCCTGACGTCCGTTCCCGGCGGCCGTCTCCGACGACCTTTTCATTCCCTGCGAGCCGGAAGAGAGGATCTTTGCGGTATCTCGATTGCAACACCTTCATCGGCCGTCCGTCCGGACACCGGCCGTACCTCACCCGTGCGGTGACGGCGGCCGGCCTGGTCGCCGAGATGGACCGGGTGGGCGTCCACGACGCTGCCGTCTACCACGCGCTCGCCCATGAGTACGCCCCGCAGGTCGGCAACGAGCTGCTGCTGCGCGAGCTGGCCGAGGCGCCGGACGGCGTACGGGACCGGCTGCGCCCGGTCGGGGTCGTGCTGCCGCCGCACACCGGCGAGATGCCCGAGCCGGAGCCGCTCGTCGCCGGGCTGCTCGGGGCGGGCGTGCGGATGGCGCGGATCTTCCCGTCGTCCGTCATGGCCGGGCACCGGTTCTCGCTCGCGCCCTGGTGCTCGGGGGAACTGCTCTCCGCCCTCGAACGCGTGCGCATGCCGCTCGCCGTCGACTTCACCCTGTTCCGGCGGGGTGAGCCCCCGTGGCGGGAGATCCACGACCTGGCGGAGAACCATCCCGGCCTTCCGGTGATCCTGATGGACGTCCAGGGCCGCAACAACCGGACGCTCTATCCCCTGCTCAAGCGGTTCGGCAACCTGCACATCCAGTCGGCGGGCTTCAACGTGCACGGGGGGCTCGAGGATCTGTGCCGGCGGTTCGGCGCGCACCGGGTGGTCTTCGGATCGGGCTATCCGCTGCGGTCGATGGGCGGGGCGCTGCTCCAGCTCCAGCGGGCCGACCTGCCCGCGGCCGACCGCGAGCTGATCGCGTCGGGCACCCTCACCCGGCTGCTCGCCGACGTGGGCACGGCCGGCCGCGCGAAGGAGAAGGAGGCGATCGGCAATGCGAGCTGACTGGCCGCTGGTCGTGGACGCCCACTGCCACCTCGGCGCGTTCCGCAACTTCCACATCCCCGACAACGACATCGACGGCATGGTCCACGTGATGGACCTGCTCGGCATCGACGTCGCCGTGGTGGCCGCGCACGCCGGGATCTACGCCGACTACCGCTTCGGCAACGACCAGGTGATGGCCGCCGCGGCGCGGCATCCCGGCCGCGTCCTCGGTTACTGCTGCATCAACCCCAACTACTCGTCGGAGGTCGCCGGCGAGCTGGAGCGCTGCTTCGCCGACCCGGCCTTCCGCGGCATCAAGCTCCACCCCGAGCTGCACGGCGACTACCCCCTCGACGGTCCCGCCTACCGGCCGGTCTGGGAGTACGCCGCCGAGCACCGGGTGCCCGTGCTGTCCCACAGCTACTTCGCGGGAGACCCGCTGGGCGTGTTCGCGGCGCTGGCCGACGAATATCCCACGGTCCCGCTGCTGCTCGGCCACGCCGGGCTCGACTACGGCCTCGACCGGGTCGTCGGCGTGGTCGCCGAACGCCGGAACATCCACCTCGACCTCACCGGACCCCTGTCCTGGGACGGCGTGGTGGAGTATCTGGTCGGCGAGCTCGGGCCCGACCGTCTGATCTTCGGGAGCGACATGCCGTTCATGAACGCGCCGCTGCAACTCGGCGGCTGCGTGTACGCCCGGGTGGACCACGCCGCCAAGGAGCGCATCCTCGGCGCCAACGCCGCCGCGCTGTTCGGCATCGAGCCGGGCGACCGGCGAGACGCCGCCCTGGCGGAGGTCGGGGAGAGCGGGGCGCCCGCATGACCGGCATGACCGGCCCGACCGGGTCGGCCGCCCCGACCGGCGGCACGGGCGCCAAGCGGCTGGCCGGGCGCACCGCCCTGGTGACCGGGGCGGCGCGCGGCATCGGCAGGGCGATCGCCGCCCGGCTGGCCGCCGAGGGCGCCCGGGTGACCGCCTGCGACATCCAGGGCGACCGGCTGGCCGCCGTCGTCACCGGTCTCGGCGCTCACGGCGAGGTCGAGGCGCTGGCCGCCGACGTCGCCGACCACGAGGCCATGGCCCGGCTGCTGGCCGACCGGGCCGAGCCGTACGACGTGCTGGTGAACAACGCCGCGATCGCGCCGCGCATCCCTCTGCGCGAGCTGCGCCCGGACGACCTGCGGGAGGTGCTGCGCGTCAACGTCGAGGCGGCCGTGTTCCTGAGCCGGGAGGCCGGCCGGGCGATGTGCGCCGCCGGTCGCGGCTCCATCGTCAACGTGGCCTCGGTCAACGCGATGCGCGGCCAGCCGGACATGCTGCACTACAACGCGTCCAAGGCGGCTCTGGTGTCGGCCACCCAGACCCTCGCCGTGGAGTTCGCCGGGCACGGGGTGCGGGTCAACGCGGTCTGCCCCGGCTCCACCTGGACGGAGATCTGGGAGGAGGGCGGCTGGGGCGAGGCCGACCGGGCCGCCTTCGCCGAACGCATCCCCCTGGGCAGGTTCGCCAGGCCCGAGGAGATCGCGGCGGTCGTGGCGTTCCTGGCCGGGGACGACGCCTCCTACGTCACCGGGCACGCGCTGGTCGTCGACGGCGGCCTCACCGTGCGCATGTGAGGGGGAGCCGATGCCCAGCACGGTGGCCGGGGAACCGCCGGAGAGCTCGATCTTCTGCGGTCCGCTCGACCTGGCCGGAGAGGGGATCGACGCGGTGCTGCGCAACGTGCGCGAGCGCGCCGGAGTCGACCGGATCGCGCCGGCCGTCGCCTATCACGCGGCCCGCGACGTCCTGCCGCACAATCCCCTGCGCACGGTGGCGGACGGCGGCGCCGGCGTGTGTTTCGCGCCGGAGTGGGACCGCTACCCGGCGGCGCTGCGCCCGGCGCGCAGCGCGTTCGCGCTGGGCCGCGACCTGCTCGGCGAGCTGTGCGACCGGGCCGGCGCCCACGGGGCGGGGGTGGACGCGTGGATCGTCTACCTGCACGACGACGGGGACGACGGCGCACGCCCCGGTGTGGTGCGCAACCTGTTCGGCGACGCCTACCCGCACGTCCTGTGCGCCGCCGATCCGGAGGTCCGCGCCTACGCGGTGGCGCTCACCGAGGACGTCTGCCGCTACCCCGTCGGGACCGTGCTCGCCGAGGCGCCGCACTGGCTGCCGTTCGACCACGGCCACGGCCACGAGCGCCGCTCTGTCCCGCTGGACCGGACCGCCGCCCTGCTGCTCGGGCTGTGCTTCTGCGCGCACTGCCGTACGGCCGCTGCCGATCTGGGGGTGCCCGTCCCTGATCTGCTGGCCGCGGCGCGGGCACACGTCGAGGCGTGCCTCACGGGCGCCGCTCCCCCGGACCGCTCTGCCCGGGCCGTGGCCGCCGCCGGGCTGGGACGCTACCTCGAGGCCCGATGCGCCCGGGCGACGACGCTGATCGCCGAGCTCGCCTCGGCCGCCGCCCGGTCGGGCGCCGGCTTCCGGCTGATCGACCTGTCCGCCGGCATGCTCGGCTGGGTGGACGGACGCCCCGGCGGCCACTTCGGCGTCACCGCGACACGTGAGCTGGGCGTGGACCCCGCCGCCGTCGCCGCCACCTGCCCGATCACGACCACTCCGTACGCCCGCGACCCGCTGCGGGTGCGCGACGAGATCGCGGCGTACCGCGCCGAGGCCGGGCCCGCCGCCCGGCTCGGCGTCGCACTGCGCCCGATGAGCCCCGACTGCGACTCCGCCGAGAACCTGGCCCGGAAACTCGGCGTCGCCCGTGAACTCCACGTGGACCGCGTGGATTTCTACCACTACGGCCTGAGCCCGCTGGCGGCTCTGGACCGGATCAACGAAGCGCGCGCCATCGCCTCTCGCCGAACGCACGTCGAGGAGGAACCTTGATGCAGCAAGGCCGAAGAAGCCTCTTAGCAGGCATGATCGCGACACTGGTCGGCACGGGCGTGTTCGCCGTGCCCGCGCGAGCGGACCAGGCGGCGACCCCGCCCCCGCCGCTCGCGGCCGAGCAGGTCTGGCCGAACCTCAGTGAGCCGTACATCCAGGGCGTACGCGAGGCCCTGCGCTCGGGCACCGACCTGTGGGGCGAACACCTCATCTCCACGCCCGAGGGCCCGACCTTCGAGAACATCAAGGACTACCTGGTGCCGATCGCGACCGGCGGCGTCGCGGCCGGAGAGCCGGACACCGGGGCCATGGGCGTCTCCGACACCGGCTACCACTACCTGCCGCTCACCCTGCCCAAGGGGGACACCGCCGAGACCCAGACGCCGCCCGAGCCGACGGACAACCACTACGCGCTGCACACCGCGGACGGCAGCGGGATCACCGCGGACTGGCACACCCCGTGCGAGGCCGCGCCCTGGACCAAGGACTACTCCGAGGCGTTCAACGCGCGCTGCGGCGACTTCTGGCAGGCCCGGTTCTTCGTCGGCGCCGACGGCGGCGAACGCTACGGGAGCGACCTCGGCCGGCTGTCCGGCCCGCGGCTGCTCGACGGATATCTCCCGGTCCTGCGCACGGACTACCGCGACGCGGCCGGGGTGAGCTACACCCAGGAGTCGTTCGCCACACGGGTGCCGGAGACCTCGTCGCTCGTCAGCCTCGTGAAGATCACCGCCACCGGCTCCGGCTCGGCCCGTGCCGCCAGGCTCCGCGTCCACGTGAAGGATCCCGACGGCCCCGCGCTCTCCCTGGACGGGCGCAAGGTCACCGCGGGCGACCGCACCTATCTCCTCGCCGACGGGCGGCCCGCGCTCTCCGGCGCCGATCTCACCTACGACCTCGACCTGTCGAAGGGGCCGCGCACGGTCACCCTGGCCGTGATCAACAACCCGGCGAAGGTGCGCGGCAACGGCGCCTCCGTCCTCGCCCCCGGCCGGTACGCCAAGGCACGCGACGAGGTCGCGGACTACTGGAAGCGGAAGCTCGCCGGCGGCGCGAAGATCTCGATCCCCGAGCAGTACCCCACCGACGCCCTGCGCAACCTGCTCATCCAGAACCTCACCATGGGCTGGCGCTACAGCATCGGCAACTTCTACGAGCAGCAGTACGTCCCCGAGATGGTCGACACGATCTCGGCGCTCGGCGAGTTCGGCTTCACCGAGGACTACCGCGGCAACCTGCAGACCCTGCTCGACCTGACCAAGGAGGGCGGCCCCGCCTACCCGGTGATGTACCGGAACTGGGAGCAGGGCGCCAAGCTCCTCGCCACCGCGCGCTACTACCGGCTGACCGGCGACCGGAAGTTCGTCGAGCACAACCTCGACAAGCTCCGCGGCTACCTCGACGACTACGTGCGGCAGGCCGCCGCCGACCCGAACGGCATCCTGGAGAAGCAGCGCTGCTGTGAGGACAACTGGGACGCCGGCTACTGGACGCACGCCCAGATCGTCTCCTGGTGGGGCTGGCGCGACATGATCGAGGTGTTCCGGCGAATCGGCCGCCAGGACCTGGTGGACGCCTACGCCGGGCCGTACGACGCCTTCACCGGCAAGCTGCGCGCGGCGGTCGACGCGTCGAAGGCGGAGCTGCCCGACGGCTCGCTCTTCGTGCCGCGTGAGCTCCTGTCCGGCGACAGGCCGTACGACACGATCACCGAGAGCCGGGACTCCAGCTACTGGAACCTGCTCACCTACTACGGCTACGCCTCGGGATTCTTCACCGAGGAGGAGAACGCCAAGCTGCTGAAGTACGTCCACACCCACGGCGGCACGTTCCTCGGGATGGTGCGGTTCAACTACACCGGCCAGGCCATCGGCGACTGCAGGCCGGACGGGCTGGCCGGCTACGAGGGGACCGGCGTCGACCAGGTGTACGGCTACCAGTACAACCGCTTCCTCGCGGAGAACGACCAGGCCGACCGGCAGGTGCTCGCGTTCTACGGCCAGCTGGCCCACGGGTTCTCCCGCGACACCTTCACCGTGGGGGAAGGCGCCAACCTCGACCCCTGCCCCGGCAAGTTCTACCGCGGCAGCTGGCTCGCCCCGCTCAGCGCCAACAACGCCGCCTATCTGAAGAACCTGCGCGAGATGCTCGTGCACGAGGAAGGCGACGAGCACGGCAGGCCGACCGGGCTGCGGCTCGCCTCGGCCACGCCGCGCGGGTGGCTCGCGGACGGCAAGAACATCGGCGTCACCGACCTGCCCACCGTGTACGGCCCGCTGACCTACACGGTGACCTCGCGGCTGTCGGACGGCGTCGTCAGCGCCGACGTGCGGCTGCCCTCCGGTCTCGGTGACGACGCCACCGTCAAGCTGCGGCTGCGCGTGCCCGCCGGGCACACGCTGTCGGGCGCAGAGGCGGGCGGCCGCGCCCTTCCGGTCGACGGCGACACGATCGACCTCACCGGACTGCGCGGGAACGTCGACGTGACGGCGAGATTCTCGCGCTGACCGACCCTGCCGGAGGCGGTCACCCGGCGATGGCGCGCCGCCACCGGCAGCAGGCGGGCGGGGCCCGGTTCGGGCTCCGCGGCCCCGCCCGCCGTCCACTCGTCCCCCGAAGTGAAAGCAGACGGGATCGCCATGCAACTTGTCCGTGTCTCTCTCCCCGGCGCAACCTCCGAGGGCGCTGCCGGCGGCCCTGTCGGCGGCGCTTCCGGAACCGCTTCCGGCGGCGCGGGGCCCGCCCGCTGGGCGGTCCGCGGCGAGGACGGCGACCGTCCGCTGCCGGGCGACTTCACGCTCGGAGCGGCGCTCTCGTCCGACCTCGACCACTTCCGCCGATCACTCGACCGGGTCCGCGCCCCCGCGGCGGCACCGGCCACGCTCACGGCCCCCGTCGACCGCTGGACCGAGGTCTGGGCCGCCGGGGTCACCTATCAGCGGTCGCGGGAGGCACGGCGGGAGGAGAGCAGCGAACCCGACATCTACTCGCGGGTCTACGACGCGCCGCGGCCCGAACTGTTCTTCAAGTCACTCGGCTGGCGGGTGCGCGGGCACGGGCAGGCCATCGCCGTACGATCCGACTCGACCTGGAACGTCCCGGAACCCGAGCTGGCCGTCGTCGTCTGCGCCAACGGGGAGATCGCCGGATACGCCATCTGCGACGACGTCAGCTCCCGCTCCATCGAGGGGGAGAACCCGCTCTATCTTCCCCAGGCGAAGATGTACCTGGGCGCGACCGCGCTGGGGCCGGGCATCCGCCCGTCGTGGGAGATCCCCGACCCCTACGACCTCGGCATCCGCATGAGCGTCTTCCGGGGCGCCGAGGAGATCTGGACGGGCACGGCGTCCACCGGGCAGCTCCACCGGCGGCTCGACGAGCTGGTCGAACACCTGCTTGCGGCCGACCGCTACCCAAATGGGGTGGTCCTGGCCACCGGGACCTGCCTCGTCCCCGGAGGGGACTTCACGCTGCTGCCCGGAGACGAGGTGCGCATCGAGATCGACGGGCTGGGCGCTCTCGTGACGCCCGTACGGAAGACCGGCGACATCGACGCGTCGCCCTGATCTCCTCGGCACGGCCCATCGTGGCCAGTCGGGCGGGGTGAACGGGCGCGGCCGGCGGGCCACGAGCCGCCGGGCCGTGATCAGGGATCCGGCCACGGTGCGTGTCATCGGCGTTACTCTGATGTCACCATCAGGGGGTAATTCGCCCTCATCCTCTGGCGTCTCGGACACATCATTCGTTAACGTCCGCTTTATGTCCAGATGAGGATTTCTTCTCCCCCGGGAATCGCCATGAAACCCGCGCCATTCACCTATCATGATCCCCCGACCGTCTCCGAGGTCCTCGGCCTGCTCTCCGAGCACGGCGGCGAGGCCGCCGTCCTGGCCGGCGGTCAGAGCCTGATCCCACTGATGAACCTGCGCCTGGCCCGGCCCGGCGTCGTCGTCGACGTCAACCGGGTGGCCGGCCTCGACCACGTCGAGATCGGCCGCCACGTCGTCAGGATCGGCGCGACCGCACGGCTCGCCGATCTGGAGCGGCACGAGGGCCTCGCCGAGGTCCTGCCCGTGTTGCCGGCGGCGATCCGGCACGTCGCGCATCCGCAGATCCGCAACCGGACCACCCTCGGCGGCAGCATCAGCCACGCCGACCCCTCCGCCGAACTGCCCGCCGTGCTCCTGGCGACGGGCGGCCGGGTGCGCCTGGAGTCGGTGCGCGGGTCGCGCCGGGTGCCCGCCGACGACTTCTTCCTGTCGCCCTTCCGCACCTCCCGACGCCCCGACGAACTGCTCACCTCGGTCGAGTTCCCGATCGGCGGCGGCCTCCGGTTCCTGATGGACGAGGTGGCCAGGCGCGAGGGCGGCCTGCCCGTCGTCTCCGTGGTGCTCGGGGTGCGCACGGGCGCCGGCGGGCTGGTCGCCGAGGCCAGGGCCGCGGCCTCGGGAGTGGCGGACCGCCCGGTCCGCCTGCGGCGCCTGGAGCGCCACCTGACCGGCGCCGACCTGGGCGACCCGGTCGTACGGCGAGCCGCCGCCGACATGGCGGGGCACGGCCTCGAACCCCCGGACGATCTGCGCGGCGGCGGCGCGTACCGCAAGTCCCTGCTCCGCGCCCTCGTCGAGCGCCTGCTGGAAGGAGCGGCGGCATGAGAACGATCAAAATCGTCGTCAACGGCACGGCACATGACGTCGAGGTGGAGGATCGGACGCTGCTGAGCGATCTCATCCGCCACGACCTCCGCCTCACCGGCACGCACGTCTCCTGCGAGCAGGGCGTCTGCGGCTCGTGCACGATCCTGCTGGACGGGCGGCCGGTCCGCTCGTGCCTGATGCTCGCCGTGCAGGCGGAGGGA
Source organism: Sphaerimonospora mesophila NBRC 14179 = JCM 3151 (assembly GCA_001552515.1). Classification (GTDB taxonomy): domain Bacteria; phylum Actinomycetota; class Actinomycetes; order Streptosporangiales; family Streptosporangiaceae; genus Sphaerimonospora; species Sphaerimonospora mesophila. Next base: position 19,105 of record BCRI01000059.1, read on the forward strand.
CACGAGGTGGAGACCGTCGAGTCGCTGTCCGGCGGCGAGGCCACGCCGGAGTCCCTGACCTCCCTCCAGCGGGCGATGAGCGACCAGCACGGCCTGCAGTGCGGTTTCTGCACGCCGGGCATCCTCATGAGCGTCACCGCCGCCCAGCGCGACGGCCTCGACGCCGAGGAGACCATCGCCGAGGTGCTCGGCGGTCACGTCTGCCGGTGCACCGGCTATCGGGGCATCCGCGCCGCGATCAGGCAGGTGCTGCCATGAGTCTCATCGGGGCCCCGGTGAACCGGGTGGCCGACCACGTCCTGCTGACCGGGAACGCGCGGTACGTCGATGATCTGCAACTGGCCGGGATGCTGCACGCGACCGTGCTGCGCGCCCCCGTCGCGCACGCGCGGATCACCGCCTTCGACGCCTCGGCCGCGCTCGCGCTGGACGGGGTCGTCGCGGTGTTCGGCCCGGAGGAGATCGCCCGGCACACCGAAGCACAGCTGTGCACCTGGCTGATCTCCGGCCAGAAGATCGTTTCGGTGCCGATCGCGGACACCGTGGTCCGGCACGTCGGGCAGCCGATCGGCATCGTCGTCGCCACCAGCCGGGCGCTCGCCGAGGACGGGGCCGGCCTGGTGCTGGTCGAGTACGCGGAACTGCCGGCGGTGACCGGCGTCGAGGCCGCCGTCGCGCCGCAGGCCCCCCTGCTCTATCCGGAGCTGGGCGGCAACGTGCTGGCCGACGTCGACTACGGCGATCCCCGCGAGGAGATCGACCGGGTCGTCGCCGGGGCGGCCCACGTGGTCGAACGGCGCCTGGAGGTGCCGCGCGCCGCGCCCAGCGCCATGGAGACGCGCGGTGTGCTGGCCGCCTTCGAACACGGTTCCGGCGAGCTGACCATGTGGGCCTCCAGCCAGAATCCGCACATGACCCGCTGGCACCTCGCCCGGGTCCTGCGTCTCCCGCTGCACCGGATCAGGGTGATCCAACCGCGGCTCGGCGGCTCCTTCGGCTCGAAGGACCATCTCTACCAGGACGAGGCGATCGTCTGCCTCGCCGCCATGCTGCTGCGCCGGCCGGTGAAGTGGATCGAGGACAGGACCGAGCACTTCACCGCGACCAAACACGGACGCGGCGGGGTCTACCGGGCACGACTGGCGCTCGACGCCGACGGGGACTTCCTCGCGCTGCACGCCGACATCCTGGGCGACGTCGGCGCCTTCCCCTCGACCGTGGGCACCGGACCGTTCCAGGTGACCGCGCTGATGCTGCCGGGGCCGTACCGCTATCGGGCCGTGGGGGCGCGGCTCGTCGCCGTGCTCACCAACGCCACCCCCACCGCCGCCTACCGTGCCTACGGGCAGAACGAGGCCGCCTGGATCCGGGAGCGGCTCATCGACGAGGCCGCCCGCGAGCTCGGCCTGGACCCCGGCGAGCTGCGGCTGCGCAACCTGGTGACGGCCGAGGAGATGCCCTACGGCTCGTCGGCGAGCAGCAGGTCGGGCTGCTTGCCGAGCGCGGCGACGGCGATGAGCAGGCGCTGGAGCTGGCCGCCGGAGAACTCGAACGGATAGCCGTCGAGCCGATCGAGGAGCGCGTCCAGCCCGACCCCGCCGAGCAGCTCGCTGAGCCGCCCGGCGCCGTCGGGTCCGTCGAGCCCGTCCAGGTGCCAGCGCAACTGCCGGCCGACGGGAGTGGCCGGGGACAGCGAGGTCATCGGCCGCTGCGGGATCAGTCCGATGCGGTCGCCGCGCAGCCGGCGCATGCCGTGCTCGCGCAGCGACAGCAGGTCCGTGCCGTCGAAGCCGACACGACCCGCGGTGATCGCGGCGTTCCGCGGCAGCATGCGCATCAACGCGGTGAGCAGCGTGCTCTTTCCCGATCCCGACTCCCCGACCAGGCCGAGGATCTCGCCGCGGGCCAGCTCGAAGGAGACCTCGCGCACCGCGGGCACCTCGCCGTCCCTGGTGCGGAAGGTGACGGCGAGATCGCGTACGGACAGCAGCGGGAGGCCCGCCGGGGACGGCCCGGGCGCCCCGGCGGCGGCCCTGGATGCGGCGACCATCAGACGGCGCTGAGCGGGGGGACCGGGACCCGGCTGACGCTCATGAGCGTCTCGTCGATCGGCGTGATCTCCGTGCGCTGCGCCACGATGAGCTTGGGATGGACCGGCGGCATCATGATGGCGTCGGTCGCGAGGATGGCGTTGATCTTCTTGCACGCCTCGGCCCGCGCGGCGTCGTCGGTGGCCGCCCACGCCTCGCCGAGCAGCTTGTCCACCTCGTCGTTCTTGTAGCCGAAGTTGAGCGGGTTCTTCGAGCTCATCGGGCCGATCAGGCTGAAGGCGGTGCGACCGGCGCCGAAGCCGCTCTCGAACGAGGTCATCGCCATCTGGTATTCGCCGGTCGCCCAGTTCTTCACCCAGGGGCTGAAGTCGAGGACCTCGAGGGTGCAGGTGATGCCGGCCTGCTTCCAGCCCTCGACGAGCACCTGGCCGACGTTCTTCATCAGCGCGTCCCCGGTGACCATCAGGGTGAACTCCAGGGAGGTCACGCCGGCCTCGGCCAGCAGCGCCTTGGCCTTGGCCGCGTCCGGGCCCTCGCCGTAGATCTGAATGGAGGGGTCGTGGCCCTCGACCGCCGGGCCGATCGGGCCCTGAGCGATCTCGGCGCTTCCGGCGAAGACGATGTCGCGTACGCCCTTGCGGTCCATGGCGTGCGCGAGCGCCTGCCGCACCTTGACGTCGTCGAAGGGCGCCTTGTCTGTCACGAAGTACGTGATGAGGTCGCTGGGCGCGCTGATCTCGTGCACCTTGATGGCGCTGTCCTGCTTGAGCAGGCCGACGCTCTCGGGGGCGACGTCGGTCATGATGTGGATCTTGCCTTCGCGGAGGTTCACCATCCGGGTGGCGGGGTCGGGGATGGCCTGGAAGACGACGCCGCGCAGCGCGGGCTTCGTCCCGTGGTAGGCGTCGTTGCGCACGAGCGACACCTCCCGCCCCTGGGTCACCTTGTCGATCTTGAACGGCCCGGTGCCCATGGTGGTGTCGGTCCGCTTGACGAAGTCCCTGTGCACGATGGGCAGGTTCGTGAGGTGGGAGCGGAGCACACCGAACGGCACGGCCAGCGTGATCTTCACGGTGCGCTCGTCGACGGCCTCCGCGCCCTTGACGTAGCCGGCGAAGAAGGACGTCCAGTCGCTCGTGCTCTTGGGGTCGGAGACGAACTCGATGCTCGCCACCACGTCGTCGGCGGTGAGCGGGTCGCCGTTGTGGTAGGCGACGCCCTCCCTGAGCTTGATCGTCCAGGTCATGCCGTCCGCGGAGATCTCCGGCTCGCCGTCGGCCAGCAGCGGGACCGACTTCAGCGAGGAGTCGTAGGTGTAGAGGGGCTCCACCACGGGGTCGGTGATCCACTGCACTCGCTTGGAGGTGGTGGACAGCGGGTTCATGTAGTCGGAGATCGAGACGACACCGAACGCGAGCGTCTCGACCGGCGCGCCGGCGGCCGCGCCGTCACCGGCGCCGCCCGTGGAGGCGGAGTCGTCCGTACCGCAGGCGGTCAGCGCGAGAGCCCCGGCGGTGAGCACGCCGGTCATCGCCAGGAAGCGGCGGCGGTCGAACGTGGAACGGGAGATATCAGTCATCACATTGTCCTCTGCGGAGTTGGGGGATGCGAAGGTGCGGCTCAGCGGCGGCCGTCGGCGTCGAGGGCGTCGCCGAGGCCGTCGCCGACGAGGTTGAAGCCGATCGTGGCGACGAGGATGACCAGGCCCGGAATGATCGAGTACCACCAGGCGCCGAGCAGCATGTAGCCGGTCGCGTCGCCCAGGATGTTGCCCAGGCTGGGCTGGGGCGGCTGGATCCCGAGGCCGAGGAAGCTGAGGGCGCTCTCGGCGAAGACGGCCACCCCGATCCACAGGAACGCCTGGACCAGGACCGGCGGAAGCACGTTGACGAGGATCTCGCCGCCGATGACGCGCCATCGGGGCACGCCGAGCACGCGCAGCGCGTCGACGTAGTCCTCCTGCACTTCGACGAGCGTGGCGGACCGGGTCACCCGGGCGAAGTACGGAATGAAACCCACGCCGAGAAGCAGCACCACCTTGGCCGTCGAGGTCAGCGTGAGCGGGCCGAGCTCGGAGTCGCCGGTCCCGGTGACGCCGATGACGAACAGCGCGAAGACGAACAGCGGCAGCGCCTGGAGCGCCTCCAGGACCCGCATGATCACATCGTCCGGCCAGCGGCCGCCGAAATATCCGGCGACGAGCCCGGCCGGCACCGCGACGACCAGGCCGAACCCCACCCCGGCCACCGCCACCAGCAGCGACACGCGGGCGCCTTCCGCCGTACGCGCGAACAGGTCCCGCTGGAGATGGTCGGTCCCGAACAGGTACGCCGTGCCGGGCGCGGCGAGGGTCTCGCCGGTCCTGACGGTCGAGTCGCCGGCGACCATCGGCCCGATGACGGCCAGGACGAGGAACAGCAGCAGCAGGACCACGCCGGTCCAGGTCAGCGCGGACAGCCGCGGCAGGCGCGGGCGCACGGCGGGCGAGCGTGGGGGCACTCGGGTCATCACCATGTCTAGCGAGCCGTCCCGTTCAGGAACCCGGCGCGTATCCGGGGGTTGAGCACGAAGTAGAGGAGGTCGACGGCCAGATTGGCGACGAGGAAGACCGAGGCGGTGATCAGCGTGCAGGCGATGGCCAGCGGATAGTCGTGCTGGCGGAAGGAGCCGACGATGGTCTGGCCGATCCCGGGAATGTTGAACACGTTCTCAACGAGCACGGTGCCGCTCACGAACACGCCGAGCATGAGCCCGATCACGGTCGCCGTCGGGATGATCGCGTTCCGCAGCGTGATCTGGCGCAGGAGGCGCCGTTCGGACATCCCCATCGCCCGGGCGAAGGACACGTAGTCGGTCTGAGCCGTCTCGATCATCGAGGCGCGCAGCGTCCGCGCGATGATCGCACCTGATCCGAGTCCGAGCGCGAAGGCGGGCAGCACGACGCCGCGCAGGTTGTCCCATGGGTTCTGGGTGAAGGGCGTCCATCCGCTGGACGGCAGCACCCCCTTGATGTACAGCCCGAAGACGACCACCAGCACCAGTGCCAGCCAGAAGCTCGGGATGGACAGCGCCACGACGCTGATCACGCGGACGCATCCGTCGACGAACGAGTCGCGCCGGCGGGCGGCCAGCGCCCCGGCGACCAGGCCCACCGCCACCCAGAACAGGAAGGCGGCCAGGCTGAGCTCCAGGGTGACCGGCAGGCGCTCGCCGATGATGGCGCTCACCGGGCGGTCGCTGAACAGCGAGTTCCCGAGATCACCGGAGGCGAGGTTGCCGAGGAATTTCGCGTACTGCACCCACAGCGGCTGGTCGAGGCCGAAGCGGTGTTCGACCTCGGCACGCTTCTCAGGCGTGGGGTTCATGCCGAGGTAGGCGTCGACCGCGCCGCCGGGAGCGGCCCTGAGCATGAAGAAGACGAGCGTCAAGACGATGAGCAGGACCAGCGCGAGGCCCGCGACCCGACGACCGACATACCGCAGCATTTCCGGGTCCACTTCTGTTGGACGTACAACCGGTTCCACAAATCGGAACATCGTTCCCGTGGCCGGAATATTAACCTTGCGGAAGCGCGCCGGGAAGAGGCGAAGAAGGATTTCGAAACACTGTTCCGCTATATGTCGGCGCCTCCGGGACGCCCGGGCCGGCGCCCCGGAGCCCGGCTCAAGCGACCCTGGTCTCGCTGATGATCGTCCGCTTGACCAGGCGGTCGCCGTCCATCCAGTGCCAGGTCCGGCACTTGTGCTGTCCGTCGCGCGACAGCTGGATCAGCTCGTAGAGGTAGTTGTTCGGGTCGTTCTTGTACGACCAGGTGAGCACGATCGTCTGGTCGTCGACCTGGCTCATCTCTCCGATGATCCGCTCGGTGTCGAAGTGACACACGCCGTCGGCGTCGATCCGGCCGCCGAAGTCGAACGCCACCTGCCGCCCGTCGTCCCAGGTGTAGGTGTTGGTCTGCAGGATGTCGAAGCTCCCGTCCTCCGGGACGCGGCAGTAGAGATGCGACGCGTGGCGATCGACGATGTTGCCGTCGGCGTCGACGTGGATGTACTCCCCCCGCCATTCGCCGAGATGGTTCTCAATGATCGGCATACCGGAAATCGCTGCTCGCATGATTCCTCCCTGGTCACACGTGATCCGGCCATGGCAAGGCCGAGACGAGAGGCCCGTTGACAGGCCGCTGGCGGGGAGCCTAGCGTGAACCGAGCCAGATTGAAACAGTGTTCCGTTAATAGGAACACGACTCGGAGAACAGCAGGCAGCGAGGGGATCACGTGAGCGAGGACAACCGGCAGCCGTTGGTCGAGGGCATCACCGCCGCGATGGTGGGGGTCACCGATTTCGGCCCCCACCTGGACTTCTTCCGCGACGACCTCGGATTCCAGGTCGCGGCGGAGGGAACCGTCCCGGCGGCGACGGCCGACGCGCTGTGGGGCTCGGGTCCCGCCGACGTCGAGGTGATGGCGCTGGCGGCGGCCGGCGCCGAGACCGGGCGGATCCATCTCGTACGCGTGCCCGAGCCGATCGCGCCCGCCGAGTCCCCGCACAACCTCGACAACGGGCTGATCGGGATCGACATGTACGCCCGCGACATCGAGGCCGCTCACGCCGAGCACGGCCGGTCGGGCCGGGCCTGGACCACCGCGCCCACGACGTACGGCGTGGCGGTGGGCGAGCGCGAGGTGCAGGTCACCCAGGGCGTGTGCCCGGCTCCCGACGGAACCGTCGTGGTCTTCGTCCAGCCGGCGGCGGTGCGCGGCACCGAGGCGTGGACCGCCGACCCCGACCGGCCGTTCACCGAGTTGACCTCGGTGGTCTGCCACGTTCCCGACGCCGACGCCGAGGTCGCCTTCTGGGGGCCGGACGGCCTGGGCATGTCGGTCTGGTACGACGTCGTCTTCTCCTCCCCCGGTTTCGACACCGTCGCGGGACTGCCCTCGGGCACCAAGATGCGGCTGGCGTTCCTCGCCGGGGAGAAGACCGCGCGGATCGAGGTCACCTCGGCCGTGGGTGAGCACCGGGTGGACCGCCGGGCGACGCAGCGGCCGGCTCGCTCGCTCGGACACAGCGGCTGGTCGGTCCGCACCCACGACCTGGCGGCCGCGCTGGAGAGCGTACGCCGGACCGGCGGGCGGGTGCTCGGCGCGCCCGTCGAGACCGACGACCCGCTGCACGGCCGGGCCATCGTGGCCTGCGCCGACACCCCCAACGGCATCTCCGTCACACTCTGGCAGCCACGAAACTAAGGTATGGATCAGACGAAACCACCCCAAACTACACATAATTTCCTGTGGAGGAAGTGACATGACCGTCCACCGTGGCGGGGCTCCCCTGTCGATCGCGGGCGGCGTACGCGAGTTCGCCCGCGCCACCCCTCGCGCCACCGCGGTGATCGACGGTGATCGCATGCTCACCTACGCCGCCCTCGACGAACGCTCCAGTCGCCTGGCGTGCTCACTCCTCGCCAGTGGACTCACCGCCGGGCAGCGTGTCGCGGTGCTGATGGGCAACCGGCTGGAATACCCGGAGATCGCGGCCGGCATCGCCAAGGCGGGCCTCGTCATGGTGCCGCTCAATCCGCGGCTCACCGCGAGCGAGGCCCGGTTCATCCTGGAGCACTCCGGCGCACGCGCGATCGTCCTCGACGACGCGCTCTCCCTGATCGTCGGGGACGCGATCGAGGAGCTCGGACTCATCTCGCTGTCCATCGACGGGGGCCAGACCGGCCGGTCGTACGAGGAGGCGCTGGCGGCGGCGCGGGCGGTGGATCCCGCCGCACGGATCGACGAGCTCGATCCATTCTGCATCACCTACACCTCGGGCACGACGGGACGGCCCAAGGGCGTGCTGATCAGCCACCGCAGCCGGTCGCTGACGTTCTACTGCTCCGCCCTCGAGTGGGGGCTCGGCACGGGGCGGGTGTCGGTGGCGGTCGCCCCCATGTACCACGGCGCCGGCTTCGCGTTCGGCTACGCCCCCGTCTACACCGGTGGCACGGTCACCATGCTGCGCAAATGGGACCCCGAGGCACTGCTGCACCTGGTCGAGCGCGACCGCGCGCAGTCCGCCTTCCTCGTGCCGACGCACGCGCAGATGCTCCGCGCGCTGGACCGCGAGGTCCTGACCGCCAGGGATCTGACGAGCCTCGACACGCTCTACTTCAACGCCGCCGCGCTGCCCTGGCCGCTCAAGCAGTGGGTCATGGAGACGTTCCCGGCCTGCGGGGTGCACGAACTGTACGGCTCCACCGAGGCGGGCATCGTGACCAACCTGCGCCCGGCCGACCAGCATCGCAAACCCGGCTCGGTCGGCCACGCCTGGTACATGACCGAGTTGCGGATCGTGAACGCGGCGGGCGAGCCGGTCCGGCCGGGCGAGCCCGGGGAACTGTTCAGCCGCTCCCCCTTCCTCATGAACGGCTACCACGACGATCCCGCGGCCACCGCCGAGTGCACGACCGACGACGGCTTTCTCACCTGCGGCGACATCGTCGTGCTGGACGACGAGGGGTACGTCCACGTCGTCGACAGGAAGAAGGACATGATCATCTCTGGCGGGGTGAACGTCTATCCCCGCGAGATCGAGGACGTGCTGCACGGCCACGAGGCGGTCGCCGAGGCCGCGGTGGTGGGCGTCGCCTCCGACACGTGGGGCGAGGAGGTCGCGGCCTACGTCGTCCTGCGCGTCGGCATGCCCGCCGACGACGGCGTCATCGACCGGCTCGAGGCGCACTGCCGTGCCAACCTGGCCGGCTACAAGGTGCCGAAACGCTGGCAGATGGTCGCCGCCCTCCCCCGCAACGCCGCAGGAAAGGTGGTCAAGCGCGACCTGAAGCCCCTCGGCGAGGCCACCTAGCCTTGACCTTAAAACCTCAGACAATTACGCTCAGCTTGACTAGAAACAGCGTTCCACATTGCGGAACACGGAGTCTCGAATCTGCGGAAGGACACAACAGTGCGCCCCCATGTCGAACTGATCCAGGAAGACGACTACGTCTGGCACGGTGCCGAGCTCATCAACGGTGAGGGCCGGGCCAGCGAGCGGCGCCTGTCCGTCGACGAGGAGGACGGCTCCTCCTCCCTCCGGATCGACTTCCATACCGATTGGGGTCGCGGGCCCGGCATCCACCACGCCAACACCGAGTACTACGTGCTCGACGGCTCGATGACGTACGGCGGACGCACGATCGGCAAGGGCGGGTACGTCTACGCGCCCAAGGGCGTGCCGACCGACGCGATCACGTTCGCCGAGGGGACGCGGATCCTGCACTACCGCGAGTACGGCGACGCCGGCTTCGACCTCGTCGACTCCCTGGCCCACCCCCGCTGGGCGGACGCCAGGGAGGACGTCATCGTCATCGACAGCGAGGCGATGCAGTGGGACGCGGTGCCCAACGCCGGTCCCATGCCGGGCCTGTTCATCAAGTATCTGCACGTCGACCCGGTCACCGGCTTCTACACCCGGCTGGTGCACGCCCAGGAGGGCTGGGCCGACCACCGCCTGGCCCACCACCCCTGCTACGAGGAGGCGTACACGACCCAGGGCCACATGGAGTACAACTTCGGCACCCTGGACCTCGGCACGTACTTCTTCCGGCCGGCGCGGGTCAAGCACGGCCACTTCACCACGATGGAGGGCGGCGCCACCTGGCTGCTGCGCTCCGACGGCGAGCTGCAGAACTGGTACACCCAGAACGAGTGGCTGCGCTGGGGCGGCGAGGCGGTCAACTACGGGCCGGACGGCGGCCGCATGCGCTGGTCGAAGTCCTCGCACGATCACGGCTCCGGCCCCACCTGGCGCAGCGAGAAGGACATCGCCGACCTCACGGCGGCCTGGCAGTACCAGCACGACCTGGGCGAGCCCGACGCGAAGTACGTGCAGCACGGGCAGGGCACCGACCGGAGCCTGATCGCGATCGCCAAGGCCCTGGACGCGGCCCGGCTGCAGGGCGGCCACGGCGACGGGCACGACCACGGCCACGACCATGGGCATGACCACGACCACGACGTGCCCGCCCTCGACTGGGGCGCCGACCCCGCCTCGCTCGAGCACGCCGACGAGCGCACCGACGAGGGCGCGCACAACTGGGCGCACGGCCGGGCCTGGAAGCCGGGCGACCCCATCCCCGCCCCCGTCCTGTCGACCCTTCCCGTGCGCAGCCGGTCCCGCGGCCGCTGGGACGGCGACGGCATGTAGCAGTCACACCCGGTCGATCAGCGCGACCGACCACGCATCGACGGACACGTGGCCGGGCCCGACGGGCCCGGCCACGATCTCATCTACGGAGCGTCCCCGCATGACCCTCATCTCGACCGTTGAACCCGTGCACGGGTTCAACGCGCACAGCCTGGCGATCTTTCTCCACCTCGTCCTGTTCGTCTACTGGCTGGGCGGCGACATCGGCGTCTACTACTCCAGCCGGTTCATCCTCCGCTCCGATCTCGCGCCGGCGGCACGCTCGGTGGCCGCCAAGATCATGCACGTCGTCGACATGGCGCCCCGGATCTGCCTCGTGCTGTTCCTGCCCAGCGGCGTGACGCTGATGGCGCTGAGCCCGTTCGGCGAGGGCTACTTCCCCGGCTGGCTGGTGGCGCTCGCCTGGGTCGGCGCGCTGTGCTGGCTGGCCCTGGTCATCTACGACTACACGCGCGGCGCCACCCCGCTCGGCCGGGTGGTGCAGCGGCTTGATCTGCTGGTCAGGTACGCCATGGTCGCCGCCCTCGTCGGCATCGGCCTCTACATGATCTTTGTGACCGAGCCCTTCGGCGTGCAGACGAATCCGAAGTGGCTGGGCGGCAAGCTCGCGGCCTACGGCCTGTGCATCCTCGGCGGCGTGCTGATCCGCTGGCGACTGCGTCCGTTCGGCCCGGCCTTCGGCCGGCTCATGACCGAGGGCTCCAGCCGCGAGGTCGAGCAGGCGATCACCCGGTCGATCCGGACCTGCCTGCCGTACGTCTACCTGATCTGGGCGATGGTGCTGGTGGCGGCGTTCCTCGGCGTCGTCAAGCCCGGCACCACCGCCTTCGGCTGATCGCCGCCCCACCCCTGCGAGAGGCGAGCCCCCGTCCACCGACGGGGGCTCACTCGTCACCGCGGAAGGTCGAGCCCGGCACAGGCGACCCGGTGGCCCGGCGCGCACTCGACCACCGGGATCGGCCCGGCGGTGCACTCGGCGGCCGCCCGGTGGCAGCGTTCGAAGAACGGGCACCGCGAACCGCCGGCGGGCCGCTCGGCCGGCAGCGGCAGCACCGGCAGCTCGGCGCGCGGGTCGAGCGGCAGGCGGGCGCTGAGCAACGCCTGCGTGTACGGGTGCCGCGGTGAGTCGAGGACGTCATCGGTGGGTCCGCTCTCGACCACCTCGCCGCGGTACATCACCAGCACCCGATCCGACAGGTGATTGATCGTCTCGACGTCATGGGAGATCAGGCAGTAGGTCAGCCCCTCCTCCCGCTGGATCGAGCCGAGCAGGTCGAGGATGTCGCCGCGGATCGACCGGTCCAGGGCCGAGGTCGGCTCGTCCAGCAGCACCAGGCGCGGCCGGGTGACGATCGCCCGGGCGATCCCGACGCGCTGCTGCTCTCCGCCGCTGAGCCGGCCGGGGTATCGCTCCTGCAGGTCCGGTCCGAGACCGACCCGGCTGAGCGCCTCCCGCGCCGCGCTCGTCCGCCCACAGGCCGCGGCACGGCCGGGACGCTGCACTTCCAGCGGTTCGAGCACCGACTCCAGCGCGGTGCGCCGGGGGTCGAGCGAGGCGAACGGTTCCTGGAAGACGATCCCGATGGAGGTGCGCAGCGTGCGCCGCTCCCGGCCGGACATGGTGGACAGGTCTCGCCCGTCGAAGACGACCGTTCCCTCGTCCGGGGGCATGAGACCGACCGCGATCCTGGCCACGGTCGACTTGCCCGATCCGCTCTCGCCGATGATGCCGAGCACCTCGCCCTCGGGGATGGCGAAGGACACGCCGTTCACCGCTCGAACCACACCGGTGCCGCTCCTGAACCGCTTGTGCACGCCCACGACATCGAGCAGGCTCATCGCCCCTCCCTTCCCGCGGGCGGCGCCGGTTCCGGCGCCCCCGGACGGCGCAGCAAGGCCCGGGTGTAGGGGTCTCGCGGATCGGCGAAGACCTCGCGTACGGGCCCGGACTCGACGACGCGGCCCCGGTGCAGCACGGTGACCTCGTCGCAGTAATGGGCGACGACGCCCAGGTCGTGAGTGATCAGCAGGATGCCGAGTCCCCGATCGGCGCGCAGGCCCGCCAGCAGATCGAGCACCCGGCGCTGCACGGTCAGGTCGAGCGCGCTGGTGGGTTCGTCGGCCAGCACCAGCGCCGGGCTGAGCGCGGTGGCGATCGCGATCACCACGCGTTGCGCCATGCCGCCGCTGAGCTGGAACGGATACTGCCGCAGCACCGCCTCGGGATCGGGCATGCCGACCTCGGACAGGCACTCGGCCGCCCTGGCCAGATGCCGAGCCCGTGATCCCGGCACCCGATGCTGGCGGAAGAACGTACGGAACTGGGCGCCGACCGTCATCAGCGGATGCAGCGAACCGGCCCCGTCCTGGCCGATGTATCCGATTTGGGAACCGCGCAACCGCCGCAGCTCCTTGGCGGAGCACCGCAGCAGGTCACCGGCGCCGGCGAAGTCGATCCGCCCGGACACCCTGGCGTTGTGCGCCGACAACCCCAGCACCGCCTTGATCAGACTCGACTTGCCGGAGCCCGAGCCGCCGACGAGGCCGTGTACGCGACCCCTGCCGACATCCAGGTGGGCGCCGGACAGGGCCTCGGCCGACGTACCGCGGGCCAGCTCATAGTGGACCGACAGGTCGCTGATGGAGAGAACCGCATCATTCGTCATGACAGCTCACCGGACCTGCCCGTGCTGCGGATCGCGTTCGCGATCAGGTTGAAGCAGACGACGTTGACGAAGACCGCCAGGCCCGGGAACAGCGTCGGCCACCAGATTCCGGAGATCAGGGCGCTGACGCTGTCCGCGATCATGCCACCCCACGTCGGCGTGGGCGGCGCCACGCCGACGCCCAGGAAGCTGAGGGAGGAGATGGCGAGGAACGCCGAGGCCGCGATCAGCGCGGCCTGGGCCAAGATGATCTCGGTGACGTTCGGCAGCACATGCCTGATCAGGATGCGGGGGGTGGAGACTCCGTACGCTCTGGCCGCCTCGACGTAGCGGGCGGTGCTCACCGCGAGCACCTCACTGCGCACGACCCGGACGAACGACGGCGCGGCGTAGAGCACGATGGCCACCACGATCATGTAGGCCTTGCCGCCGCTGAGCGCCACCAGGGCCAGGATCAGGATCAGGAGTGGCAGCGCCTGGAACGCGTCGATCAGCCGCATCATGCGCTCGCCGAGCCTGGCGGAGTAGCCGAACCAGGCGCCGAACGGGGCGCCGATGACGAGCGCCAGCAACGTGGCCGCCAGGGTCAGCGGCAGGTCGGTCCGCCCGGCCCACAGGGTGCGGGACAACAGGTCGGCGCCGACCCGGTCGGTACCGAACCAGTGCTGCGCGCTGGGTGGCTCGAGCACCCTGGCCGCATCGGTGGAGAAGGGCTCCAGGGTCCAGCCGAACAGATAGGGATAGAGCACCAGTGTGGCGATCACGGCGACCGATCCCCACAACTGGATCCTGGCCCGGCGCCTCGCCCGGGCCAGGGAGGAGGAGCGCCCGGTGGGGCGATGGGTGACGGAGGTCATCTGTCCTTCCCCCTGCCGATCGGGATCCGCGGGTCGAGCAGGCCGGACAGCACGTCCATCGCCAGGTAGACCACGACGGTCGCGCCCCCGGCGAAGAGCACGATCGCCTGGATCACCGGCAGATCGACCTTCTGCATCGAGTCGACGGTCCACTGGCCGAACCCGCCCCAGGAGAACACCTTCTCGATGATCGCGGCCCCGCCGATCAGGCCGGCCAGCAGCACGGCCGTGTAGGTCAGCAGGGGCACCCGGGCGATCAGCAGGGCGCCGCGGACGACCCGCCACTCCGACCACCCGCAGGCGCGGGCGAAGCGGACGCATTCCATGGCCAGCGCGTTGCCGAGCAAGGCTCGGGAGATCCGGGCGATCAGAGCACTGTAGGTGAGGCCGAGCGTGAGCACGGGGAGGATCAGGTGCCGTACGGCGTCCGCGAAGACCGGCCACTGCCCGGCGAGCAGCGCGTCGACCGGTATCGAGCCGGTGACCCTGGGCGGCACGTCTGTTCCGATGCTCAACTGGCCCTCGGGACCGGGCAGGACGCCCAGGCCGGTCGCGAACACCACGACCAGGACGAGCGCCAGCAGGAAGTCGGGGACCGCCTGGAGCACGGTGACGATGCCGCCGGAGGCGGAGGCGGGCCTGCGTCCGGCGTGGTAAGCGCCGACGACGCCGAGGCCGATGCCGACGACGGCGGCGAGCGCCAGGGCCGGAATGATCAGGGTGAGGGTGGCGGGCAGCCGTTCCGCGATCTCGCCGCTCACCGGCTGCCCGGTCGCGTATGAGCTGCCGAGGTCCCCGCCGAGCAGGGAGCCGAGGTAGCCGGTGAACCGCTCGACCAGCGGACGGTCGAGGCCGAGCCGTTCCCGGATCCCGGCCACCACCTCGTCGGTGGCCATCGGGCCCGCGATCGTCTTGGCCGGATCCACCGGTAACACCGAGGTGACCAGGAACGAGATGCTCAGCACCGCCAGGATCGTGAACGGCAACGCCGCGACGCGGACCAGGACGAAGCGGAGCAGAGGAGGGGTTTTCATGCGATCGGCCTTCCCGGGCTGGGTTCGATCGAGGGGCGTCGATCACCCGGCGGCGGGCCGGCGGCGAACTCGCGGTCGGCCGCCGGCCCGCTCACCGGAGACCGATCAGCCCAGGTCCACGATCGAGATCCGGTCGTAGGGGTAGGACCGGACACCCGGAACGTTCTTGTCCACGGCGATGGTGTAGGGGGAGTGCATGAGCACCGTCATCGGCACATCCTCGTTGATCGCGAGTTCGCAGGCCTGACGGGTGAGCGACTCGGCCTCGGCGCCGTCGGCCGCCAGCGCCTTGTCGACCAGGTCGGCGAAGGCCTTGTTGTCGTATGCCGGGATGTTCAGCGACGACTTCCCGGTCAGGAACATCTTCAGTTCGTACAGCGGGTGGTTGATGAACAGGCTCTGCAGGCCGAGGTTGAGGTCCCACTCGCGCTTGTCCATCGCCGCCTGATATTCGGCCTGGGTGGCGAACGCCTGCAGTTCCACGGCGATGCCGGCCTGCTTGAGCTGGTCCTGCACGAAGCGCGCGGCGCTCTCGCTGAACACGTTGGTGGCGGAGTTGTAGATCATCCGCAGGGGCTTGTCGAGTCCGGCCCCGGCCGCCAGCGCCTTCGCCGCCTCCCGGTCACCGGTCGCCGGGATCGCGTTCTCGAAGCCGGAGACCGGAACCGTGGCGGCGGTGCACTCCAGGGCGGCTTTCGCGACGCCGGGGAACAGCCCGTTGGCGATGTCCTGCTTGTCGATCGCGGTCGCGACGGCGCGGCGGGCCTGTACGTTGCTCATCGGCGCCTTGGTGGTGTTGATCCAGATCTGGAGAGCGCTCGGGGACTCCATCGCCACCGTCTTGATGCCGGAGTTCTTCTCCAGCGCCTTCCACTCCACCGGCGGAACGCCCATGTCGAGGTCGACCGAGCCGGACTGCAGCAGCTGGGCGCGGCCGGCCGCGTCGGGCACGTTGCGCACCGTGACACTCTTGATCTTCGGTGCGCCGGACCAGTAGCCGGTGTGGCCCTTGAGCGTGACCTCGTTGCCCGGGTCGAACTTGTCGACCGTGTAGGGGCCGTACGACGCGACGTTGGTCTTCAGCCATTCCCTGGCCCAGGGGTCGTCGGCGGTGGCGTGCTTCTTCGCCTCCACGGAGTCGAGGATGCCCAGCGCCGCGTTCTCCAGAATCGGCAGCAGCAGTGTGCTCGGCCCGGTTGTGTTGATGGTGAAGGTCTTCTCGTCCTTGACGGTGACCGGGTTCTTCAGGTCGACGTTGGCCACGCTGAGCAGGAGCATGGCGACGGACTCGTTGGCCACCATGCGCTCGACCGACCACTTGACGTCCTCGCTCGTCAGCGGATTGCCGGCGGCGCTGGTGGTCTGGCGCAGGGTGAAGGTGTGGCCGTCGGCGCCGGGCGTCACGCTCTCGGCGAGTTCCGGCCGCAGGTCCCGGGCGTAGGTGAGGCTCTCCCCCGACCCCTCGTCCGGCCGGATCCGGACCAGGGTGCCCATGTACTGGGCGGCGACCTGATAGTTGGTGTAGATGTCGTTGATGTTCGTCGAGTCCGCGTCGAGCGACGTCGGCATGAACGCGGCGGCGACCCTCAGCGACTCGATCGCCTTGTTCGCGCCCCCGCCGCCCGTGCCGCCCGCGCCGCCGCCACAGGCGCTCAGGGCAAGGATCAGGGTCAGCGCGACCCCGGCGAAGACCGCCGCCCGGTTGCGGCGGGGCGATGGGGAGGTCCGGCTCGGAGTTATGTCTTGCCTCATCATGCCGCCTTGGCTTGGGAACCCATCGCCCCCGAATCGATGCGTTCGCTGAACTGGTGGAGGGGAAACGCAATCAGGCTTCGTACGGAAGCGGCCAAGCATTGATCACGGCTCCACGTCGACCGTTTCGCCTACGAGAACGCCGTTTCAAAAGCATGGGCGGTCGCCCCGTCCACTGTCAAGAGACCCGCGGACCCCGGATGAACTGCGCGAACGCCCGGAATCCGGCCGCGGGCAGCACGAAAGCGGCGACCGCGAGCCCGTCGCCGCGGCCGCCGCCCGAAGTCACGACGCGAAGAGCGCGTCGCGCCGAAATCACCTGTGTCTACATCATCGGCGCCCTGATCACCGCTGCCATGTCCAGCTCGAACGTCGGCGGTACATGTCGGTCAGGCCGGTGCGGGTGTTCATGAGATCGGCGGCGGAGTTGCCGCCGCGCACCACCTCGTCCTGATCCCACATGGTGAGCCGTCCGTCCTCGACCACCGGCACGCCGTCGACCAGCACCGTACGCACCGCGTCCGGGCTCCCGGAGTACACCAGGTTCGAGGGCCAGGTGCCGAGCGGCACCAGGTGCGGGCGGAGCAGATCGACCACCATCAGGTCGGCCCGTTTGCCCACCTCGAGCGAGCCGATCTCGGCGTCCATCCCGATCGCCCGCGCTCCCCCGAGCGTCGCCAGTTCGAGCGCGAGCTCGGCCGATCCCCAGGACGCGCCGAAGCGCGACTTCTGCAGGAAGATCGCCGACTTCATGACCTCCCACATGTTCTGCCCGTTGTTGGTCGAGGCGCCGTCGGTGCCCAGGCCGATCCGCACCCCGGCCTCGATCATCTCGGCGAGCGGGGCCACACCCGAGGCGTACATGAGGTTCGCCACCGGATTGTGCGACACCCCCGTCCCGGTCTCGGCGAGCAGCCGGCGCTCGGTCTCGTCCGGCCAGACGCAGTGCGCGATCAGCAGGTGGGGGCCGAGCGCGTCCAGCTCGGCCAGCCGCTCGATCGAGCCCTTGCCGAACCGGTGCAGGGCCTCGTCCCGCTCGTCGGGAGAGCTGGCCACGTGCATCGTCATCCGGGTGCCCTCGGCTCGGGCATACGCGGTGAACTCCCGCACCATCTCGGGGGTGCAGCGGAGCACGCCGAGGGCCTCGGGGACCACCTCGACCAGCGGGCCTCCGTACTCGCCGCGCAGCCTGGACACCTCGGCCAGCGCGTCCTCGATGGACTCGCGCACGTCCGGCGCGGTGGCCTGACTGGGGTCGTGGTCGTCGGCGGAGTCGACCGAGATCCGGGCCACGACGGCACGTGACCGGGACTCGGTGACCGCCCGGAGCACGCCGTCCATGGCGTCGTGATTCGGACTGCCGAACTCGCCGACCACCGTGGTGGTGACCCCGTTGAGCAGGTTCTCCGCCAGCGCCACCCGCGCGCCGTGGTAGGTGGTCTCCGCGTCGTTCGCCCGCAGCGTCGGCCACATGCCGCGGTCCACCCAGTCCGCGAGCGGCAGCTCGTCGAACAGGCCGCGGGAGATGCCGTTGGACAGGTGGGTGTGCCCGTTCACGATGCCCGGGAGAACCGCCACCTCGCCGAGCCGGCGCGTGTCCGCCGCCTCGAAGTCGCATTCGCGGTCCGGGCCGACGCCGACGACGCGGCCGTCCCTGATCGCGACGTATCCGTCCTCGTAGACGGTCCGCTCCGCGTCCATGGTGACCACGAAGCCGCCCCGTAAGAGCCGATCTGCCTGCCGCATGGTTGTCTCGTCCTTCCCGTGCGCGCTGATCAGGCGGTGTTCTGACGGAGTCGGCCGAGGTAGGCCGCCTGGACCCGGGGGTCCTCTCGGAGCTCGGCGCCGGTGCCCTCCACGGAGACCCGTCCGCGCTCCAGGACATAGCCCCGGTCGGCCAGCTTCAGCGCGGTGCCGGCCTGCTGCTCCACGAGGAGGACGGCCAGGCCGGTCTCGTCGTGCAGCCGCTTGAGGTAGCCGAACAGCTCGGCGACCTTCAGCGGGGCGAGGCCCAGCGACGGCTCGTCCAGCATGAGCAGCCGCGGCCCCGCCATGAGCGCCCGGGCGATGGCGAGCATCTGCGCCTCGCCGCCCGACAGCGTGCCGGCGAGCTGGGTCGCGCGCTCGGACAGCCGGGGGAAGATGTCGAGCACCTCGGCACGCCTGCGTTCGGCCTCCGCCCGCTTGCGCCGTACGGGGAAGGCGCCCAGGTGCAGGTTCTCCATGACGGTGTGGTCGGGGAAGATCTGCCGCCCCTCGGGCACCTGGCACAGGCCGAGGGAGGGGCGCTTCCAGCCGGGCACCCCGGCCAGGTCCCCGCCCGCGAAGCGGATCCGCCCGGACACCGGCTTCAGCAGCCCGGACACGGTCTTCATCGTGGTGGTCTTGCCGGACCCGTTGGGGCCGAGCAGCACCACGAACTCGCCCTCGTCGACATGCAGGTCGAGTCCGTCGAGGGCGCGCACCCCGCCGTAGGCCGCGACGAGCCCGGAGATCTCCAGCAATCTGCTCACGCCGTCTCCTCGATGAGTTCGGGATGACCGAGGTAGGCCTCGAGCACCGCCGGAGAGTTCTGGACCCGTTCGGGATCACCCCGTTCGATGACCTTCCCGCTCTCCACGACCGTGATCTCGTCGCAGAGTCCCATCACGAAGTCCACGTTGTGCTCGATGAGGACGACCGCGAGTCCACGCTCCCGCAGCGTCCGGCACAGCCGGGCCAGGGCGTCGAGCTCGTCGGAGGTCAGGCCGGTGGCGGGCTCGTCGAGGATGAGCACCTTGGGCCGGGTCGCCACCGCCCGCACGACCTCCAGCAGCCGCTTCTGACCGTGTGAGAGGGAGGAGGCGAGCCAGTCGGCCCGGGAGGCCAGCCCGGCGAAGGCGAGCAGTTCGAGCGCCTCGGCCCGTTCCGCGCGGTCCTGGCGGCGGTAGGCCGGAGACCGGAGGGTGGCGCCGAGCCAGGTGTAGGTCTCCTGCATCCGCATCCCGGTGAGCACGTTGTCGAGCACGCTGACGCGTTCGAACAGGTGGGGAACCTGGAAGACCCGGGTCACGCCGGCCGCCGCGACGCGATGCGGCGCCTGCGCGGCCTCCTCACCGAAGATCATCACCTTGCCGGAGTCGATCCGGTGATAGCGCGTCAGGCAGGAGACCAGGGTGGACTTGCCCGACCCGTTGGGGCCGATGATCCCGTGCACCGTACCAGGCATGATCTTGATGTCGACGCCGTCGACGGCGTGCACCCCGCCGAAGTGCTTGACGAGCCCGATCCCCTCGAGCGCGGGCACCCCGGGATCGGCGTCCCGGACCTCCGGCACGACATCGGGGACCTCCTCGGGCAGCGTCTCGTCGCCGGGGTCGGACACCCGGTCGCGGCCGGCCCGCGACGCCTTCCAGGTGCCCACGACCCCCCTCGGGATCACCATCATGGCGAGCAGCAGCAGGACGCCGAGGACGAGCGTGGTGTAGCGGGCCTGGTCCTTGATGAGCTCGACGAGCACCGCGATGAAGCCGACGCCGATCACCGGCCCGACCAGCGTGGAGATCCCGCCGAGGAACAGCCCGACGAAGAAGATGATCCCGTTGTCGAGCAGGCCGACGTCGGGGTTGATGAACCCGAGCTGCAGCGCGTACAGCGCGCCGGACAGGCCCGCGATCCCGCCGCAGATGCTGAACAGCAGCAGCTTGGCCCGGGCCGGGGAGATGCCCATGGCCGAGGCGGTGTCCGAGGACTCGCGTACGGCCATCGCCGCCCGTCCGACCCCGCTGCGCACGATGTTGCGCTGCACGATGTACGCGAGGACGAGGGCCCCGAGGACCACGTAATAGAAGACCTGCTTCGACATCGGCTCGTCGCCCAGCTTGGGGGCCACGCCGCTGAGGCCGACGATGCCCCCGGTCACGGACTCCCACTCGCGGCCGATCTCGATCACGATCAGGTTGGCCGCCAATGTGATCATGCCGAAGTAGAGGTACGTCGCCCGGAGGCTGACCAGCAGGACCAGGGCGGCGACGAGCACGCCGACCCCCACCGAGGCCACGACGCCCAGCAGCCATGAGCCGCTCGCCTTGACCACGACGTAGGCGGTGGCGTAGCCCCCGGCGAGCTGCAGGCCGCTGTGCAGCATCGACAGCATCCCGCCGTACCCCATGGAGAGGTTGAGGGAGATCGTGAGGATCGCGCTGATCGCGGCGGAGGCGACGATGCCGTTGTAGTAGGACGCGTTGTAGCTGTAGTAGTCGGTGATGGCCGGCCACATGAGGAGCACCGCGATGGAGATGACCACGAGAGTGCCCATGGCCACGGTCCGTACCCGGTGATAGAGCTCCGTGTCGAACATGGAACCGGCCCGTTCCGCGGGAGCGGATTCCGCGGTTGCCATCAGTGTGCCTCCATGGGCTTGCCGAACAGTCCGGACGGGAAGACGATCAGGATCACCGCGAGGGCGGCGAACACCGCGAAGTTTCCGACGGTTCCGCCGACCACGCTCCGGACCACGGTGTCGAGCAGGCCGACGATCATGCCGCCGATCAGCGCTCCGCGCGGCGACCCGACGCCTCCGATCACCGCGGCGGTGAAGCCCTTGATGGTGAAGATCAGGCCGGTCGCGGGCGCGATGAAGATCACCGGGGCGGCGAGCAGGCCCGCGACCGCGGTGATGACGGCCGCGATCACGAACGAGATCACCACGATGCGCTGCACGGGGATCCCCATGAGCACCGAGGTGTCGGAACTGTGCGCGGTCGCCCTGATCGCACGACCGTAGACCGACCGCCGCAGGAACAGGTCGTAGCCCGCCATGACGGCCAGGGCCACGACGATGGCCAGCAGCTCCTGCCACTCCACGGAGACGCCGGCGATCTCGAAGCCACCCGCGATCACGGGATCGGGCCGCAGCGCGTCAACGTCGAAGTAACCGAGGTTGAACAGCGACTGGAAGATCAGGGCCGCGGCGAGCGTCGCGATGATCCACGCGTAGCGCGAGCCCGACAGGCGGACCGGCAGCATGATCATGCGCTCCATGAGCACGCCCATGAGCGCGGCTGCCACGATCGTCACGACGAGGGCGACCGCCCAGCCCATCTTCTCCAGCGCCACGATCTGGTACGCGACCGCGGCGCCGAGGATCAGCACCTCGCCCTGGGCGAAGTTCATGATCCTCGTCGGCTGGAAGACGATGGCCAGGGCGAGCGCGACAAGGGCGTAGACGGAACCGGCGAACAGTCCGTCGATGATCGCCTCAGGGCTCATCTGGAACGCTCCTGGGAGTGGTGCGAGGGTTGGCCACCCTGTTCCGGGGAGCGGAACAGGGTTTTGGCAAACGTAGGGTCGACATCAGGCGACTGTCAATAGGTCTGATGTTTAGAGCGGGCTGATCAGGCGTCGTGCGCGTAGCGTCCCGCGGGCTCGCCGACGGCCTCGCCGTCGCGGAACCGCACCTGCCCGCCCACGACCGTGGTGACCGGCCAGCCGGTGAGCTCGATCCCCTCGAACGGGCAGTGGTCCTGGCCCGACAGGCACAGCTCGGTGGTGACGGTCTGGGTCAGGCCGGGATCGACGATGGTGAGGTCGGCGTCGAAGCCGACGGCGAGGCTGCCCTTCCGGCCCCACAGGTTGTAGGCGCGGGCCGGGTTGGCCGAGAGGACCTCGGCGACCCGGGTGAGCGGGAGCCCCCGCTTGAGGTGTCCCTCGGAGAACAGCACCGGATAGTTGAGCGCGCTGCCGCCGAAGCCGGGCCGCGCGGGCCACAGCTGCTCGCCCTTCTCCGCCTCCATGCAGCAGGCGTGGTCGGAGGCCACCCAGTCGATGGTGCCGTCGGCGACGCGCCGCCACATCGCCTCGTTGTCCTCCTTCGAGCGGATCGGCGGGTTGACCTTCCCGC